>JAZKZQ010000122.1:0-4270 GCA_045612745.1 Cellulosilyticum sp. | reverse complement strand
GTAGTGTTAGACTATAGAGGTTTCCCATTTTTATTGTTTTTTCTGCTGGAAAAATTTAGTTTAAAGTTTACGCTTATGAATTGGCTAACTGAATATGAATAATAAGTACATTAGTTTTAATATTTTAAATTTAATATATTTAATTAAAAGATAATTTAATATATTATAAAATCCAAACATAAGTATTCGAAGAAATAAAATTTTAAGGAGGAAGTACATTATGAAAAAACAGGCATTTAACCCTTATCTGCCATCTTGGGAGTATATTCCTGATGGAGAGCCTTATGTATTTGGAGATAGGGTGTATATTTATGGCTCCCACGATTTGTATAACGGACATGTTTTCTGTTTGGGAGATTATGTATGTTGGTCTGCACCTGTAGATGATTTATCTGACTGGAGATATGAAGGTGTCATTTATCCCAAAAATGCAGATCCTTTGAATAAAGACAGTAAGATGTGTTTGTATGCACCGGATGTGACCCAGGGACCTGATGGTAGATATTATTTGTATTATGTACTAGACCATGTTTGTGTGGTTTCTGTAGCTGTGTGTGATACCCCAGCAGGCAAATATGAATTCTACGGCTATGTGCATTATGAGGATGGTACACGTTTAGGAGAGAAGCTAGGGGATGAACCTCAGTTTGACCCAGGTGTTTTGACAGAAGGTGATGTGACTTATTTATACACTGGTTTCTGTGGGCGCGGGGACAAATCTAGAACGGGTGCCATGGTTACCGTCTTAGCATCTGACATGTTAACGATTGTTGAAGCACCTGTATTTGTAGCACCAGGTTGTGAGTATGGTATGGGGACTACTTTTGAGGGACATGAGTTTTTTGAGGCACCTTCTATTCGTAAGATAAAAGATACTTATTACTTTATATATTCTTCAGTGGTAATGCACGAGCTTTGCTATGCAACTAGCAAAAATCCTACCTCTGGATTCGTATATGGTGGTGTCATTGTTAGCAACAGTGATTTACATATTGATACTTATAAACCAGCAGACCAGCCGATGGCATATGGTGCTAATAACCATGGTAGTATTATTGAAATTGGAGATGAGTGGTATATCTTCTACCACCGTCACACAAATGGCACTTGGTACAGTAGACAAAGTTGTGCAGAAAAATTAACTATTCAACCCGATGGTCGTATTCCTCAAGTAGAAATTACCTCTTGTGGTTTAAATGGGGGACCTTTAGAAGGTAAGGGCGAGTATCCAGCGTACATTGCTTGTAATCTCTTTAGAGATAAGCCATCCGTTTATGTAGGAGATAGCGATGCACCTAAGATTATGCAGGATGGTCGTGATGGTGATGAGGAGCCTGGTTATATTGGTAATATGAAGCATTCTGCAACGGCAGGATTTAAATATTTTGAATGTAGAGGTGTAAAGGAAATTTCCATTAAGGTCAGAGGTTACGCTGGTTGTGTGGTATTAAATTCTGAAGTAATGCCTATACAAGCAAACGATCAAATGGTAGTTATGAGTACACAGCAGGATGCAGTGACTATTTTTAATGGGAGTGAGTCTATAGGTACATGGCAGTTGGCATTGCCTACAAGTACACTGAAAAATGGTGGGACATTTGATGGCAGTATTATTAATGAAGATGGGTATTTTTATCTTACTTATACAGGGGATGAAAGTGATGTAAAAATGATTCTTCAAAGCTGGTCAGGTGGTGCAGGTTGGGCACAAGTGTCACCTAGTTACCTTGGGACTTTAGTAAGGCACAACCTGATCTAATCGTTATTAATTTAGGAACAAATGATATGAGCTATTGTGGCAGTGATACAACTAAACAAGCAGAGTTTGTGACTGGATATATTGAATTCTTAAAAATGGTACGTGAAAAAAATCCGCAAGCTCAAATACTTTGTACATTAGGTATTATGGGAGATACACTATATCCATGCATTGAGAAAGCAGTAGCGAATTATAGCCTTGAAACAGGGGATACAAATGTTTCAAGTATGAAATTTGCAGTACAACCTTATAACGATGGTTATGCAGCATGCTATCATCCAACAGAAAAAACACATAAAAAAGCTGCTAGAAAGCTAACAGCTGAAATAGAGGCACTTATGGGCTAGAAGGCAAATTAGCACTATAGAAAATGAAATGGTACCTACTAAGGTTTAAAGTAGGTACCATTTTGCATTGTATTATTAATATGTGATTATTTCGAGTCAATTTTTTCAAGTTGCTTTTTAACCATTTCCATTAGTTTTAAAGTAGCAGGAGAGATAAATTTACTTTTATTATAGATTAAGCTATATGGATAAAACCAATTAGCATTTTTGAGTTTGATTTCATGAAGTAAACCTAATTTTAATTCATTAGCAACTGCTGAATAAGGGATAAAGGCAAGACCTAAGTCAGCAGCAACAGCTTGTTTAATAGCATCAATACTACCTAGAGACATAGTGATATTTTCCTCTAAATTAAGCTCATGAATAACCTTTTGATAAGCAAAGTAAAGTTGAGAATTGTTATCGTGTACAATAAAACTACTGGTTTCTAGGTCTTCTGCTGATAAGATGGATTGTTTGGCGTAAATACTTTTGGGAGAGGATACAATCACTAGTGGATCTTCCTTTAATGGCAAAACCTCAATTTGAGAAGTATAGGTTATATCACCTCCATTAATAGCAAAATCTAGAATATTATTATGAATAAGGTTTGCAATTTCAGAGGTATTGCCAATGTGAAGTTTAACAATGACTTGAGGGTAAAGTTGCTTAAAGGCCCCTATGATATCAGGTAGGAGATAACTACCAGCAGTATTACTTCCACCAATTGTAACTTCTCCACTAACAGTAAGTTTACGGTTTGCAAGTTGATTGGAAGCTTCCTGAACAAGATTAAAAATCTGCTGAGTATAGTGAAATAGAGTTTTACCATTCTCATTTAAGACAAGACGTGTACCTTGTTTATCAAAAAGTCTAAGTCCTAGATTATCTTCTAGTTTTTTGATTTGAATAGATAATGCAGGTTGACTAATATGCATTTCTTCACTAGCTTTAGTCATACTTCCTAGAGCAGCAATAGTATTAAAAAGCTTAAGATAATGTAAGTCCATCATTTAATCCTCTCTAATTATGTTTGATTATTAAAATTATAAAATATATTTATATTATACTTAATATATTTGTATTTTTAAATATATAGAAAACAAAATATAATAAAAATATACAACATATAAGTACTAAATTAAACAAAGGGGTGAAAAAATGGATATATCTATGGCTCAAATAATTGGTGGTATTGTAGTAGCCGTTGTTGTTTTAGCATTGTATATGGTAAGTGTTAAGAAAGAATTCTGTAACTCATAATATGTTAATTTCTAAAGGGAGATGTTATTTATGTTTGCAAGTATTATTGTACCTTTTGGTATTTATATTTTAGCTTTTATAATTTCTTTTGTAATTGCTATATTAATTAATGGTGTAATAAAAGTTACCCAATCACTTGATAACAAACAGGGCATGTAACAATAAATTAAGGAAAGGTTGGCAGAAGATGAATATTTTAGATTTATTTCAGGGGATTTCAACATTAGTAGCACAAGACCCAGCAGTAGCAATTATGCGAATAGTGCTGATTTTTGTAGGTATACTTATATTTTATTTAGGAGCTAAAGAAACATTGGAACCTTTGGTTATGGTACCTATGGGAATAGGGATGTCAGCTGTTAATGCCGGTGTTCTCTTTTTGGCACCGGGACAGACAGGAACTATTTTTATGGATCCTATTATGTCAGATACAAATGGTCTTATGCAAATTTTGCAAATCGACTTTTTACAACCTATTTATACATTTATGTTTAGTAATGGTCTTATTGCTTGTTTAGTATTTATGGGCATTGGTGTTATTACAGATGTAACCTTCTTATTAGATAAGCCTTTTACAAGCATGTTCATTGCCATGTGTGCTGAATTAGGAACAATAGTTACTTTTCCTATTGCTAAATGTTTTGGACTCACAAATGGTGAGGCAGCAGCTGTTGCTATGATAGGTGGTGCGGATGGACCTATGGTATTATATACATCCCTTACATTAGCAAAAGATTTATTTGTACCCATTACAATTGTAGCTTATCTATATCTGAGTCTTACATATGGTGGGTATCCTTATCTAGTACGTTTGCTTATTCCTAAAGAACTTCGAGGCATTGCGATTAAGCCACCTAAAACACCTCAGAAGAAGATTACAAAGAAGCAAAAACTTACTTTTGCTATTGTAACAAATACAGTG
>JAZKZQ010000121.1:0-5889 GCA_045612745.1 Cellulosilyticum sp. | reverse complement strand
CACCAGAAGAAGCAGTTGCAATGATTGATCCTAGAAATTTAGATACATTATTACATCCACAATTTGATGCGAAAGCATTAAAAGATGCTACACCAATTGGTAAAGCACTTGGTGCATCTCCTGGAGCTGCTTGTGGTAAAGTTGTATTTACTGCAGACGATGCAAAAGAATGGAATGCAAGTGGTGAAAAAGTAATCCTTGTTCGTCTTGAAACTTCACCAGAAGATATCGAAGGTATGAAAGCTGCTCAAGGTATCTTAACAGTACGTGGTGGTATGACATCACATGCAGCTGTTGTTGCACGTGGTATGGGTACTTGTTGTGTATCCGGTTGTGGTGAAATCAAAATGGATGAAGCAAATAAGAAATTTGAACTTGGTGGCAAAACATACCATGAGGGAGACTTTATTTCACTTGATGGATCAACAGGTAATATTTATGATGGTCTTATACCAACTGTTGATGCAACTATCGCAGGTGAATTTGGTAGAATTATGGAATGGGCTGATCAATTTAGAAAATTAAAAGTTCGTACAAATGCTGATACACCAGCAGATGCTAGAAAAGCACGTGAACTTGGCGCTGAAGGTATTGGACTTTGTCGTACAGAACATATGTTCTTTGAGGCTGACAGAATTGCTGCATTCCGTGAGATGATTTGTGCTGATACAGTGGCAGAAAAAGAAGCTGCACTTGATAAAATTTTACCATATCAACAAGGAGACTTCGAAAAATTATATGAAGCTCTTGAAGGTTGTCCAGTAACAATTCGTTTCTTAGACCCACCTCTTCATGAGTTTGTACCAACAGATGAAGAAGATATTGAAAAACTTGCTAAAGCTCAAAATAAATCAGTAGCTGATATTAAAGCACTTATTGATTCATTACATGAGTTCAATCCAATGATGGGGCATAGAGGATGTCGTCTTGCTGTAACATATCCAGAGATTGCAAAAATGCAAACAAAAGCTGTTATCCGTGCTGCAATCAATGTTCAAAAACAACATGCAGACTGGACAGTTAAACCAGAAATTATGATTCCACTTATTTCTGACATCAAAGAACTTAAATTTGTTAAAAAAGTAGTTGTTGAAACAGCTAATGCTGAAATTGCCGCTGCTGGCGTAAATCTTGAGTATGAAGTGGGTACTATGATTGAAATACCAAGAGCTGCACTTACAGCTGATGAGATTGCTAAAGAAGCTGACTTCTTCTGCTTCGGTACAAATGACTTAACTCAAATGACATTTGGTTTCTCTCGTGATGATGCAGGTAAATTCTTAGATGCTTATTATGATACTAAGATTTTTGAAAATGACCCATTTGCTAAACTTGACCAAACAGGTGTTGGTAAGTTAATGGAAATGTCTATTAAATTAGGAAAACCAGTTAATGATAAATTACATATTGGTATCTGTGGAGAACATGGTGGAGATCCTTCATCAGTTGAATTCTGCCATAAGATTGGTCTTGACTATGTATCTTGTTCACCATTTAGAGTGCCAATCGCAAAACTTGCAGCAGCACAAGCAGCTATTGCAGATAAATAAATATTAATACCTAAAGCCATATTGAGGGGCAGACTTACTGCAGAAGTCATATCTCTCAGTATGGCTTTATTTTAATAAGAAATATAAAAAATGGGTATACTTTAATTGGTAAATGCACAAAGTAAAAAGTGAAATTTAACGTTATGATATTGCACAAAAAAAATGGAAAGTCAATATATAAATTAACTAATTTTAACAAAAAAATAATTTTATAAAGGAAATATGTATTTTGCGTCGTATTTATATAATATGTGGGGTGATGCAAATGTGCTATAGACGAGAGCAAGAAAAAATTGAAACAATGGTACTTAGTAAAGTGGCGATGAAAAGTATATACTCTAAAGGTAGAGATGTAGAAGAGACACCTTGTGAAATTCGAACTGCTTTTCAAAGGGATCGTGATCGCATATTACATTCAAAAACGTTTAGAAGACTTGCACAAAAAACACAAGTTTTTATATTACCAGAAGGTGATCACTATAGGACTAGGCTTACCCATACACTAGAGGTTTCTCAAATTGCAAGAACTATTGCAAGAACCCTGCGTTTGAATGAAGATTTAACAGAAGCAATTGCTTTAGGACATGACTTAGGACACACTCCTTTTGGACATACAGGTGAACATAGTTTACAAGAGGTAACAAATGGCGAATTTGTACATAATAAACAAAGTTTGCGTGTTGTGCAGAAACTTGAAAACAATGGACAAGGGCTAAATTTGACTTTTGAAGTTAAAGATGGTATTTTAAATCACCCAACAAAAGGAAAACCTTCTACAGTAGAGGGAAAAGTAGTCCAATTGGCTGATAAAATTGCCTATATTAATCATGATATTGATGATGCTATTCGAGGTAAAGTATTAAGGTTAGAGGAGGTTCCTAAAGCATATACTAATATATTAGGTGAAACCTCAAGCGAGAGAATTTATACTTTGATTACAGATATTGTAAGTGAAAGTATAGATAAAACAGAAATTATTATGAGTAGTAAAGTAAGTGAAGCATTTTATGCCTTAAGGGCTTTTTTGTTTGATAGGGTATATATTGGCTCAGTAGCTAAAGAACAAGAAGATAAGGCTAAGCAAGTAGTGTATAGGCTTTATGAATACTATATCAAACAGCTTGATAAATTACCTCCATTATACTAAAACAACTTGAAATGGGGGATTCGGAAGAACAAGTAGTCTGTGATTATATTGCAGGTATGACAGACCGTTATGCCATCCATAAGTATATGGATTTGTTTTTTCCAAGGTCATGGCAAGTGTATTAAAATCTGTTAAAAAAGAAGTATAGAAAGAAGGAGAGTAGATGTTATATCCAGAGCATGTCATAGAGGAAATTAGAGAAAAAAGTGATATTGTATCTATTATCTCAGAATACACAACCTTAGTTAAAAAGGGCGGTTCTTATACAGGATTATGCCCTTTTCACAATGAAAAAACACCTTCTTTTTCTGTAAGTGAAGATAAGCAGCTTTACTACTGCTTTGGTTGTGGAGCAGGAGGCAATGTTATCACATTTGTGATGCAAAAAGAAAATATGACTTTCGTAGAAGCACTTAAATATTTAGCAGAAAGAGAACATATTAAATTAGATCAAGAATATTTGTCTGAAGAAGAAATGGCAAAAAATCATAAACGTATGCAGCTTTTAGAGATTCTGAAAGAAAGTGCTAGATTTTTTCATTTTTCGTTAAGAGATGAGCAGCATAAAGATGTACTAGAATATTTAACAGGGCGTGGCCTTTCGATGAATATCATCAAACAATTTGGATTAGGATATTCACCTAATGCATATACAAGTTTATATCAGTATCTAAGTCAAAAAGGTTATAGTGACGACTTGTTATTAGAGTCAGGTCTTATTTTAAAAAGTAAGAATCACGGTATGCTTTATGACCGATTTGCAGGTAGGGTGATATTCCCTATCTTTGATGCTAGTAAAAAAGTTATTGCTTTTGGTGGACGTGTTATGGATGGGAGTATGCCCAAATACCTCAATTCACCTGAGAATATTTTATTTAATAAGAGTAATATGCTTTATGGTTTACATGTGGCAAAAAACACCAAAAGTGATTATTTTATTTTAGTAGAAGGATATATGGATGTTATTGCCATGCATCAAGTAGGATTTGACCAAACGGTTGCCTCACTTGGGACAGCTTTTACATCATTTCAGGCTAAAATTTTAAAACGCTATACGAAACAGATTGTTATTTTATATGATAGTGATAATGCAGGGAGGAATGCAGCACTGCGTGCAATTCCCATTTTGCGTCAAGCTGGTCTTAAAGTAAAGGTGCTTCAGTTACAAGATGGGAAAGATCCAGATGAATATCTCAAACAACATACAAAGCAAGAGGTAGAAGATTTGATTAGTGAAGCACCATCTGACATATGGTTTAAAGTAACCTGCATTGAAGAGGGTCATGATTTAAGTCAGCCAGAAGAAAGAGTAAAATTTTTTCAAGAAGTAGCATTAATGTTATCAGAAGCTGGTAGTAGTATTGAGCAATCTATTTATATGGAAGAAATCTGTAAGAAATATAATATAGATGAAGAAGCATTTAAGGCAGAGATGAACCAACATTATAGAAAAGTAGTACGCCCTAAAGTGCAACTTCAAGAAGAGAAAACCCCCACTCACGTAAAAAATGTTTTAAACAATGAAGTATTATTCTTAGCCACACTTTATCATTACCCACAAATTGGAAAGCGTGCAGCAGAGTTTATTACACCAAATATGTTCGAAGGACAGCTTTTACAAGATTTAGCAAAAGCAGTTTTTGAATCATTAAAAAGTGGTATAGATATTGATATGAATTATTTTACTAAAAAATATCCAGAAGCTGCGGATCAAAATATTATTTCACATGTGGTTATTTTTAAAGATAAGCGCTATGAAGAGATATCAGTACTTCAAAAAATGGTGGCTGAGAATATTAAAAGACTTAGTAGTCAATATATTGAAAAATGTCTAAAAACAACAACAGACCCAAATGAGTTACAAAATCTACTATTTCAAAAAAAGGAACTTGACAAATTGTATATTGATTTTATAAATGGATAGAATAGTAGACAGGAGAAAGGATTGATAATAGTGAAAGATATAGCAGAACAGAAGCTAGCATTTAAGGCGAAGCTCGATCAACTTATAAATATTGCAAAAGAGAAAAAAGGCATTTTAGAGCAAGATGATATTAATGAAGTTTTCTCGGATATGGAGCTTGAGCCTAGCAAAATAGAACAAATTTATGATTACCTAGAAACACAAAATATTGATATAATTGGTAATATGAATGAAGTAGAAGTAGATGATGCGGACATTGATTTTAGTAATTTACCAGATGGTATCAGTATTGATGATCCGGTACGTATGTATCTTAAGGAAATTGGTAAAGTACCACTTCTTTCTGCGGAAGAAGAAATCGTCCTTGCTCAAAGAATGCAAGAAGGCGACCAAGAAGCTAAGAAAAAATTAGCTGAAGCCAACCTCAGACTTGTTGTAAGTATTGCAAAACGTTATGTAGGGCGTGGCATGCTGTTTTTAGATCTTATTCAAGAAGGTAACTTAGGCTTAATTAAGGCCGTTGAAAAATTTGATTATACAAAAGGATTTAAGTTTAGTACTTATGCAACATGGTGGATTCGTCAGGCTATTACAAGAGCTATTGCTGATCAAGCACGTACAATTCGTATACCAGTGCATATGGTGGAAACAATCAATAAATTGATGCGTGTTTCACGTCAACTTCTCCAAGAATTAGGTCGTGATCCACAACCAGAAGAAATTGCAAAGCGTATGGAAATGCCTGTTTCTAAAGTACGTGAGATTATGAAAATCTCTCAAGAACCAGTTTCGCTTGAAACACCGATTGGTGAAGAAGAAGATAGTCACTTAGGTGATTTTATTCCAGATGAAGACATTCCAGTACCAGCAGAAGCAGCTGCATTTACTTTATTAAAAGAACAACTTATTGAAGTTTTAGATACGTTAACCGAAAGAGAACAAAAAGTATTACGTTTACGTTTTGGACTAGATGATGGTCGTGCACGTACGCTTGAGGAAGTTGGTAAAGAGTTTAGTGTAACAAGAGAGCGTATTCGTCAGATTGAAGCCAAAGCACTTAGAAAACTTAGACATCCAAGTCGTAGTAAAAAACTTAAAGATTATTTAGAATAAGAATCAAACATTATGATAGAAGTTGTCTTTATAGCCAACTTCTATTATTGTCTATAAGGATATATTAAATGAATAAAGCTAATACAAAAGATTGAAGTATGACAGAGGTGAAAGATGCAATTATCAAATCGTTTAGCAACACTTACAAAATATGT
>JAZKZQ010000120.1:0-6698 GCA_045612745.1 Cellulosilyticum sp. | reverse complement strand
AAATGAAAAACAAATAAGAGTACATTATGATAAAGCCATAAAGAAAAAAGAAGTTAATAGAAGATATGGATATATCTTAGGAGGAGGTTAATATGAAAAGAAAATTTATGGCCGTTGTCGCAGTATTAGCATTAGGTTCTTGTATGTTTGTGGGATGTGGTAGTTCTAGCGCATCATCAGAGGGAGTAAATGGCACAACACAAGGTGCTACAAAGATTTCAATTGTAGGTTCAACAACAATTGCAGAGCCAATGGAAAAGTTAGTAGCAGCTTATAAGGAAGCAGGTAGTACAGATGACATTGAAGTACAAGGAAATGGTTCATCAGCAGGTATTAAAGCAGCAATAGATGGAACAGCAGACATTGGTATGGCATCTAGAGAGTTAAGTGAGGAGGAAAAAGGTTCTGGTCTTATAGAAACAGTTATTGCTTATGATGGTATTGCAGTAGTTGTTAATCCAGCTAATAGTGTAACAGGCCTCAGCCAAGAACAAGTAAAAGAAATATTTGAAGGGAAAATCACTAACTGGAAAGAAGTAGGTGGTAGTGATCAAGATATTATCGTAGTAACAAGGGAAGCTGGGTCAGGTACAAGAAGTGCATTTGAAGAAATTATAGGTCTCTTAGATGACACTAAAGCTTCAACAATTTTAGATACAGCTTTAGTATCAGAAGGTACAGGTGCAGTAATGGCAACAGTAGCAAGCAAAGAAGCAGCAATAGGCTTTATATCACTGGGATATATGGATAAAACAGTGAAAGGAGTAGACATTGATGGCGTAACACCAACAACGGAGACAGTAAAAGCAGGGGAATACAAAATCTCAAGACCACTCTTATTAGTTACTCAGCCAAGTATTAAACCAGAAGCTCAGGCACTGATTGATTTTATTAAAGGTGACAAAGGCCAAGAAATTATATCAGAAAAGTATATTTCCATAAAATAATTAGTGGCGCATTATACTTCATAATAATCATAAAAAATTCCTTAGTAAATGAGGGCCTTATAAAAATAAGTGCCCTCACTTTTTATTAAATACCTAATATAAAATAACATAATTATAATTAATCTGTTTAATCTCACTTAACACAGATTTAACATTGTAAAAATAAAATTTAACATTCCGCAAATAAAAGCTGAACATAATTTCGTTATTATGACTGTGTGGAAAACAAAGCTAGTGAGCATAAAAATTGGTTTTTCATAATGATAGACAAGAATAATAGACATTGACATATAGTATCAATTAGGAGGATATAGAATGAAAAAGAAATTATTATTAGGACTTACAGTATTAACAATAGGAACAATGGCATTTACAGGATGTGGCAGTGCATCAGCAAGTAGTGAAAAAGTTTCAGTAGTTGGTTCAACAACAATTGCAGAGCCAATGGAAAAACTTGCAGGAAAATATAAAGAAATTAAACCAGAAGTAACAGTAGAAGTACAAGGTAACGGTTCATCAGCTGGTATTAAAGCAGTAGCAGATGGTACAGCAGATGTGGGGATGGCTTCTCGTGAACTGAGTAGCCAAGAAGAAGGATTAGGTCTTAAAGAAACAGTGATTGCCCACGATGGTATTGCGATTGTAGTAAATCCAGCAAATGGCGTATCAGATTTAACAATGCAACAAGCAAAAGATATTTATGAAGGAAAAATTACTAACTGGAGTCAAGTAGGTGGCAATGACCAAGATATTATTGTCGTAACAAGAGAAGCAGGATCAGGTACAAGAAGTGCCTTTGAAGAGATTGTAGATCTTCAAGATGCAGACAAAGCTTCAACTATCACAGATATGGCTTTAGTAAGTGAAGGAACAGGATCTATCATGGCAACAGTTGCAAGTAAAGAAGCAGCAATTGGTTACATTTCAGTAGGATACATGAATGATACAGTAAAGGTATTAAGCATTGATGGGGTAACACCAAATGCAGATACAGTTAAATCAGGAGAGTATAAAATTGCTAGACCATTACTTTTACTTACAAAAGCAGAAGCAAGTCAAAAAGCTACAGATTTCGTAAACTTTGTAGTAAGTGAAGAAGGTCAAGAAATTATGGCAGAAAAATATATTTCAGTATTAGAATAATTATTTAGATTAGAAGTTTTAAAGTTCAAAGGATTTAATGGAAAATAAAATTTAACAGATTTAAAAGTCTGAGTAGAGGGATAGCATATGGATAAATTAATGAAAAAGGTGTTTTGGTTATGTGCAGCAATTATGATTTTAGCAGTTGGCTTTATGGCAGCTTATATCATTGCTGGTGGACTACCATTTTTTAGCCATACAAACCTTATAGACTTCCTCTTCGGTCAGAAGTGGAATCCATCAGGAGAGATCTTTGGAATCTTTCCGATGTTAGTAACAAGTATTATAGCAACCTTAGGAGCAACCTTAATAGGGGTAACTATTGGTATTAGTACAGCCATTGTACTAGTAGAAGTACTTCCTAAAAAAGTTGCAGCAGTTTTCTCTGCAGCCATTGACTTATTAGCAGGTATTCCATCCGTTATTTATGGATTCTTTGGCCTTATGGTTATTGTACCTATTTTGAATAATCTATTTGGTGGTATTGGTGGAGGGAGTAGTTTACTAGCAGCTATCCTCATTCTTGCCATTATGATTTTACCAACTATTATTAGAATGACAGAAGTAAGCCTTAGAGCAGTGCCTAATGAATACAAAGAAGGTGCACTTGGACTTGGGGCTTCTAAATTTCAATATATTTTTAAAGTACAACTAGGTGCAGCTAAATCTGGTATTGCAGCAGGTATTGTACTTGGCATAGGTCGTGCCCTTGGAGAAACAATGGCTGTTATCTTAGTAGCTGGTAATGCCGTAAGATTACCACATAGTCTTATGGACCCAGCCAGAACATTAACAGCAAATATTGCTATGGAAATGGGATATGCAACAGGTACCCATCAACAAGCACTTTTTGCAACAGGAATGGTACTTTTTGTACTCATTATGAGCATTAATTTAATCCTTACTCAGTTTATTAAAAGATCAGAAAGGAGAGCAGGGTTATGCAAATAAAACATAAAGATAATATAGTAAAATGGACACTCATAGCCATCTCTTCTCTTACAATCTTAATGCTTGTATGGATTCTTGGATATATCTTTATAAAAGGGATTGCACATATTAATTTAGGAGACCTTATTCCTCCTATTGTGTCAACACTTTATATGGTAGCTATCGGGCTTCTTATCTCAGCACCAATTGGAATTGGTGCAGCTATTTATTTAAATGAATATGCAAAGGGTGGACGTTTTGTAAAAATTATTCGTTTTGCCACAGAGACATTAGCAGCGGTACCATCTATCCTGTTTGGGCTTTTTGGAATGATGTTCTTTCTGACACAATGTAAACTAGGTTTTTCCATTTTAGCTGGTGCACTTACTATCTCGCTTATGGTATTACCAACTATGGTAAAAACCACAGAAGAAGCACTTAAAACAGTACCAGTAGCCTTAAGAGAAGGTTCACTTGCATTAGGTGCAGGTCAATTTGTAACTATTATGAAAGTAGTCCTTCCAAGTGCCTTGCCAGGAATTTTAACAGGAGTTGTACTTGGAACAGGAAGAATTGTAGGAGAAACAGCGGCCATTTACTTAACAGCAGGAACAATGCTTAATCTCCCAACAACACCAATGGAATCAGGACGTACACTCGCAGTTCATCTTTATTTATTAGCAAAAGAAGGTATTTCTTTTGAAGAAGCTTATGGGACAGCAGTCGTACTTCTTGTAATCATTCTTTTACTTAACTTACTCACATACTTTATTGGCCATAAATTACGTAAAGTCAAATAATATAAGGAGAAAAATAATATGAGTACAATAATGAGCATTAAAGATCTTTCATTTTATTATGGTGACTTTAAGGCAGTTAAAAATATAAATTTAGATATTGAAGAAAATGAAGTACTTGCTTTCATTGGACCATCTGGGTGTGGAAAATCAACACTTCTTCGTATCTTTAATAGAATGTGTGATTTGACAGATGCACCAAAGGTAGAAGGCTCTATTAAATTCAAAGGTCAAGAAATCTTTAATATGGATACAATTGAACTTCGCAAAAAAGTAGGGATGGTATTTCAAAAGCCAAATCCATTTCCAATGAGTATTTATGATAATATTGCCTATGGCCCACGTATGCAAGGTATCAAAAATAAAGCAGAACTTGATGCTATTGTAGAAGATAGTTTAAAGAAAGCAGCTATTTGGGACGAAGTAAAAGATAAACTGCGTAAAAATGCACTTGGTTTATCAGGAGGGCAACAACAAAGAATTTGTATTGCAAGAGCTATTGCCATGAAACCAGAAATTTTACTTATGGATGAGCCAACATCAGCACTTGATCCAATCTCAACATCTAAAGTAGAAGATTTAATTAGTGAGCTTAAATCACAGTATACAATTGTTATCGTAACGCATAATATGCAACAGGCAGCTAGAATCTCAGATCGTACGGCGTTCTTTTTATTAGGAGAACTTGTTGAAGTAGATAAGACTGATAAAATCTTCAATATGCCATCACAAAAGAAAACAGAGGACTATATCACAGGAAGATTTGGTTAAGAGGAGGAGACCTAAAGTGGCAACTAGAAAAGTATATGAGCAAAGATTACATGAGTTAAATACGAGTATTATTGAAATGGGGCAAGCAGCAGAAGGACTTATTGATCAAACAATTAAAGTGCTTAAAACGGGTGATGATGAACTTGCAAGAATCACAATTAAGCAAGATGATATCATAGATTTTAAACAACTTGAAATTGAAAAGGAATGTGCATTACTTATTGCACACCAACAACCTATTGCGAGTGATTTACGTTTTATCCTTTCAATTATAAAGATTGTAACAGATATTGAGAGAATTGCAGATCAATGTAGTGATATTTGTCAGTATAGCCTTAAGCTTAATGATGCAGAGTGGAGTAAAGATAATAATTATCAACGCCATATTGAACGTATGGCTGTGATGGCAAAAGATATGCTTAAAAATGCTTTAGATAGCTTTGTAAGTAAAGATGTAGAAACAATACTTACAATTTGTAAAGCAGATGATAAGATTGATGACTATTTCTGGAAAGTATGGTGTGAACTTATAAATGAAATGAAAAATGATAGTACATTTATTGAAAATGGTATGCGATATATGATGATTATTAAATATTTAGAAAGAATAGCGGATCATATTACAAATATTGCAGAGTGGACATATTATAGTTTAACTGGTCAATATATTATTCATGAAAGAATTACGGAATAAAAAAGTAAAAGTTAATAGATGATTTTAAAACTAACAGGGCTATTGCAATCTAGCAATAGCCCTGTTTAATGTATTTTTATTTTTGTAATTTCATAAGCTCATCAGAACTTGCTTTTACCATTTTAGCATAACCTAAAATATCTTGGAATGAAGTTGTAAGCTCCTCTAAAGTAGTTGTAATGTGTTCTGTGTTATTACAAGTTTCTAAGCTTTCAGTATAAGCTTCATAAGTCGAATTTTTTACGAGCTTGATTTCATTCTCAAGAAGTGAAATAAGCTTTTGTGAATCTATGATTTTTTGAATCATATCGTTTTGAAGTGTAAACATCTTATCGAAGTCATCTTGTGCAAGTGTTAATAACTTAAGATTATCTTGTATAATGAGTTCTGTTTCATTAATAGCATTTAGTGAATCAGTGGTATTATTATTAACATTATGTAAGATAGTACTGATATAATCAGCAGATTGATTAGACTGTTCTGCTAGCTTAGTTATTTCGGATGCAACAACTGCAAAACCTTTACCCGCATCACCTGCACGAGCAGCTTCTATAGAAGCATTTAGAGCGAGAAGATTGGTTTGTTCACTTACATCGTTAATAATTTTTAAAGCAGATGAAATTTCACTCGTACTATGTAATAATGTATTGAAAAGTACTTTTGACTTATTACTTGAATCATTGATTTCTTTAAATTTCTCTGATAATGTAGTGATATTATTTTTATTAGTTAAAGTAACCTTACCAATTTCCTCAGTTACAGCAGTTAAGGCTTTTGAATTTTCAGTAGCAGTTTTAACACTTGTAATCATATTTGTAGCAGCATTTGTGCTATTTAAAACTTTTTCTGCCATACCTTTTGAAATTTCATTTACTGAGATACTTGCTGAATTAATTTCTGATATAGCACAATTACCCTTATTAATACGTTCGTAAAGTTCTTCTAACGCATTATTAATTTCTGTTGATTGTCTAATATTTTCTTTAAAGAGTAACTCAATATGTTCATTTTGCGAAACAGATTTAAGGAACATATTGTTAATTTTTTGAGTCAATCTGCAAAATAATAAGCCTACACCTAAGATTTGAAGTACATAATATAATGATGTATAAGACGCTGCTTCAAAATTAGCTTCCATGCCATAATCAGTTCCATAGATAATAGGTATCATATAGGTAGTGATTAAAAATAATGGGATTTTAATCATTATAAGTCGCTTAACTAACTTAGTATCAAAGTATAAGCTAGCAATTAAAAGCGTAGTGGTTAAAAGTAATATTGCATTAAGCCAAGCAGCTAAATAAAGTGAAAAAGTTAGAATTTCTAATGAAATAATGCTAATAGTAATAAAATGTTTTTTAGTTTTTGAACGCTTGTAGTATATTATAGGAATTAAAACCCATATAACACAAATAG
>JAZKZQ010000119.1:0-5696 GCA_045612745.1 Cellulosilyticum sp. | reverse complement strand
AATGTATCACCATATGCATTATTGAAACGAATTGCAATATCACGAGCAAGTTCTAAATGTTGTCTTTGATCTACACCTACTGGTACTAAATCTGTCTGATAGAGTAAAATATCTGCTGCCATAAGGACTGGATATGTAAATAGCCCTGCATTAATATTGTCTCCATGTTTTTGTGATTTATCTTTGAACTGTGTCATACGCCCAAGTTCACCCATATAAGTAAAACAATTAAGAATCCAAGCGAGTTCTGCATGAGCTGATACATGTGATTGCATGTAAATGATATTTTTCTCTGGGTCAAGACCTGCTGCTAGATAAAGCATCATTAAGTCTCTTGCATTTTTTCTAAGAGTTGCTGGGTCTTGTCTAACTGTAATTGCATGCATATCTACAATACAATAAAGGCTATTGTACTCATCTTGTAAATTTGTCCAATTTTTAAGGGCACCTAAATAATTTCCTAAGGTAATCGTACCTGATGGTTGCATACCACTAAAAATAATCTTCTTCTGTTCACTCATTTTTTGTGCACCTCTCTTAGTTTTTATCTACTTTAATGTTATCAGACAACTTCTGTTAAATCAAGGGAAAAGTCAATAGTTCTGTACGAATATGGATAATTGTCATATAATAAGTAAATAAGTGTATGTAGGAGGACATAATTATGAAAAAAATTGCAAGCTTTACTGTAAATCATCTTGATTTACTTCCAGGTATTTATACATCACGTGTAGACTATGTAAATGATTGTGCTATTACAACTTATGATTTACGTATGAAAAGACCTAACTTAGAACCTGTTATGAATACAGCTGAAATTCATGCCATTGAACATATTGGTGCCACATTTCTTCGTAATCATAAAACGTTTGCTGATGAAGTAATTTACTTTGGGCCAATGGGTTGCCGTACAGGCTTCTATCTTATCCTCAAGGGTGATAGAACACCAGAAGCCATTGCACCACTTATCACAGAGCTTTTTGACTTTGTAGCCAACTTCAAGGATGAAATTCCTGGTGCTACTGCAAGAGATTGTGGTAATTACTTAGATCTTAATTTACCAATGGCAAACTATGAAGCTAAAAAATATTTAGAAGAAACACTTCTTAAATTAACACCTGCTCAATTAATATATCCAGAGTAAATAACTTACACAAGGGGCACTTTATATAAGTGCCCTATTTTTTTATCCATTCTAGAAACTATAATAGCTAAAATTTATAAGTATGAGCTTTACATTCTCTTCCATATTATTCAACTTTTCACTTGCTATGACATATAATATTTATGAAAAACTCATTTAATCAAGGAAGTGGCCTTATGTCTGGTTATATCAAACACTACTTTGTGTGTGCAAATAGTGCAAAAGGTTTTATAAATTTATTTGATTCTAATATCCATATGCTTGATAAAATATATATTTTAAAAGGTGGACCTGGTACAGGAAAATCTTCCCTTATGAAAAAAATTGGTACTTATTTTGCAAATGAAGGGTTGGATATAGATTATATACACTGCTCTTCTGACCCAGACTCTTTAGATGGTATTATTATCAGAAAACTTAGTGTTGCTATTGTAGATGGTACTGCTCCTCATGTTATAGAACCTAAGGCACCTGGTGCTATTGAAGAATATATTAATCTAGGTACTGCTTGGAATATTCCCGACCTTCAAAAACATAAAAAAGAAATACTTTATTTACAAAAAGAAATTAGTGAAACCTATCCCAAAGCTTATGCACAATTTGCAAAGGCACTAAGCGTACATGATGAATGGGAAAAAATATATATTGATAATATGGACTTTAAAAAAGCTAATCAATTAGCCACTAAAGTAACTAATGAAATTATTAATCGTCACAGTTTCAATAAGAAGTCAACTATCATACACCGCTTTTTCGGCGCTTCCACACCAAAAGGTCCTTTAGATTTTGTTACCAATATTATTGAACCTATTAAGACACGTTACTATATTAAAGGACGTCCTGGTTCTGGGAAATCTACACTTCTAAAGAAACTCGTAGATTTAGCAGAACTAAAAGGTATTGATGCCGAAGTTTACCACTGTGCCTTTGATCCTGATAGCTTAGATATGGTTCTACTTCCTGAACTTGATATTTGCATATTTGATAGTACAGCTCCCCATGAATATGAACCTGATTTATCACAAGATCATCTTGTAGATATGTATCATGAACTCATTACCCCACAAACGGATGAAAAATATCATACAGAACTTGCAGATATAGTAAAACGCTATAAAACTCATGTTACTGCAGGTATAGATGAATTATCTTATGCCAAAACACTTCATGATGATCTAGAGCAATACTATATCGAAGCTACTGATTTTAATATAATTAATCAAATTTATAATGACCTCTTATCTAAAATCATAGCTCTTGTATAAAATAATTTGACTAATGTCTTATTGCCTATATATAAGAAAAATAAAAGTTAATAAATTACCTTGAAAGAGCAAGGGGATTATCCCCTACTTTAAATTTTTATATCAAAGTAGGGCTATCACACAACTAATCTAATTGATTAATTGTGTGATAGCCCTTAAGATGTTTATTAATTTTTATTATACCCACTTGCTTTTACTCTTACGTATCTCCTTTTTATACCCTTATGCTCCATAATTTGTGCTTTATCATATAACTCCCACATAAATACTGCACACATAAGTATCAAGCCTAATCCGATGAATATGCCTATTAATACTCTCTTCATATACACTCCCCTTTTCTTTCTCCCTTTAAATCTATCCTTGTATAAATTGTATTAATATTTAAGCTTTTTTACAAGTTATTTCTCATCTTTTTTTATAACCTTCTTGCTTGAAATCAGTTTTTTGCAATGGTTGCAGAAGTAATTTGTTGCACCACATGCTGCTACTACTTCTACTTCTTTATGACAATCTGGACAATAATATTTTTCGCTCATCTTTTTTGTCTCCTTAACTAATAATATACTTCCCAAACTTTAAGTTTTTTATAAGTCTACCATAACGATAGCTTGACTAGAAATCCCTTGTTCTGTACCAGTAAAACCTAACTTTTCTTCTGTTGTTGCTTTAATATTTACTTGCCCTATTTCAATCTGTAATGCCTTTGCCACATTTTCTCTCATTAGTAAAATATGTGGTGCCATTTTAGGTCTTTGTGCAATTATTGTAGCATCAATATTATGAATTACTGCATTCTTTTCTCTCAAAAGTCTTCCTACATATTCAAGCAAACTAATACTAGAAATACCTTTATATTTAGGATCTGTATCTGGAAAATGTTTACCTATATCTCCCTCTGCAATGGCACCTATTAAAGCATCCATTATCGCATGTACTACTACGTCTGCATCAGAATGTCCTAATAATCCCTTATCATGGGCAATTTCTACCCCTCCCATTATAAGTTTTCTACCTTCAACCAATTGGTGTACATCATATCCCATACCAACTCGTAACATTCATTTCTCTCCTTTATATTACCTGATATATTTCATATATATTATAGCTGATTTATATGCCTTTTAATAAATTGTACTACACCCTCTTCTTCATTACTAGCAATAATCTCTGTAGCTACAGCCTTTAACTCATATGTAGCATTTGACATAGCACAACTATAATCGGCAACTTCAAACATACTTAAATCATTTAAGTTATCACCAAAACATACTACCTTCTCATAACCATATTTCTTTTTTAGCTTTAGAACACCATTAGACTTAGATGCTCTTTCACTATATACTTCTAAAAGATATGCATCTTCCATATAATTATCCCTATAAAGTGAAAATGCTATTCCTTCAATATCTTTAATAAGCTTAGCAATTTCCTCAATTTTTTCCTTATTATCCATAAAAACAAAATAAATAATCTTCTTTTTATCTATTTTTCTATCTTGTATAAAGATTTTTGTATCCTTTCTTTCTTCATAAAAGATATTCTCGTACTTATTTAGCCTTTTATCATAATATACACTTAAGTCCCCTTCATTAATGGTATAAATAAATCCTCCTTCATTAGCAGCTTCTAGTCGTTTAATAATTTGCTCTGCAATTTTTTCACCTACATATTCTATATCAATGTATTTATGTTTTCTTAAGTCATATAATGCGACACCATTCATTAACACCACTGGAATATTAATCTTAACTGATTTCAATAATCCTTCCACTGTTGCTGCCGTTCTAGCTGTAGCAATAGAAAATTGTACACCCTGTTGTATAAATATATTCAAAGCCTCTTTGCTAGCTGTCGTAACTTGTTTTTCTTTATTTAATAGCGTACCATCTAAGTCTGATATATATAATGTTTTTTTCACTTTTTTCTCACTTTCTACACTATTTTCCTATATTTATAGTTATTTAACTTAAACTATCCTATAAATATATTTATCTCATGGTATCATACTTTAACATTAAAAGCTATGAAGTTTATATATGGGATAATAAGATTAAATCTTTATATTTATTAAATGCAAAACACCTCAGTCTACTTTCATAAACTGAGGTGTTTCTTATAGTAGCGGAAAAGGGATTTGAACCCATGACACCACGGGTATGAACCGTGTGCTCTAGCCAACTGAGCTATTCCGCCATATTTGTATTATTTTTTAATACAGTGGTCGCTATAGGGCTCGAACCTATGACCCCCTGCTTGTAAGGCAGGTGCTCTCCCAGCTGAGCTAAGCGACCATACAATATATTCAGTAAAACTGAAAACGACCCAGAAGGGACTCGAACCCTCGACCTCCGCCGTGACAGGGCGGCGTGCTAACCAACTGTACCACTGGGCCAAACTTGTTCACAGGGGCAGTAGGACTTGAACCCACGACATCCGGTTTTGGAGACCGACGTTCTACCAACTGAACTATACCCCTATATGTATATTTTAGTAAGCAACTTGTCCTACTTTATACAAAACAAAACTCCCCGAGTAGGGTTCGAACCTACGACCCTCCGGTTAACAGCCGGATGCTCTGCCGCTGAGCTATCGAGGAATATTGTGTTCTCTGCTGAACACTCACTTAGTATACCAATATCCTTTAATCTTGTCAACACTTTTTATCATACTTTTATTCATGTATATACAATCTTTCTTATTATTCCCCTTAATATACTAGCTTTACTAACAATTCTACCTCCATGCAAGGGGATGTCGCAAAATGATCCACTGGTTCAAGTGCTACTACACGCTACAAACCTCCTTAATCTATAGCACTCGGTTTGTCGTGCTGTGCTAAGCACCTCAGCAGATTACAGCACGATAAACCGAGTGCCAAATGTAGCTTAGTAGTAGCACTTGACCCAGCTTTCTTTTGTGACCTGAAAAGTGAGGAAAGAAGTTAACTTAATTACTTTGAAAAAACAAGGGGATTATCTCCTGCTTTAAATTTTCACATAAAAACAGGGCTGTCCAACAATAATCTAATTGATTATGCGACAGCCCCTTTTACTAATAGCGGAAAAGGGATTTGAACCCATGACACCACGGGTATGAACCGTGTGCTCTAGCCAACTGAGCTATTCCGCCATATTTGTATTGTTTTTTAATACAGTGGTCGCTATAGGGCTCGAACCTATGACCCCCTGCTTGTAAGGCAGGTGCTCTCCCAGCTGAGCTAAGCGACCATACAGGGGCAGTAGGACTTGAACCCACGACATCCGGTTTTGGAGACCGACGTTCTA
>JAZKZQ010000118.1:0-11105 GCA_045612745.1 Cellulosilyticum sp. | reverse complement strand
ATGAATGTATCACAAAAACTTGGGAAGCAATCTAACATAAAACACATCTCGTTTAATGCACACGTAGTACATCGGTCTTTGCTAGGTTGTTTCTCCACCGCATCATACCTTACTCCGTTGATTATTATGCTTACTTCGTTCTTTTCTTTCTTTTCCATATTATTTTATCATCGTTTAAACCTGTAAAAATATAATATAAAACGCCTATCCAAGAAAGCAAAGCTGCTATGCACACACCTTTAATAACCCGAATGGTAATTATTCCTACTTTATACGCATCGTACATATAAAGTATAAATGACAAAATCAAACCTGATAAATAAAATACAAACATCGTCATACTCTACAAATTTTTAAGTAATTCTTCTTCTGTTATAGCTTATATCTTTTAACAATTCCCTTAACTTTAGTTATATACTGTGGGTCTTCAGCATATCCTATTCTATTAAGAAACTTATAATAATCCTCATTCTCCTTTAGTCTATACTGAATCATATCTCTATAAGCTATTACTGATTTCCACCATTTATCAAACTTATAATATTGCCCTCTTCTACTATTATATAATCCAAATAGATTATGATTCTTAGTACAATTAACAGAATTATAATGTCCTGTCTCAAGAAGAGATTGAGCTACAACAATGTCAGAATGCTTTAACCCAAAATATTCACAGGCTTCAAGAACAAGTTCTTTTGTTGGTTTATCATATAGAAAGAACTCAGGCTGTTCTAGTCTAATAGGTAACTCTTCTTCCTCATAATTAGGCTCATAATAATATTTATAACCTAATTGTAATGCTGTACACCAGATACCTATTACTAATAGATAGCCTAGTATTGATTGAAATTTACTCATAATTTAATAGTGTTAAAAAATAAAGGCTATAACATTTCTGCTATAGCCTTTTCCACTCTATCTTCACAGACTAAGAGGTTGCTTTCATATAAAATTACAAAATGCCAGAACGAAAATTAGTGGGAATGTAAGAATCGAACTTACATTAACCATTATTCCCATTTAATCCTATTATTCTCACGAACCATAGGATTGAGCTAACTAAAATATAATCTTATGTCAAAAAACCAAAAAAGTGGCAGGAAATTAGGACTCGAACCTAAACTAAGGGAACCAAAAACCAAAACAATAGTATTGTAAGTAGCAATAGTTACTTGTATTACTCGTGCTAACCAATTACACTATTTCCTGCATATAATTTTATTTCCAATCTCTCTATAATAATCTGATATTCTTTCTTTCATAGTAGGAAGTGGGAGACTTGAACTCCCAACCTTGAATGTATAAGATTCCTGCGCTAACCAATTGCGCCAACTTCCCATGTTAGTCACTTATTTATAAATCACAAATTATCAGTTTGTTGCTCTAACCAACTGAGCTAATCAATCATGGAGATTAATGATGGAATCGAACCATCGCATTGTATAAAACAATGATATTGTAAGTGACTTATTGTAGGGAGGAGTGGACTCGAACCACTAAACTTTTGTACCATAAACAAATGCTATAACCTATTTAATAGTATTGTAAGTATCTAAGATACTTAATTTTCTTTAGCTACCTCCCTATGTTAGCCTCACTATTTTCACAAACAATGAGGCTCAAATCTTAAATTTAACGGTTTTTTATTATCATAATAATATGATAGCAAGAAGCGGGGATTGAAGGAATTGAACCTCCAATTCTAGATTGTGTCCTAGAAATTGTTATTGATTTTTATTGTAAGTATAATATTATACTCAAAAACAACTGGCTTAACCATTGCCAAAATCCCCAAGAATAGACACTTATAATTTATGATGAGAATCGAACTCACTACCCAATGTTTTCAAGACATTTGCTCTACCTAAATGAGCTACATAGTTAGTATTGTAAGTGTCTGAAATATTATATGGAAACTTAAATTAATTATTACTGGAATCGAACCAGTGTTTAAAGAAAGAAAGTCTTTTGAGCTACCACTACTCTAAATAATATTATAATGTTATTGTAAGTTTCCTAATTTCTTTATAGTTACTTTATTTTTACAGAAGGAGTCGAACCTTCATAGCTAAAAAGCCGTCAGATTTCAAGTCTAATGTGTATACCAAATTCACCATGTAAATTTAATATTGTAAGTAACTTATTGTGAGTATAGTCAGTATCACCTGACTATACCCTGAATTGATACTAATTGGTTTAACATAATTAAGTATAATAAATGCTCTATGAGCCTCTTTAGTAATATTTAAGTATATTCCAATTGTAAGTATCACTAATATTGTATCACTCTAAGGTGAATTGTCTAATCAAATCATATCTATTGCTTCTAAAGATAGATTGCAATGGAGTATATACATCAAATACATCCATATCATTGAAGTTAGTTAGGAATTGTTCAATCTGTGCTGGATTAGCAGGAATATAGATAAAGTTATCAATACCACTAAATCTTTCAGCATGACTACCAATACTAGAACTATAATAACCACCATCAACATCAATAGCTACAATGAATGGTTTAAATCCAAACCAAGATTCACACTTTCTAAAGAAGTCATTGATTGAAGCTTCAGGACTTCTTAGATTATTCCATTCACCATCTGATATGATTGTCCATACAGGATATGATTTCAAAGCATCAAGAATAGCAGGATTAGCATCACATACTCTCTTTAATCCTTCAGGAATAGCACTGATGTTAGTACAACCATTCTGAAATACTCCCTTACAGAAAGCTTCAATATTCTTATAGTTCTGATAGAAACTGAGCTTTGGGTCTACAAATGGAGATTTAGCTACTTGTGCTACACTACTCCTCATAATTCTATTAGGAGTAATTTTAGCTGCAACATCAATATATCCATGCCAATGAGAATGGTTATTAAAGAAACCAAGCAAGTTTCTACCATCATCATCAGGATTCTTACACAAACATACTGCTGCTAAGAAACAACCAAAGTTAAATGGTTCACCTCTCATAGAACCTGAATCATCAAGAATTACCAAGCTATTATAAGGAAGATTAACCTTATTCATAAATGCTTCTAACTTCAATTCATCTATATTACCTCTCTTAATGTCTTCATATAACTGTTTGAAGTTTGTAGCACCTACATTCACCTTAGCTTCCTTCTTTACTTTCTCTAGCTTTTCTATATCTTGAAGACTAGCATTACCTTGTCTAATCTTTTCTTCAAGAACTCTTTGTTCTGCTTGCTTGGATTCCTTATAAGCTTCCCATTCCTTATACCACTCCTGAAGTTGTGAATATTTATAGGTCTCATCAGCATTCTTAGAGTACAGAATCTTATTCTTAGTTCTGTACCTAGCCTGAGCAGGAAGTTTATCAAACCATTTCAAGAACTCATCCTTACTGAAATCGAATATCTTTCCTGTAGAGAATAATACTGATTCTAATTCTTGATTATATTCTTGTCTCCACTTTCTGTATCCTTTGAAGTTGGCATAAGTACCATTTACCTCATATTCCCAGCCCATTAACTCTGATAGTTGTACAAGGAACTTAGCCTTATCTTCCATAATCTTCTTAGTTTCATCAAGCATTTTCTTATGCTTGCTTCTTTTTGAAAGTCTAGGAGGAGTTAGGAATTTAGCAATCAAATGTTTCTTGAAAGGATTATTACCCTTGATTACCTTAAATGTGTATTCGAGTAAAAGAGATTTGTAGTTTAATTGGCTATACACATTATATACTTTCAATACTTTACTGCCTTTAGTTTGTACTCTATTAGCAAATAATGTATCAAAGCATTGATATTCATCAAAGATACCTTCCCACAAGAATTTCATGAACTGCTTAGGAGTCTTTCTTAGCATCCATTCAAAGATAATATGAAATGCTTCTCTGTTGGCATTACCACCACTATCTCTCTTGGTATTACCAAAGATATTATGATGTCTTGCTGTAATATCTCCTATTGAGAATAATACTGAGAAGAACATCTGTTTCTTTTCATGATTATCTTTCACTTCTTCATAACAAGCATCAAGCAAACTGGTAGTAATACTACCAGTAGCTTTCTGCTGAAGTGATAAACAATTTCTTAATCCATAAAATGGATTGCTGTTACTTTTATTTAATTTGATTTCCATAACCGCACATGAATTTAATAAATAGTTGTTATTGTAAGTAACATATATTCTCTCTTAAAGTGTTTCTACCTTAAGATTAGCAAGCTTATCCTCAAGCTCTTTAATCTTATCTTCAGGAGTCTTCTGAGATTCTTTCAAATCATTAAGCTCTTCAAGTAACAACTTTCTAGCCATTTTGATAGATTCTTGTTCATCTTGCCACCTCTTGTAACCAACGATAAGGTTAACCATTTCTTTCTTACCTTTAAGACTAGCTAACTTCTTTTGGTTAAGTTCTGTAGTTGACCACTCATCTTGATTTTCTAGATTGTCAATAGCTTTCTTCAAGTCCAATCTAATACTATTCAATGTATTGATTGTAGTTGTATGAAGCAATGCTGTTACATCTAAAGTAAGCATCTTGTGCTGAATTACTTCATTATTAAGAAGCATTTCAAGCAACATTTCACACATTAAGTCATAGTGACCTTTATTAAAATTAATCTTTGCCATTTTTTCTTTGTTTTAAATGTTGGTACAAAGGTAAGTCAAGTCTTTCAATTATGCAAGAGAAAGACTTAACTTTAACCTTCTTTAACTTATTTGTATGATTTTAGTAGGTTCTTAATACCACATTTCTGTCATTGGATACTTTGTCATAGTACTTCTTTTTAAATAGTTTATATACTAAATATTATCTATAATCTTTAAATTTCATTCCATTACATTCAGCAACTAGAATGTATAATTTACCATTTACTTTTTTCATAATTACCAAGTTTTATAATATTCAGGACAATCATTAGTAGTTCCTACAAGATGTTCAGTATCATCATTGTAGGGAATACATTGTATATATGAGTTATCTGTGCATACATATCTATAATTACTAGTATTACGATAATGAGAATAAATTCTACATACCCATGCATTTATATTAGTATCCCTTGCAAGAACTTTATCAAAAGGCTTCAAGGAATAAATATTGTACTTATGAACTTCTTCTAAAGTTAGAGTATCACTATTCCATGTGTATCCATTTCTTTTAATAGTATCTAATAATTTTTTCTTTTCGCTTTCTGTTGCTAATCTTGCTTCTTGAACATTACCTATTCCAAAGTCTGATTTGGGCTTAAATTTTCCATCTGGGCTAAGTAGACATAGATAATTAGTAGTATATTCATAAGGACCACCTAAATGTGAGAAAATTGCAATGAATTTATTACTATCTAGGCCCCCTTTAACAATGAAATCCCCCTTTTTAAATGGACAAATATAGAAATTATCCCAGTCTCTATTTTCTCTTGAAGGAAATAACATACATTCTCCATTTTTATTATATTTACCATCGCTATAGAATCCAGCTGTGAAACCAGTATAGTTTATACGTATAAATTCACCATCTACTTCACAAAGTTCTACCTCTCCAAATATAGGACTATATAACTTAGTACCTTTAGGTACATTCTTTAATATTTTTGCTATGTCCATATTATTTTCCTTTTTGAAAATGGTCATTGAATATTCTAAAGTTAGGGTCTTGTTTTTCTTTTTCATTCTTTGTAGATGATATTTCCTCATATTGAGTATTCACCTCATCGAACTCTTTATTACCACATGATACACACATAGTAGTAATAACTGCTAGAATAAAAAACTTTCTCATATTAATAAATGTTTAAATTAGTACAATCAATTGCCAAACCCATAGGAATAAAACCTCTAATATCTATATGATTTTTATAAAGATAATCAAATGATTTAATTGTAGGATATAATATACCATACGAATCATGTATCATTAACGACCTCCATTCCTTTTTCTGTTCCTCAGTCATACTTGAAAGAGGGAAAAGGTATGGTTTAATATAAATTTCACTTTGTTGAAATAACCATAAAATATTTGTGTCTAATGTATTAATTCCTTCAGAACAAAGTCTGGCTCTTAATGAACTACCCGAATCTCTTGAATAAGTTACATCAACTTTTACTCCATACGGCAATCTTGCGCACAAATCTTGAAGCAGTAACTCTTTTTCTTCCTGTTTCATAATTCAATATCATAATTAACAGATGAGCTAATTTCTTCTTCATCTATTTTAATTGTTACTCCTAGATAAGTACGATAGCATTCATTGTGATTGTATAGTTCTATTTTTAAATGTTCTTTTAAAAACTCTTTTAATTCTTCTTGTGTCATAATTCTTCCTTTTTTAGATAACAATTAAAGGGACATTCAAGACATGGATAAGGAACTACTTCGTCCATATTTTTAAATCCCTCCCTTTCGTCAACTATTGAGCAATGTGGTATTGCGTCTTCTAACGGCAATGGAAAATCAGTCCAATAGTTTTCACAGGATTTACATAAATCTTCTTTCATAGTACCCTATTTGTTTCGTCAGTTAAATCAATTTGTTCATAGCTCTCAATTTCAGCATCTTCATCTCTTTTATAACTAAGATAGTTACGTACTGTTTGTTTCATACTATCTTCATCATTTGCTAGTACAAACAATTCATAAGAATAAATACCAAAATAATATGTCTTAATTTTTACTCTCCAAAGTTTCATACCATTCTATAATATGAGTTAAGTAACTTATTCTTTTCTGTATAGCATTAAATAGCTCTTCTGCTGAACAAGATTCTTCCATTTCCTTATAAATAATATCAACACAGGGAACTTCTCTTTGTGAGTTTCTAAAAGAATAAATACAATTTTCACAAACACAATTTGCTCCTGTACATAATATACAATAAGGTGACCCAAATCTTGTTATGCTGTGCATAACTTGTCTACCTTCCTTAAGATGAAAATATTTAAGAGCAAATATTTTATATTTCTGTGTAAGTTGTTCTAGGGTTATACTCTTGTACTTCTCTAGAAGTTCTCTCTTTGTTCACATGAATGAGGACTTCTTCCTATAACATCACTAGTAGCTCTAAAAGCTCTTGCTAAATTACCAGGATTAATTCTCACTTGGTCTATGAGTACTTGTTCTTCCTCATTAGTCCATCTTCTTCTTTGGTTCATTGTTATTATTATTAGTATATTATATTCTACCAAATACCTTTTGATTCTTTTCTAAGAACAAAATGTAATTCAAAACAAGAAACTGTAGCTTACCTACCAGCATACTTTTTCAGTCTATAAAAGAGGAAAAGGTAATAAATTGTACTCCCAATCAGATTTGAACTGATAACCTTTAGTTTAGGAAACTAATGCTCTATCCTGTTGAGCTATGAGAGTATTTGCCTAGCTATATTCACATACAACTAGGCTCCGTTTAACATTAAATAATGACACATCCAACCATTTATGTAATAAAAACACATACTATCATATAATATATAAAAAGTCTAGTTTTTGTGTATTTTATGATAGGTTATAACTAACAATATATTATAAGTTAAGCCTTAAAAACAGGGTTAAATGATAATATAATGGTAGTTATAACATAAAATAATCCTTGACTAACTGCTCGTTATATTTCAAGAATCTTTCAGCTTCCTCTCTAGATATAAAGGCTAAAAGATTATATGAAAACTGCTTCGCATCTATATGAATTTCATTATTCATTTTTACTATACAGTATTTAATAGTAGCTCTACTCCAATCAACTTTACTATCATAATAAGGTAGTAACTGACTTATTTGTGCTAATGCTAATGCTGACTTTGCATACTTTTCATTAATAAATACATTTTTATTAAGAATATCATTACTCCCCTTGTAATTAACCATACAAGAATCTTTAGTAATAAAGACTCCTTCTATTTCTTCTAAATCTTCCCAACAGTTAATAACTTTCTTTTTCTTGAATACTATTCTCTCAAAGGTAGATTTTTCCATATCTATTTCATACCCTTTAGGTATTGTAATTTTTATATCTTTTGGTTCCATAATAATGTTAATTAAAGATTAATAATAAAGTAATACTCACTATCTTCACAGACTGTGAGTATTTAGTTTCAAAACAATCTTTTTACCTTTATTCACACACAATTAATACCTTTATTTCTTCTGAATAATTCTATTTGTTTCTTCAAATTCTCTTCAAATATCTCAATATCAGTCTTCTGTCTTATAGGTGCTGATGGAATACTCATAAGAATCACATTGTTCTTACTATGTTCTTCTATGATATATTCTTTATGAGCTTTCTTTGATTCAGCATAATTACTTGATGAAGCAATACATGCTCTATTAATTCTTTTTCTTTTCATGGTTTTTGACTTTAGTTATTAGGGGTATATAATAGATTTGAACTACTACTAAACATATAATGTTTGTGCTACCATTACACTAATATACCTTGTATTTCTTGACTATTGCTTAACTATAGTATCCTATTATATATTCTTCTTACTTATTAAATATGAGAAAAGGGCTACATTACTATAATGATTACCTTTAATTATATCAACTTTCAGGTAGATGTCTGTCTCTATTCATTGCACTATAGTCATTGAAATCATTTTCTTGTTTTTGTATCATAAATCCCTACCATTATTAGTATAAAAAGTAGGAATATTGCTACATATTCTCCTGTTGATAACATAGATTACAGCAATTTGTTGTTTAAAATTAACTGCAAAAAGAGAAGCAAAGAAGGAAAGTTAATATTAACTCTTTCTCTGTCTCTCTTTTTAATCAGTAAAAACAGCTATTTATTACTGTTATCCTCTGATTCTTTGGATGTCAGCTTCCCCTGCCTTTTCTAGGGTGAGGATTTCTGCTTCATCCAAGTTAATAAAGTCACCAACTTCACTCTTTGCATCATTAGACATTGGAACAAACATTGTTGTGCCATTTGCCATAAAGAAGCAACAAGAGTTACCATACTGAGATTCAACTACTTGGGCTTTAGTTACGAGTGCCTTTTCTTCTGCTGAAAACTTTCTTGAAGACTTCTGTGCCCACTTGCCTCCATACACTCTAAGATTACTGAACAAATTCATAAATGTTACTTTTAAATGTTAATTGTTAAATGTTAATTATCCCACTACCCAATTATAACCAATAAGCATAACTAGGTAAGCCAAGAGCAAAGGGGGAGTTAGTGACCTTTCTCTAAAGATAAAACTGAATAATACATATCTTATTGTTATTAGTTGTTAGTATTACTTTTACTAATAACTCATTATAAGGATAGTCAGTATCAAGGGGAGAGTTAGTGCCTTGTCTTTAAAGATATATCTTGTTGATATATTGTTTATTGTTGTTAGTTCCTTGTTGTTAGTTTTAATATTATCTTGTTTCTTGTTAGTTGTTGTTAACACCTTTAATAAAAAAAATAAAGGAGTAGGATTACTCCTACTCCCAATTTATCAGATATTATCCTCTGATTCTGGTAATATCTGTTTCACCCTGCTTTTCCAATGTGAGAATTTCAGCAGTACTAAGATTAATGAAATCACCTACTTCTGACTTAGAATCAGAAGACATAGGAATGAACATAGTAGTACCATTCTTCATGAAGAAACAACATGATGAACCATACTGAGATTCTACAACCTGTGCCTTAGATACAAGAGCCAATTCTTCTGTACTGAATGTACGAGATGATTTAACACTCCACTTACCACCATAAACCTTCAAATTTGAGAAAATATTCATATAACAATGCCTATGCCTTTAGGACTTATTTAAGGTATCAAGCTCACCCAAGATTATTTTATTTATTCAAGTTTAATGAGAGAGTTAGTTATTTAATAACCCAATCATATCTCTGCATACTTATTTTAAATTGGAATGCAGATTTCCAATTAGGGAAACCTGATTTAACCAAGTTTCCCCAAGAGTCATAGACAGAATACATTAGATGCCTGGATTATATTCCAACCAAATATTCCATTCATCACCTTCACACAATACATCCATAACATAGTCTGGCATATCTACTTCAACTCTGTCAATAACTTCTTCAGCAGCATCACATCTTTGCATCCAATAAGATGCTCTAGAAGACATCTGATAAGTACTAATGAATGATACAATAGCTACAACTGCCAAAACTACAATAATAATATTCTTTTTCATAATGTTTTTATTTAATTAGTTAATATTCAATTCAAAGGCAAAGTGAGAGTTAGTTCTCTCACTCTGCATAGATGAGTTAGATATCCCAATCTTCACATGCTTCCCAGAAAGTATATCCTGCATATCTTACTAAGGTCTTAACTTCAGCATCTAAATGATACTGTTTCATTAGTTTATACTTAGCAAGATAATCATCCATATACCCATCTGAGTTAAGGTAATCTAGAGCAAGCTCTATTACTTCAGTTACTGGCTTGTCATTTAAGCCTTCAATGTCTGCAAATGCTAGCAGAAATTCTAAATCTCTTTTTAACATAAATGATTGTTTTGAAAGTTAATACTCAATAGCTTGCAAAGAGTGAGTGTATATCATTTCAACTCACAGGGGGGATAAACCCCAACAAGCCAAGGGCAGGGGAGGTGTGAGTATATTATATCCCCCTCATAAAAATCTCAAAGTCCAAAAAAAAATTTCAAAAAATTTTAAAAATTTGCATATGTCATTTATTTTACTTATATTTGCACTCTGAAGAGAGAATCATTATTAACTAATAGATTTTCTTACTTATTATATGAATAGGATTTAAGGATTTAGTGTCCCTAAGCCAACATAGGAGAATAAAGGGTACTATCAGTAGGGCAGAGGTAATTAGGGCAGTAGCTTTCCTACATAATTAGTAGGCAGTTCAGAGATAACAAGGGTGAGAACTAATAATATATAAACGCCACTAAAGACTTAAATCTGAGTGACTATCAAGTGATAGGTTCATTCCCAGCCATGAGATTTTAAAAAATCAAAGAGGGGGCTGGTCTCTTCTATATCTATAAGTAAGATAATTTGTTAAGAAGAGGGGGATAATATGCCCTTATTTGAGGTTAGGATAACTCCTAGCCTTTTTATTTATCTCTCTTCAGGAGATATATAATAGGTAAAATAAAATATTTGCAGTAAAATTTGCATAATTCAAA
>JAZKZQ010000117.1:0-7248 GCA_045612745.1 Cellulosilyticum sp. | reverse complement strand
TTTTATATAATAATTTTTATTTTTATATAAACCACAATATAGTTTTAATCATTTATTCATTTTTAACCAATCTTGTATTATAATAAGATGACATAAAGAAATCTATATATAAAAGGAGTTGGCTATGAATAAAAATAATGGCACTATAGGGATAATCTTTGTTTTAGTTGGGGTAGTAGGCGTTTTAGGGCATTTCTTTGATTTTGCTTTTTTACAGCCTTGGAACCTTTGGCCTTTGGCTGTACTTATTCCAGGGATTTGCTTTGAGGTAGGTTATTTTAGTTCAAGACGTGCACCTGGTGTGCTTGTTCCTGGTGGTATTTTGATTACTATTGGATTACTTTTCTTCTTTGAAGTTTTCACAAATTGGCATTTCAGTGCGTATACTTGGCCAGTTTACATTTTAGCACCTGCTATAGGACTTTTTCAGCTTTATTTGTTTAGTAAACCTCACAATCCAGGACTTTTGATTCCTGTTGCCATCTTAAGCTTAGTTGCAGGTATCAGCTTTGTAAGCATGTTTGTAGGGAATGTTTGGAACCTTATCTTTAACAATTCTCTTATTTGGCCTATTGGTCTTCTTATTATCGGACTAATTATTTTATTTACCAAATCAGATAACACCCACCACTAGTAACTCATGAAATGATTAACTTTTCTTTTTCTTTTCTCTTTCTCCCATATGTCTCAACAATAAAGCTAGGTACTTGTGTACTACTAGTCTACCTTCGAGACAATCTGTTGATGCTCTTAATGAAGATAATAAAAGAGGTTTTAGGTGTGCTGTTTGAACGCAGCGTAGCGTAGCGAGTTCACACCGTTTCTTTTATTATCGAATTTAGAGCATCACAGATTGTAGAGCGTGTAGCTAGTAGTACACAAGTACCTAGCGGATGATTTCGAGACACTATTCTATTTTTATTCTTCAGAAACTGCTATTTCTTCACTTGTAATATTTTTCTTTTTATCTGCAAATTCAAAGTGATCTAGAATAACCTTTAAAGTGTTTCTCTTATTGCCTTCTTGATCAATATATTGAGAGTCATTTAAATGCCCTTCTACACAGATCTTAGAGCCTTTTTTCACATACTGTGAAAGTATTTCTGCTTGCTTGTTAAAAGCAACGATATCTATAAAATTAGTTGTAGCTTTAGTACTTCTTGAATTAACTGCAATAGCAAACTGTGCATATTTCATACCTGTAGCTGCTTCTCTTAACTCAATATCTTTTGTTACATTCCCCATTAAATTTACTTGGTTCATGGTGTACCTCCTAAATGTTTTTTTAAGGATACACTTATTTCCATTTTTTTATACATTTATTAGATATTTATTTCAGATTTTTCTCTAAATACTCATAAGCTTCATTGATTTCACGTATTTTTTGATTAGCAAATTCTACATAATCATCTGGCATACCACTTGAAGCGAGTTTATCTGGATGGTATTCCTTTACAAGTTTACGGTAAGCTTTTTTCACTTCTGCAAGTGTGGCATTTTCACTTACGCCAAGGACTTGTGTATATTTCTTAATAAGGCTTTCTCTAGGCATTGCTGTTTGGCCACCATAGTAGTTATAGCTTTCTTGATAACTACGACCTCCACCTGTTAAGTGAACCTTGAGTCTTTCATATTCATAAGGCGAAATACCTAAAGCATATAAAATCTTCTTTGTTTCGCTTTCTTTTTGCCCATTGTCTTCCCCTTGTAAGCTAATCCCTACAAAGAGATAAGCTAACATATTTATTGTCCAGCCTGAACAGCAGCCTCTAATCATTTGGGCAAAAATAGTATACTGTTCTGGATTATTTTTACCATAATCAAAGGCGCTTGCATAGCTGTTAATTTCTGTAGTCGTCACATTAAATCTGCCTACAATAAAATCTTTAATAAACTTAATCTCTTCCTTTGAAACACTGCCATCAGCTTTTGCAATCATGGCTGAAAGTGCCATAATAGATGCTACAGATGGGTCTTTGCCCATGAAAGCTTCATGATTTCTAAGTTCTGGTGGGAACTTTGGATATTTACGTCCTAAGAAGAAAATAATGAAAAATGTCCATGGAAAAACTAATGTAAGTAGTCCCCATAGAAGGCCACTTCTTCCTTTAAAACTAGCTACTGCTCCTACAATAATGGCTAGTATGATTCTTACAATCCATAAAACCAGATTCATCCAAAATCCTAGGATGCCTCCAATTAAACTGAGTATCGACATGCTAGTCCTCCCTTTTGTATTTTTATTCCAATTGTATTTGCCTATTTTAACACATGCGTGTATGACCTACAATTATTATTTATTTTTCATCATACTAGCATCCTATTATGTGTTTTTTATGTCCTTTTTGTAAACAAGACGCCTACTCTGTCTGCATATCTTATTTTTGGCTAAATAAGGTACCACTCTTCTATTTGTTTAATACAATATAGTATATATATCTTCTATTCATAAAAGTAACTATATTACAACTTTTACCGCCATCTTGTCTCTTATTCTTTTACTCCGTATAATAGTCTTATAAATCCCATAAATTTGGAGGAAGTCTTATGAAAAAAACACTTTTCACAGGTTCTGGTGTTGCAATCGTTACACCTTTTACACCAGAGGGCACAGTTGATTTTAATAAATTTGAAGAACTTGTAGAATGGCATATTGCAGAAGGCACAGATGCAATCATTGTGTGTGGTACAACTGGTGAATCTGCTACATTACCTATAGATGAACACAAGGCACTTATTGAATGTTGCGTCAAAAAGGTAAATGGACGTATTCCAGTTATTGCTGGCGCAGGAAGTAATGATACACTTCACGCTATTGGCACAACAAAGTTTGCAGAAAAAGCTGGCGCTGATGGTATCTTATCTGTTGTTCCTTACTATAATAAACCAACTCAAAAAGGCTTATATGCTCACTTTAAGGCAATTGCCGAAAGCACAAGTTTACCTATTATCCTTTACAATGTACCAGGACGTACTGTTTTAGATATGTCTCCTTCTACTGTTAAAGAACTTTCTCTTATTCCAAATATCGTAGGAATTAAAGAATGTAACTTCAACCACATTGGTGAAATTCGTAAACTCTGCGGTGAAGACTTTGCAATTTATACAGGAGATGATCAAAATATTGTACCTGCTCTTTCTATGGGAAGCATTGGTGTTATCTCTGTTATGGCAAACATTATTCCTAAAGATACACACAATATGGTTATGGACTTCTTAAACGGGGATGTTGCAAAAAGTCGCGAGGCGCAAATCAAAGTACTTGATATGGTTCACGCCCTCTTTATAGAAGCAAGCCCAAGTCCTATCAAAACAGCCATGAATATGCTGGGCATGAATGTAGGTGCTTGTCGTCTACCAATCGTAGCGATGGAACCTCACAACGAAGAACTTCTAAGAAACGTTTTAAAAGACTACGGCCTACTAAAATAACTTAAATCTCTAAAACAAAGAGGAGATATTGGCAAATCTTTTGATTTCACAATATCTCCTCTTTATTTTAGTATAAGAATACTTTATACTTATTTATTTTTTCTTACTTTCGCTTGAAACTTTTCTGATGCAAAAAGTAGTGAAATAGCTGCACCTATTACAAGTGTTATAACAGCTATGATAGCTTGCCCCGAAAATGCAAAGCCTGATTCTTTAAATACTGGAACTACTGAACCAACTACTAGCCCTAATATAGCAAAGAAAGTAAGCTGTTCACTTTTTCTAAGACATATATCAATGAGCTTTGCACCACCTAAAATACCTATGAGTACCCCAATGCCTACACACATTAATACAGGTATGTTAAATGTAGAGATGGCATTTAATACACTTGTATAAACACCTAATACCACTAAAATAAGTGAACCACTTACACCAGGTAAAATCATACAAGCTGCTGCAACGGCACTACATACAATAAGTTTAATCGCTGTACCAACTGTAATTGTGGTGATAACCGCATTTGTTGCATCCTCTTTACCTAAGAAACTCATACCAATCATAATGGCTAATGTAATAATGAAAGGAATGATGGCAACTGACTTCACCTTATTTACTGTGGCACGTTTATAAATCATTGGTACACTTCCAACGATAAGTCCCATAAAGAAGAAGTTAACTGGCATTGGATAATCTTCTAATAAAAATCCAATAAGTTTACTAAATAAAATAATACCAATACCTGCACCTATAGCAATTGGTATTAAGAACATCACACTTTTGTTAAACTGTTTTCTTAAATTACTTACGGCACCAATTAATTCATCGTAAATATTAAGAATAACTGCCATTGTTCCCCCACTTACGCCAGGGATAATATTAGCTGTACCAATGATGGCACCATAAATCATATGCCATATAAATTCCATTTTATGTATCTCCTCCTACTCGAAATCATAAATATATTTATACTTACCACTTTCTTCGGGTCATCTCATGCAATTTCCCCTTAAAGCTTCCTTATTATACAATAATTCATTATATTTTGGTAGCACATCTTTTGCTTTTTCCTAAATTATCCGCACGCCTATCCCCTTCTCTTATGCTATACTATTAAAATACTGTATTTTTAATGGAGGTTACCATGAATTTTGTTGCAATTGACTTTGAAACAGCTAATGAAAAACGTAACAGCCCTTGTTCACTGGGTTTAACTATTGTACAAGATGGCAAAATTATAGATGAAAAATACTGGCTTATTCGCCCAAAAGAAATGCGATTTACACACATGAACATTATGATTCACGGTATTCGCCCTAGTGATGTAGAGGATGCCTTAGAATTTGATGCCCTTTGGCCAGAAATACTTCCTTATCTTAAAGACAATTTGGTAGTGGCTCATAATGCTTCCTTTGACTTTAGTGTCTTAAGAAGTACTTTAAGTTTATATGATATTCCATTTCCTACACTAAGCTATTGTTGTACCATGGTCATGTCGAGACACTTCTTCTGCTACTTACCAAATGCCAAACTGAATACTGTAGCCAATCATTTAGGCTTTAAGTTTAACCATCACCACGCATCAGCAGATGCTACTGCCTGTGCTTATGTATTTCTAGAAATCGCTAAGGAAGTAGGCACCAACGATCTTGACATACTCAGTGATACTGTAGGCTTTAAAATAGGACAACTCTATGAAGGGGGTTATACTTCAGCAGGCTCTTTAGGTATCGGTAAAGTCTCAAAACGCCGTGAAACCCTAACAGAAGCCAAACCAACTACTTACAGTGATACCACCTACTTTAAGGACAAACTCGTTGCCTTCACAGGCCCACTGCAAACTATGGCACGCCATGAAGCTATTGCAATCATTGAAAAACTAGGTGGTGATTACACCCCTTCCGTTACACTTAAAACTAACCTAGTCATTACCAATGTCCCAAATCCTCACCTACTAAATGAAGACCAAATGAGCACCAAACTCCGCCGCGCCACTACACTTATCGCCCGTGGCCAAAAAATCGACTTTCTCACCGAAGCAGAGTTTCTAAAACTCATCACACCTTCCTAACATAAAAATTTACCTTCAACTACAAAAAGGGATGTCGTCGAACCATTTAATTAGTTTACCGACATCCCTGTGCTTTTTCAAAGTAATTAAGTTAACTCTTCTTTATATAAACCTTGAGCTAAAATTTCTCTTGCAATAAGTCCAATGTTAACTTCTCGTAAATCCATTGGTACTTCAATAATGCGATCTGTTAAGGTTACCTCTACATAACCTGCATCATTACCATTTTCATCATAAGTGATAATATCATAAGTAATTATTTCTTCTTTGAGTTGTTTTAATGTAATCATTTGATCTCCTTAGGTTACATGCTTTTTCCCTATTATATACTAAGTTCTCATAAATTACGATATTTTATTTGAGTGCCTATGATATTTCCTACTATACTGCTAATTTACCTTTTACTTTTTGTGTTTTATTATGTGCATCATTGTTTTCAGGTGTTTTAAATACTAATTTCAATAAAATAGGTGTCACAATTGTTGTTACTACCACCATGATCACAATTGGTCCAAATTGTACTGGACTTAATAAACCAAGCGCTGCCCCTTTACTTGCTACAATAAGGGCAACCTCACCTCGTGAAACCATTCCAACGCCAATTTGAATTGCTTCACGATTAGAGTAACCACCCATTTTAGCCCCTAATCCACAACCTACAATTTTAGTTAAAATAGCTACAACTAAAAGTGCCACTGAAAAGAGTATAATAGTTGGTGTCATTGATGGTAATTCTACTGTTAAACCAATACTTGCAAAGAATACTGGTGATAAAAGAAGATAAGACATGGTTTCAAAACGTTGTGTAATATATCCTTTTTTCACGGTATTAGAAATAATAAGCCCCGCAATAAATGCACCTGTAATATCTGCTACACCAAAGAATTCTTCTGCAATATATGATAATAATAAACAAAATACAAAGGCAATAATAACGAATCTTCTTTTATCTTGTTCTTCTGTTGTCCAGTTTTTATAGAACTTATAAAATCCAAAGCCGGCAATACCTACAAACCCAAAGAATAAGACTATTTTTAGAAGTACCCAAGCTATATCAACTGAAGTATCTGTCATACTTGTAATAATGGTTAATGCCACAATACCTAATATATCATCTATAATGGCTGCACCTAAAATAGCATTACCTGCACGTGTTGAAAGTTTCCCCATTTCTTTAAGGGTTTCTACGGTAATACTCACTGAGGTTGCAGTTAAAATAGTTCCAATAAAAATATTTTGTAAATAAATTGGTGTTGCCATACTTGCAAGGTCACCTTTATTAAAGACTGCCGCCACTAAAAAGCCACCTAATAATGGTATGATAACTCCACATACTGCAATAATAAATGATGCTTTTCCTGTCTTTTTCATCTCATGAATATCTGTTTCTAAACCTGCTGTAAACATGAGTGCGATAACACCTAGTTCTGATAATTGTTTTATGAAATCAGTTTCTTGCAAAATATTAAATACTGCTGGTCCTAGTATAAGCCCTGCCAAAAGTGCACCTACTACTTGTGGCATATGAAATCTCTTAGTTAAAAGACCAAATAATTTTGTGCTAATTAATATAATCGCAAGGTCGAGTAAATAATGATAAGACATCTTTGTCATCTCCTATGTAATATAATATCTTACTACTTTGTACAAAAATAAATTAAATCCCACATTTATTGGATTTAATTTATTTTTATAAAATATATGCACACTTTTTTATTTTCACCGTTTACATAATCCAAATTTAG
>JAZKZQ010000116.1:0-29380 GCA_045612745.1 Cellulosilyticum sp. | reverse complement strand
ATTTTAAAGAACTATTTACCTTGGGCAACCTTACCACAAGAGTGCTATAGCAAGAAGACTAAATAAAAAAACATATCCCTGCGACTACTTATGTCCAGGGATATTTTACGCTTACTAATATTTTTTAAAATTTTAAATTTTTTACCCCCTGTTGTTTTATCTGTTTTATAAACTTTAACGTAAACATTCAATAATTTAGCATACTAAAAAATTAAAAGACCATAATAAAATTGAAGCATCTTACACCAATTCTATTACGGTCTTTACTTACATATTTTCAGTTATCTTTGTAATAATCTATGTGGATTTTAAAATGGAGGTGAGCCTCTATGATTCTATCCACCATTATCAGATTACTCTTTTCTAAGTGCCTTTACTTTTTCTAAAGCAAGCCCTATTCTTGAAGCTATGGTTTCATCATCTAATAGGTCAAGCAATGCCCTTGCAACCTCTAACTTACCTTGTTCTATACCTTGCTCTATACCATCTCTTCTTGCCTTGTTTAAGGCACTTATTTCATCTCTTAACTGCTTAGCACGCATTTCATATAAAATACGTTGTTTTTCATCTGCACTTAAACGATGTAATTCATCCTTTGCCTCTCTAATTTCTTCAATAGACATTTCAAGATTTCGCACTTTTTCACTTTCAGGATTCTTTAAAAACTGTGTCCATGCCACTAGTAAATCCTTTTCATCACTTTTATCATCTAATTTAGGAATCTCAATAAAATGTATTTCCATGACATCTGTAAGCTGTTCATTGGTCTCTACTTCTTTTAAACGATAACTATTATGAAATCTTTCATTCTTTAGATACTTAAAATTTAAAATATTAATGCACACAGTACGTTTAAGACTGGAATAATCCTCACCTTCTGTAAGCTGTTCTTCATAGAGCTTACTCCAATAATAAAGACTTCTCTTCGTCATATTGTATTCATTCTTAAGCTGAATCTCTATATTGATAACTTCCCCATTACTTGTAGTAGCCTTAACATCTAACCTAGAAAATTTATCCTCTAAAAATTTTTTCTCAATATCTGTATTCTTAACCTGTACCTCTGTAATAGGAAACATCGGTTTTAAAGTAGCATTTAAAAATGAAATAAGCACTCTAGGATGCTTTGCTGAACCAAAAATTTGTTTAAATACAAAATCAATTTTCGGATCTAGTAACGCTTGTAACATAGATTATCCTCCGTCTATAAGCTTGATCTTATTTGTTCATTATAACCTAGATAAATACTATTTTAAACTAAGACAACACAAAAAATCATATTCCTAGATATAAGTAGTTGTAGGGATATGATTTTTTATCTTCTCCATATGATGATATCATCATATCATAGGTGTCTCACTTTTTACCGCACTCTAAATCGGTCTGATGGATTCATAGTAAGTTGCTTTGGCATTTACTTGTACAAGCTCCTGTTCTGGATATCTAAAGGCCGTTAATTTCCCACCATAAACACATCCTGTATCAATATTAATGGTATAATTATTCATTGTTGCCTCAGCTTTTGGGGTGTGCCCATAGACCACTAAGGCACGCCCTTTATACTGGGTACTCCAGTCTAGTCGAATTGGCAAGCCAAACTCATCCACTTTCCCTGTGGTTTCTCCAAACATGGCGAGATCCCTGATACGTTTAGATTCTCTTCCCTGTAAGCGTTCCTTTAAACCAGCATGAGCAACTACCAACTTTCCTTCATCAAAGACATAGTGACTCGCTAATCCTCCTAGGAAATTTCGCACCTCTTCTCTAAAGGCCTCTGATTCCTTACCCAATTGCTCTAAGGTAACTTCTAAGCCATGAATGACCTGTACATTGGCACCATTTAACTTCCGCTGTAGTTTGCCATCATGATTCCCTATCACTGCATAGGCTACTTCTGATTCTACCATTCCCATTACCAATTTAAGTACGTCTACTATTTTAGGCCCTCGATCTACTAGATCCCCACAAAAGACTACCTTGCGCCCTTGACTAGAATAGACTTTATGCTGCATCTTATCTACTTCATATCCTAACTTCTCTAGAAGTTCACAAAGTTCATCATAGCAACCATGAACATCCCCTATGATATCAAAGGGGCCTTTGATCTCCCTCTTATTATTACTTAACTTAGTGCGCTTGATTTCAATGTGGCCAAGTAACTGCTTTAAGGTAAGTACCTCAACTTGTTTAAACCCTTTTTTCTTAGTATTTTCTTCTAGCCTCTCCATTAAAGACGCTTCATCCTCTTCCCTTTGCTTATAAATTAAAATAGCTATAGGTTGTGCATGTTGCTTTTTACCTAATTTCATCACCATTTTGTAAGCTTCTTCATCTGCAAAGTCAAAGTGTATGGCTACTAATTCACCTTCTTTAAGTCTTTGCTCTATCCTGTCTTCTTGAGTACTATTAAAAATTTCCTCTTTTTTAAAATGCTTTTGGGCAAACTTTATTCTATCCTTCTGAACGTCACCTATGATAGCAACAATAGCTAACTCTGGTACATCTATTTCCATGATTTTGTACTCCTATTTATAGTCTTATTTATAGTCTTATTTTTAATATGTACAAATTCTCCTTGTTTATAGGATAACAATTTTACCATTTCTCTATTATAATCATCTCAGGCACATAAATTTTAATCCCCTACAAATAATAAAAATTAACGTCACAATAAGGAGTTTTCTATGCACTATATTATCTTTGACTTAGAATTCAATCAAGACTTTTCATCTCTGCAACACTTTGAACTTAAAAACAACCATTATCCTTTTGAAATCATTCAAATAGCTGCTCTTAAATTAGATACTGCCCTCAATACCCTTGAAAGCTTTAATCGCTATGTGAAGCCTTACTTTTATTCTAGAATTTGTCCTTTTATTACCTCCCTAACCGGGATTACGACTGACCAGCTTACAGAAGAAGCTACCTTTCCTGAAGTTTACCCTCATTTTCTAGAATTTATAGGGGATCCATCAGCCATATTTTGCACTTGGGGGATGTCTGACCTTAAAGAGCTTTTTCGAAATGCCCATTATCATAACTTATCCTCCACACCTCTTCCACGAGGTTTTATTAATATTCAGCCTCTTGTCTCTCGCTATCTCAATTTCCCTACTAAGAAACTCCTGCGCCTAGAACATGCTGTCTCTGCCTTGGATATTCCCAAAACCTATCCTTTTCATAATGCTTTAAATGATGCTTACTATACCAGTGAAATTTTTAAAAAAGTTTATCATTCTGGTATGACTCCTAGTTTTTATGACCCTACTTATAGACAAGCACCTCCTACGCAACCTAAAAAGCAATTGGATACGCCTGCCCTCCTTCAACAATTTGCCAAGATGTATGGCCGTCCCCTTACCAAAGAAGAGGAAACTATGATTATACTGGCTTATAAAATGGGTAAAACCCATCAATTTCTAAAATAATAAGCACACTAAAGTTAAGCTTAAAATTAAATAAAGCAAAAGGGGATGTCGCAAAATGGTCCGATGGAGTAATGCTGGCTAATAGCTACGCCTTCCGTAATCTGTGACACTCGTTTTATCGTGTTGCTCTAAGTTTGATAGTCAAAGCAACGTGGAAAAACTCGCTTCACTACGTTCCACTTCAAACATTTCCACTAAAAACGCTTTGACTACCTTCACTAAGAGCATCAGCAGCTTACTACAGAGGTAGACTTTTAGCCAGCATTACTCCATCTTTCTTTTAGGACATAAAAAGTGAAAAGAGAAAGAAGTTAACTTATACCTTTTAAAATTCATTCATTAAGGTCATTATGATTTGATCAACTTTATAGATTTCCTCAGTTTCGAAATTTTCCTGTAGTGTGTCTATATTCTCTTCTAAATGCTCCACATCCTTAGAATACATATGGCTTATATCCACCATATCTGCTTCCGTAAATTGTCCTTTTGCCATCCATCTTACTACCGCAAGTTCCTTAATCATTATTGTACTCATGATCGCTATCTTTATTTTTGCAGATACATCATAATCAAAAATAGACTTCATAAAGTATCTAAATATAAAATATACTAATATATTTTTAAACTTATACATGTTATTTTTATAATAATTATTAAATTCATTATGTTTATCTATATAAAGTTTTCTATCCTCTTCATTTGTCCAAAAACTTCCTAACACATTATTTAGGCCTAATGGGTCATGAGCGTTGATATGCTCTAAAGCTTTGTATGTTTTAAAGTACTCATATACATTATCGTATTTAATGACTTCATTTCCCTTATACTTCGATAAATCATCTATCAATGCCTCTATAAAACTACTTTTACCATACTTTTCTCTAACGTGTTCTATTTCATCTAGCTCATCGAAATCTATTTTATCTTGAATTTCTTCAACAAATTTAAGGACTATTGCCATCTTAGTTCCTAAAGAGATATGAGGCATCTCTATAATATGAATCATTATATCTCTACAAAGGAACAAGTCTTCGAGCACATTTTCATCCATGCGGTCATCACTATCGCCTACTTGATGATCCTCACTTAATTCAAATGCTGTCCCTTTACAATTCCCTAATATTATTCTTGCAGCCTCTGGGCAAGATAGTGATATCCCCATTTCTCTTAAGTCCAAAAACTCTTCCATGTATCTTGGGTATTGTCTACATGTGTAACAAAGACTTTGTTCTCCAAGCTCTTTGTATATTTCACAAAGCTTATTTTGATTTAAAAATGGACAGTTATCACTGTTTAATACAAAAACATTGTCTCCGTCTTTATCTTCTACTATCTTACTTCTTAACTTTTCTCCAAAGTCGCTATCTACATTTTGATAGCTATTATAAGTTTCCTCATCAATTACAATTTCCCACCCTGCACAACAAGTATCTTCACACTCTGATGCTATACACTTAAAATCCTTAAAATAACTTGGGACTCTTATTTTCATTTCTAACCTCACATTCTCTACTACATCATTATAGACATCTCAATAGCTCTAGCCTTATCATTTCATGCTTGATGTGTCAATCGTTACTATAACATGTAGCATAATATTCCATAGACTATTTTCAATATAGTTTAGCACTATCCAAATGAGTTGTTCAATATACTCATCATAAAAATTGCATGATTTCCTCAACATCATTATTTAAAATAGCTTGGTTCATCATGTTAAAATAGCCTTGAAATTGCATTGTTTTTCTAGGTGGTTTAACTTTATGATTTCTTCCAAAGCAAGTCGTTCATTTTGTAAGTGTTCGTAAGCCCATTCGCTGATGGCAGACAGATGCTTTCTACACATTGAGCCTGGATCAGTTCCCTGTAATAACTGAGCTACAGCTTAGTAAATCTGTGTACCTACCATATAACCCTATGTGCTTGGTACTATCATCCCCCCACTCAGGGCTTTCACCCGTTAGATTTCGCCCATGCTGGGCGCATTAGAAAAAGCCACGTTTAACATAAGTTCAACGTGGTCTTGGTAAACATTTACACTTTTCACAAGGTCTCTTATAAATTTTTTACATTCTGGTATGTTTCTATTGACTACATACTCTTTTACTTTATTAATAAGCTCTAGTGCACCTTCTTCACTTACCATTGGGAGCTTACTCACTTCATAAGCTCCCTTTAGAGATACAAGCTTAACTTTAAGCTCTTCTTTTGTCCTTCTAACAGTTTTAGCTTCTTACTAAGACTATTTGCACTTCCCACTTCTGCTATTGCAACTATAGTATATATTCTAAATATACCTTAATTCTTTATCTTATTTTATAACTTATTTCATTTTCCATTTCTTGGTACTTCTCAATTACTAATTTAGAATAATTTAATGCATCATTAGCACTTAAAGTTTGCTCAATAAATATCCCTTCTGCAACTTCTTCAAATCTATTTAGCGATTCCCTATCTCGTGTAATAATCCTTTTTCTTTTACCTTTAAAGTCATTGTGCATTAATAAACTCCTAAATATTTGAGAATCATATTCATACATTATTTTACATATCTTACTAAAGAATCCTCTCCAACTATCTACTGCATACTTACTGCCACAAACAATAATTTCATAAGGACTCTTTCCTGTAACATCTACATCATCCATTATTTCAAACTCATTAACCTCATTCAGTGGATTAATATATGTTTCGTCTACTTCTGGAAAATTCCATATTTTAACTGCACATTCAAACAGCCTATTCCCCCTTTCATTTATTTGCTTTTCGTTCCACTCCTCAACTTTTGCTACCCTTCTATTCATCATTACATTAGACTTTTCAAAATATTCTCTTTTTTCTTCATATCCTCTATTAGACATTTCCGAATTATAACCTGTCAACGTCAAGTTTCCTATTTTATGTACATTGGTTTCATGAATCTCTTTATACCTTTTACCCAAATCCACTTGCCAAATAGGTGTTAACGTTTGTGGCATAATGTGTTCTATAGTTAACTCATCAAAGTTAACATTTTCTTTACTCAGGCTCCTTTCAATTTCTTCTAGCACATACCTACCTTGTTTAAAATTATAGAAATCCTTATTTACAAAATTTTCCCTGAATACATTATTACTTGGAAATGTTGCTTTCCCTTTTTTCCCTAATAAAACTATCCCTATTCTCTGTACTAATTTTAAAGAATTATATTTTTCTTTTGCAACATCCTTTGCTAAAGAAGCAAATACCTTATTTAAGGAGTTAGTAGGCAAATCACAAACCATTCGTCTAAGTACATATGAGATAATCAAGTCCAAAACTTGACAAACCTCTTCTTTTTGAAGGTTTTTATATAGATATCCATCTTCAAACACCCCCAACAAAAACGGGTATACTACTGTAGATTTCAAGTTATCTATTTGAATTAATCTCTTATTAATTTCTTTATCACAACAATTACAGTACTTAAACCAACTATAATATTCTGCATAGGTCATCAACTCTTCTAAAAAACCCTCTGCATCAAAGTTATTGCATCCTTCGTAGTACTCCTTAAAACTTTTATAAACCTTATCTTTATTAGGAATATTTCCTGTTTTTAATGTTAGATAGTCTCTTATAAAATCTGAAATCATTAAATCTGGCAATAATCCTTCAATTCTAACCCAATATTTTGAATACAACTCTTCTTGATCACTATACTCCTGCCCCATTAATAAATAGTTCCTTATTAAGTCTGCCTGTGTTAGATCCAATCCTGTCGAGTTAAGGCTTTCAAAAATTAACTGTGGATTTTCATTTTCTCTTGATAATTGTATATACACAACCTCTAACTTCTGTATTCCTGAATATATTTCCTCAGGTGTTAGTGTTGAATTATCTATCAACTCTAAAAAATATTTATAATTGGCTGTTATAGTAGATTCCTCTAACGCCTCTACCTTTCCATTTATCAGTTCCTTATATATACTGTAGTCCGCCTTCATAGGTTTTAACTTGATTCTGAACTCTTCAGGAGCTCTTTTATTAATTAAACAAGATTCATATATATCTTCCTTGATATCATCATCGGTAGTTCGTTCCATTATAGCCTTTAGCAATAACATAATAGATGTCAATCGCTGTTGTCCATCAATCACAATAAATTCTTTAAAGGTAGCTGTGTCTTCTCCTTGTATATAAACCATGGTTCCTAGAAAATGTATTGCTCGCTTTGTGTCCTTAGCAATTTTTTCAATATCTCTAAACAGAGTTAAACACTGCAGTTTCTTCCAGTCATAATTTCTTTGATAAACTGGTATAACAAATGTTCTTTTTGATGCATTAATAAACTCTAGCAAATTGATACTATCTGCTTTCATTAATTTCTCCCCCTCAAATACATTTTATCTTATTATAACACGAAAACTCCATCCTTTAGACTAAATTATCTGAAAAATAGAGTTTCACAAATGGAGGTAATTCCTTTTTTACATTTCACAATCTCTTAATTTAATTAGGCTATATCAGACGTGTATATACGGATACTTAAATCATAATCATACATGGTGACAAAAGTTCTAATTCATTATAGTTCTTCTAAACTAATTTGTTGTTCCTGTACACTAAGAATTTCATTCAATTTACCTCTTACTTCTTCAGTATATTTGCTACCCTTAGCAACTTTATCATTACCACCTAGTTCTTCATATATTGTTTTAACTGTTTGAATACTAAATTCGATTTCTTCAATGCTAATCTCATTAACATTTAGTTCCTGGATTTTTTTCCATGAACTATGTGTTTGTCTCAAATGATATTGAATCATAAACATAGCCGTATGATATTTTAAATTAAGTATATCTCCAGCTTGAGTTCCACTATTCTTTAAATGCTCTTCTATTCTTTTTACTACTTTTATTACATTTAAATATAACTGTAATGAAAATTTTGTATCAAAAATTTTTTTATAGTCATCATCTTTCTTTAATAATGTTGACGGGCGTGCTCTTGATATATCAGGTTTTTGTAATATAATCGCTTCAATTGCCTGTGATAAATATCCTACACTAATAATATTCGAAATAGGTTTACCCATATTTTTATAAAAGTTTTTTCTTCTTTCATAATACCAACCTTGAGCTTTTAAATACTCTTCAATATCTCGATGTATACTATCTGTAGCACGTAATGAACCTAATGGTATTTGTGTCTGACTATTACTAGCCTTAATTATATTCATGCCGATTTCTTCATTAGGTACCTGTATTACTTTTACTAATACCTTTCTCGTTTCATTCTGTAGTTGTTCTTCATCTAAACCTTTTATATAACTATATGTTTCAAATGAAGTCTGACAACCATTTACTACCTGTGGTTCTTCCATTGTTAATACATTTCCAGCCATAGTTGCCTTATTTACAGTGATTGTTATCCCATTATTTAACCACCAAAAATCCTGCTTATCAATTTGATTCATTAACGTCTCTTTAATTGAAGTATTAACAGCTACTGACCCTTGATAATCTCTTACATTTGCATCAAATAAAGATTTTAAAATTCTATTCTTATCATCTGTAATAAAAGCATAGTAATCTTTTAATGGTATTAATCCCATGTATCCAAAATCATCCGTAGATATTACATGACTAAACTTCAATTCATAGCAAGTCGACACCCTTTTTCTTGCCAATTCTAACAATTTCCTAGCTGTTAAAAATTCAAACTTAAAGTTACTATCTGAAAACTTTATTTTTACTTCTTGTTGCAATAATTCAACTCTACCTTCTACATTAGGGTGTACTTCTTCTGCTTTAGTAGCATAATAATAGTAGAAATTTAATACTGGAAATTTTGATACTAACTTTTTATATGCTTCTCTAAACATCTTGATTATTTTTAATAATTCCTTATTATATCTCATGCTTAAATTATCTATTTGAATAGATAAATCAAATAACTCACTTGTCGAAGTAACTAATTTTAGTATTGCATCTTCATGAAAACCTCTTTGGTTTTTAGATTGAACTATAAAAACATCTATCTTAATTTCTCTTTTATACACATTTAAATCTGTATCTTCTCGAAGAAGCTCTCCATTAATAAAAACATGAATACCGTCTATGCCTCCATCTCCTCCACTATCAACTATTCCTGTTGCTATTTCTTCATAAGATGCTTCATATTCCTTTAAGATTTGCTCATTCACAAATATCTCAAAAAAATCATCTTTACTCATTTCAGGTGCTCTCTCAGTTTTAATATCCTCTATTAAACTTTCTAATAGAATAATCTCATTAGACATATCATAACTCCTATCTATTTTTACTTACTCAAATTAACTCATATATCTCGTCCAACGAATCACATGTACTTCCACTAATTACAAATACTGTAATCCCCTATGAGCGCACGAAAATCCCCGAAACAATCATTACTGATTATTTCGAGGATTTTATTCATGAAGGTGATTTACTTTCAGTACAGCTCACGAATAAATATCTTTTTCAAAAAATACTAATATAGTTTAGGTGCCTTTCCTTTGTACTCATATACATTTTTTACATATCTATCCCATTTATCTAGCAACTGCTTCCATTCTCGTTTCTCGAAATATTCTTCTATAGGTTTGTCTAAATCAAATTCTGGCAAATATGTACCTATAACTCCTTTTTCTAAAATCCCTTCTTGGATTACTCCTTTTTCTCTAAAAATTAAAATTGGTAATCCTAATTGAAATGCCATTGCTGGCTCTATCTGACAATATGGGCTAGTTAGCCATGTATCATTAATATCATATGTTTTTCCCCCTACTTCTCCATCAGGTCGCACAATTCCATTTTTAATTTGAGTTCTTCTAAATGCAACAGTTAATATACCATTAGATTCTATCATTAATCTTCTAATTGCGACTAATGGTTCATTCATATCATAATCGGTTACACCTAATGTTCTTGCATACAATCCCCTCTTACTAAGTTCTTGTTTTATTGCATTAATAAACTCCTCCTGCTTTTTTAAATGTGGCTGAGGATAACTTAAAAATACTGATATATCCATTTTATTCCTCCATATTAAACTTATAGCAAAACTGTACAAGCAACTTTTAAGACTATTAACTTTATATCTATTCCGATATTAACATCTCTAATTCATCTTTATATGGCATTATTTGCGTATACAATTGTGAAAAGGCTCTTCCAATAGCACCTTCAAATAATATCATTTTAGGTTGTCTACTTCCATTTCCTAATATATGTTGTTTTGATATGCCTGGATAAGGGTCAATGTAATATATATTCTTTATGCCTAATTGATAAGCTTTTTTCGCACATAACTCACACGGACTAGCAGTAGTAAATAAATTACCTCCCATTATTCCAACTCCACCATACTTACTAAGCTGTAAGAATGCATTTTCCTCAGCATGTAATGACCTAGTATGAACCTGATTTGACTTTCCTTCTAAATCATTATAAATATCTTTAAAACAATATTGATAACTTCTTCCATTTAATTTATCATCATCTATTTTGTTTACAATCTTTTGACATGATGAAGTAAACTTTTCATTCTCCAACTCATACTCACTAAATGCTTCTTTATCTTGTCTATTAATTAATCTTTTTAGATTTCTCAGGTTACATGGCACTTGACATTCAGGAACAGTATTCCATCCAACAGATTTTATAGAATAATTCTCATCAGTAACAACTGCACCTACTTGTCTAGATAAACAACCTGAGTTCAACTTAGCATTGTATGCTATTTGCATACTTCGTTCTATATGCGTAGGCGTAATTAATCCAGGATGCATTATTAGTGTAATATATTTTACTAACTTGCTCTTTATTTCACTCATTTCCCTTAAATCTGCTTTTGGATTATACATATACACATCTGATAATTCAATACAACTTTGGATATTTTGAGACCAAAACCTTTTTTCACCCATTAATTTTCTTGGATACTCTGTCTCATCAATTTCTTTAATTTGTTCCGTATTTAATCCATTAAGCGCTACTAGTCTTCTTCTTCTTTCTTCTTCTTCCGTATTTACTGAAAATAAATAAAAGGAAGCATATCTATCTTTAAAGAAAACAGCTTCATAAGGATTTCTAAATGCATCAATTACAACCAATACCCTACCAATCTCATTTATTTTTTTAGTTTTCTTATTACGTCGTCTTAATATTTTTACTAATATGTTTGTTCTTTGTGCTAACATAAAAATATTATCTGCATTAAATTCATTACTTAATGCCTTTCCTGAACAACGTATATTATTTGCTATTGTCTGAAATATTATAGTGTATATTTTTCTATTTACTTTATCTAATTTCTCTTTAAATCTAGTTGTAAATGCTGTTAGCTCATTAAAATAAAACTCATACACTTCATCTAACTCTAAATTTTCTTCGCTTTTTTCTACTAAATGTTTTACATTTAATCTTTTCGTATGCATTTCTTTAAATTCATTTTGTATCTCAGTCTCTAATACACCTTGTATTTCTTGAAATTGATGTGTATCTAGTATATTTAATAAAAATTTTTCTAATGCTTCATATTCTTCTTCTAAAATAAAAGAAGTAATTATATTTCGCATCTCTATGATGTAAAATTTTTCCCAATTCTTTTCTGCATATTGATATACTATACTATATTTTCTTTCTTCATTAGTTTTAAAATCCTCTATTTTAGGTTGTGGTGCTTTTAAATCCAGAAAGTTTTTTGATAATAATTTAGCAACAGTAGAGCAACCAGCTCCTGTTCTACCCGTTAATCCTATAATTATAAAATCTTTTCTTTCATCATATATCTTATCTAATGCAACATTTAAGTTTTTTGACATACTATTTTCCCCCTTTAACACAAAATCCTTATACAACTCATTTGCTCAATTGTATAAGGATTAGTCATTTTTATCTAGTATTAACTTTTTCTGTAATTTCTCATAAAACCATCAAAACCCTCAAACCTAGATTTTACTCTAAGTTCGAGGGTTTAGTTCATGAAGATGAGGCACATCAAACCCCTACCTCACTATTTTCTCTATTTATTATATCTCTTTTTCGTATTTTACACAATACTCTGCTAAATAAGCTTCCATTTTTTCTTTCATTGCATCATCAATATACACTTTTCCATCAATCTCTACATTATGAATTGTATCAATGATTTCTCTTACAGTGACAATAGGATATGTTTTAATACCAAACTCTTCTTCAATCTCTTGAATAGCAGTTTTATCTCCTTGACCTCTTTCCATTCTATCTACAGAGATAATAAGTCCTTCAATCTCTACATTTGCAGCACCTTTAAGGATAGGAAATACTTCTCTTACAGCTGTTCCTGCTGTGATAACGTCTTCTACAATAAGTACTTTATCACCATCTTTAAGTTTATACCCTACCATTGAACCACCTTCGCCGTGGTCTTTTTCTTCTTTTCTGTTGAAGCAGTAGTTAAGGTCTTTGCCATGTTCATTTGATAAAGCAATAGCTGTTGCTACTGATAATGGAATCCCTTTATAAGCTGGTCCAAAGAGGGCATCTACATCCCCTTTACCGTTCTCCATAATTGATTTTGCATAAAATTCCCCAAGTCTTGCTGCTTGAGCACCTGTTTTATAGTTTCCTGTGTTTACAAAGTAAGGTGTTTTACGACCACTTTTAGTTGTAAAATCTCCAAATGTTAATACGCCTGATCTCACCATAAATTCAATAAACTCTTTTTTGTAACTCATATTTACGCCATCCCTTCATTTTTATAATTATTATTTTAACTTAGGCATTTCAAGTCTAGTAACTATCATTTTCATACACTTATATTGTGCTATTTATCTATCCTCCATTGTAACTGGAGCTTATGTTTTAAAAGAAAGGAGATTCATCCACTTAGGTTGCATCTCCTTCCTATTCTTTATCATTGACTCTATTATCTCTTCATTTCTAGTCCTATTTCTTATATGCTTTTTTAAAGTAAAAAAAGGCTTATCACTAAGTACCTAGCGAGTAATTCCTTTACACCCTTTTATTAGGAACTTTCATAAGGCTAGGTTGGGAAGGAGGGGGATGCACTACCTAGCTAGTCTACCTACGTAGCAATTTGCTGATAGCCTTAGTGAAGGTGTATAAAGGGGTTTTAGCTGTGCTGTCTGAGCGAAACGTAGTGTAGTGAGTTCACAGCGTTCCTTTATACACCGAGCTTAGGCTATCACAAATTGCGGAGGGTGTAGCTAGCAGGTAGTGCATTCACCTTCTTCCCCTTCCACTAACCTTGGAAAGCCTCTCTTATCTCCGCAAGGTTTTTAAATCCGTATCTTTCCATATATGCAATAAGTTCATCTCTAATATCAACAGGTGCAGTAGGATTTGCAAATGCCGCTGTTCCAACAGATACAGCATCTGCCCCTGCCATGATGAATTCCACCACATCTTCTCCTGTCATAATACCACCAAGTCCAATAATAGGAATATTCACAGCTCTTCTTACTTGATATACCATTCTCACTGCTACTGGTTTAATAGCAGGCCCTGAGAAACCACCCATTTTATTAGCGATCACTGGGCGTTTGCGATGCACATCAATTTTCATCCCTAATAATGTATTAATAAGTGACACTGCATCTGCACCTTCTGCTTCTACTGCTTTCGCAATGGCAGTAATGTCTGTCACATTTGGTGTGAGCTTGATGATGATTGGTTTATTCGTTAAACGTTTCACTTCTCTTGTCACTTTGGCTGCCATATCACATGATGTCCCAAATCCAATGCCGCCTTCTTTCACATTTGGACATGAGATATTCACTTCTAGCATATCTACATCTGTTTCATTAAGGCGTTCTACTACGTCGCAGTATTCTTGTAAGCTATGCCCTGCTACGTTGGCAATAACTTTGGTGTCGAACTTTCTTGTAAATGGGAGTTCATGCTCTATGTAGTAATCTACTCCTGGATTTTGAAGCCCTACTGCATTGATCATACCGCCATAAGTTTCTGCAATACGTGGTACTGGATTCCCGTCCCAAGGTGTACTAGCAATTCCTTTTGTAATCATGGCACCTAGTTCGCTTAGGTCGTAGAATTCACTGCTTTCATGTGGTGAGAAAGTACCTGAAGCTGTTGTAATCGGGTTTTTTAAGGTCACACCTGCAATGTTTACACTAAGGTCAATGCCCTTAGCTGCTGCTGCTTTGTCAATGTTTGTGAAATTATGCATCCCATTTTACCTCGCTTCCTAAAAAGACTGGTCCATCTTTACATACTTTCTTTTGTTCATAGCCTTTTTCTGTTTTTGCTTTTGTTTTGCATACGCAGCCTACACAAGCCCCGTAGCCACAGCCCATACGTTCTTCAAGAGAAACCTGAACTGGTACATCTACGCTTTCACAATAATCTGCTAATGCACGTAGCATCACTTTAGGTCCACAGCTGTAGAAGTAATCTCCTGCAATGCCTTCTGCTTTAATAAGGTCAATGACATTACCCTTGAAACCAACTTTACCGCTATCTGTAGCCACATATACTTTTACCCCAAGGCTTTCAAGTGTCTCTACTAAGAATGGCTCTTCTCTAAAGCCAAGGACTGCAATCTTTTCACCTGGAATTTGTTTAGCAAGTTCTACAAGGGGTGGTACACCAATACCGCCACCTACTAAAACGCTAGTTTTCACTTGCTTTTGTACATCATAACCATTGCCTAGTGGTGTGCTAATGCGAATAACATCTCCTGCCTTAAGGGCAGCAAATTCACGTGTCCCTTCACCGACTACGCCATAGACTAATGTAATAGTCTCCTCACCAATTTCACTAATACTAATAGGTCTTGGTAAAATTGTACTTTTTGAGCTTGGATAAAGGTTTACAAATTGTCCTGCTCTTGCTGCTTGTGCCACTTCTTCTGCCTTGATAATCATTTTGTAAATCATAGGAGCAAGCATCACTTGCTCTATGATTTGTCCTTCTACTACTTTTTTACTCATGACGACTTGCTCCCATATCATAAATTCCAGCTTCTGCTGTTGTCACTTGTTGTTCGACAATATCAGCCATTGCTCTTACTGTATCTAATGAAGTTAAGATTTGAACAGATGCTTCTACAGCAATACGACGTATTCTGAAACCATCACGTTTTGAGTCATTTCCTTTAGTTGGTGTGTTGACTACGAGGTCAATTTCACCACTTCTAATGAGTTTAAAGATTTCATCTTCCTCATTTACAAACTTTGTACCATCTGTTTTTGTAAGCTTTTCAACCACTCTAGCTGGAATACCATTTTCTTCAAGCTTCTTAGCTGTGCCTTCTGTAGCTACAAATTTGTAACCAAGTTTTGCAAAGCGTTTTGCAATGCCTACGAATTCATCTTGGTCATATTTATGAATCGTTGCGAAGATTGTGCCACCTTGCATTGGAAGGCTCTTACCTGCTGCAATGAAGCCTTTGTGAAGTGCTTCTTCTACTGTTGCACCTACACCAAGTACTTCTCCTGTTGATTTCATTTCTGGTCCAAGGCTTACTTCTACTCTTGGTAATTTCTCTGTAGAGAATACTGGTACTTTGACTGCATAGAAGTTTTCTGGTTCTGGGTAAAGTCCTGTGCCATAACCAAGCTCTGGGATTTTTTTACCAAGCATTGCTTCTACTGCAAGGTCAATGATTGGTACGCCTGTTACCTTAGAAATGTAAGGTACTGTACGGCTTGAACGTGGATTGACTTCAATGATGTAAAGATCATTTTTGTATTCGATATATTGAATATTAATCATACCAAGTACTTTTAGCTCTTTTGCAAGCATTGCTGTACATGTGATAATTTTTTCTTTGATATGATCTGGAATATTGACACTTGGGTAAAGTGTTGTACTATCTCCTGAGTGAATACCAGCTCTTTCAAGGTGTTCCATAATACCTGGGATTAAGATGTTTTCCCCATCTGAGAGGGCATCTACTTCGATTTCACGTCCCATTAAGTAGCGGTCAATAAGAACTGGATTTTCTGGATCACGGTCGAAAGCGTTAATTAAGTATCTTTCAAGTTGGTGTACTTCATAAGTGATTTCCATTCCTTGACCACCAAGTACATAAGAAGGACGTACAAGGACTGGGTATTCTAATTCTTCTGCTACACGAAGGCCTTCTTCTACTGACCAAATAGCTTTTCCTTTTGGACGTTTAATATGAAGTTTTTCAAGGATTTCATCAAACTTTTCACGGTCTTCTGCTTCATCCATGTGTTTTGGATGTGTCCCAAGTACTGGAATATCCATTTTTTCACAGAATTTAGCAAGTTTGATAGCTGTTTGACCACCGAATTGAAGGATGACACCCATTGGTTTTTCTTTTAAGAAGATGTGGTAGAAATCTTCATCTGTAAGTGGTTCAAAGTATAGTTTATCGGATGTATTAAAGTCTGTACTTACTGTCTCTGGATTGTTATTTACGATGATTGTTTCAATACCTTTTTTCTTAAGTGCCATAATGGCATGTACTGAGCAGTAGTCAAACTCAATCCCTTGACCAATACGGATAGGGCCTGAACCAATTACCATGACTTTTTCACGGTCTGAAATCTCTACTTCATCAATTTCATCATATGTTGAGTAGTAATATGGTGTTTGTGCTTCGAACTCTCCACCACATGTATCAACCATTTTATAAACAGGCACAATATTCCATTTGAAACGTAGCTCACGAATGTCTTCTTCTGTCACACCGATTAGGTCAGCGATGGCTTTATCTGCAAAGCCTCTTTTCTTAAGCTTACGTAAGTATCTAGGTGTGAGCTCTGAGAATTCCATTTCTGAAAGGAGTTCTTCTTGTTCCACAATCCAGTGGAATTTTTCTACAAAGAAGATGTCCATGCCTGTAATCTTACAAACTTGTTCTTTTCTATAGTGACGACGGAGCATTTCAGCTAAAGCGAAGATACGTTCATCATCTGCTGTAATAACTTTTTCTTTGAGCTCATCTAAAGTGCAAGCTTCAAGCTTTTTGTGTTTAAAGCTAAATTTACCAATTTCAAGTGAACGAAGACCTTTAAGGAAAGCACTTTCAAAGTTATTACCAATCGCCATAATTTCACCTGTTGCCATCATCTTTGTACCAAGTGTACGTTTGGCTGTGTAGAATTTATCAAATGGCCATTTTGGAATTTTACATACTACGTAGTCAAGTGTTGGTTCAAAACAAGCATAAGTTTTACCTGTTACTGCATTTTCAATCTCATCAAGGCCATAGCCTAAAGCAATTTTTGCAGATACTCTAGCGATTGGGTAACCTGTTGCTTTAGAAGCAAGGGCTGATGAACGGCTTACACGTGGATTGATTTCGATAACTGCATATTCAAAGCTATCTGGATTAAGGGCAAGTTGTACATTACAACCTCCTCTAATATCACAAGCTGAGATAATGTCTAGTGAGGCACGACGGAGCATTTGATATTCTCTATCTGAAAGTGTTTGAGATGGCGCTACTACGATACTATCTCCTGTATGAATCCCTACTGGGTCAATATTTTCCATGTTACATACTGTAATACATGTGCCATAACTATCACGCATTACTTCGTACTCAACTTCTTTCCAGCCTTTGATACACTTTTCAATAAGTACTTGGTGTACACGTGAAAGGTGAAGACCACTTGAACAGATGTCGCGAAGTTCTTCCTCTGATTCGGCAATACCGCCACCTGTACCACCTAATGTATAAGCAGGTCTTACTACCACTGGGTAACCAATTTTACGGGCAAAGGCTACCGCATGGTCTACGGACTCTACAATTTCACTTTCAATACAAGGTTGATTAATTCTGTTCATAAGGGCTCTAAAGAGTTCACGGTCTTCCCCTTCTTTAATAGCAGAGATTTGTGTCCCAATCACACGTACATTGTATTTTTCTAAAACCCCTTTGTCATGTAATTCTACTGCAAGGTTAAGAGCTGTTTGCCCCCCTACACCTGCTAAAATACTATCTGGTCTTTCTTTTGGAATAACTTTTTCAAGGAACTCTACTGTAAGAGGTTCGATGTAAATTTTATCTGCAATTTCCCTGTCTGTCATAATCGTAGCTGGGTTACTATTCACGAGGACTACTTCAATGCCTTCTTCACGAATTGCTTGACAAGCTTGTGTTCCTGAATAGTCGAATTCTGCCGCTTGTCCGATGACGATAGGACCTGATCCTATAACTAATACTTTTTTGATGCTATTATCTCTAGGCATTTAATTTTCCTCCTTGCATTACAGTAATAAACTCATTGAAAATATGTGCTGTGTCAGTTGGCCCAGGACATGCTTCTGGGTGGAATTGTACGCTGTAGATATCTAAGTCCCTAAAGTACATTCCTTCTACGGTTTGGTCATTCATATTACGGTGTGTGACAGTTGCCCCTTCTGGCATTTGTTCCACATAGTAGTTATGATTTTGAGAAGTAATATATACACGATTTGTGATAAAGTCTTTCACTGGATGGTTACAACCATGGTGACCGAATTTTAGTTTCCCTGTATTACCACCTGTCGCAAGACAAATAAGCTGATGGCCAAGACAAATCCCTGTAATTGGTTTTTTACCAATAAAGCTTTTTACCATTTCTACTGTCTCTGGTACATCCTTTGGATCCGCTGGTCCATTTGATAAGAAGATACCATCAGGGTTTACAGCTGCCACTTCTTCTGCTGTCGCATTGTATGGAAATACTGTCATTGTGCAGCCAAGTGCTTCAAAGGAACGTAAGATATTTGTTTTAATCCCACAGTCAATGACTGCAATATGTGGCTTTTGCTCACCTTTTACCTTTTGCGCTTTAATTTCATATTTTTCTTTTGTCGTCACTTCTGGTACGGCTGCTGTATTATTGAAAGCATCTATTTTCATCTTAATTTGACTTGGTGTCAGTTCTCTTACGGCAATGATTGCACGCATTGTTCCGTGGTCTCTAAGTACTTTTGTAAGCGCTCTTGTATCAATACCTTCAAGGCCAATCACTTTTTGTGATTTTAAATAGCCATCTAATGTCAGCTCACATCTAAAGTTATTTGGATAATCACTTTTTTCTCTCACAATAAGTGCTCTTGTATGTGCTTTATGACTTTCCATATCATCTAGATTAATACCATAATTTCCAATAAGGGGATAAGTCATCACAACCATTTGACCATAGTAAGATGGGTCAGTCAGTATTTCTTGATAACCTGTCATCCCTGTATTAAATACAACCTCACCAATTGTTTCTTTTAAGTAGCCAAAGGCTTTGCCTTCAAATACCATGCCGTTTTCTAAAATTAATTGTGCCTTCATTAACCCATCACTCCTTGTAAGTCATCTCTCATGGCAATTACTGCCTTTTTAGAAGCTATTGCAAACTCTTTTTCATCTACTTCATTGTCTTTTTTATAAGCTGCGATGATACCTCTTGAAGAATTTACAATAATACCATTACCCTCTTTGTCAAAATAATCTTTAAGGTCTTCAGCTGTTCCGCCTTGTGCACCATAACCTGGTACTAAGAAGAAGGTGTGTGGCATTCTTTTTCTAAGTTCCATACCTTGCTCTTTATAAGTTGCCCCTACTACTGCACCAATACGGCTATAGCCCATGCTGCCCATAGTCAGTTCACCCCATTTGCTCACAAGGTCTGCAGTTTTATCATATACTGGAATACCTTCTGTAATTAAATCTTGAATTTCTACCCCACTTGGGTTACTTGTTTTCACTAAGATAAATAAACCGCGGTCATATTTGTTACATGCTGCGATAAAAGGTTCAATCCCATCAAATCCCATGTATGGATTAAGTGTTACTGCATCTTCTTGCCATAAATCAAAATGGTTGCCTTCTATTTCTACCCCTGCAATATGTCCTGCATAAGCAGCTGCTGTTGAAGCAATATCTCCTCTTTTAATATCTCCAATGACTACAAGTCCTTTTGATTTTGCATATTCAATTGTTTCAATATAAGCTCTAAGACCTTCAAGACCATATTGTTCATACATAGCAACTTGTGGCTTAACCGCTGGAATAAGCGGTGCCACTTCATCCAAGATGCCTTTGTTGAACTTTATGAACATTTCTGCTACAGCTTTAGGTGTTTTCCCGTAAGTTTCAAGCATTTCTTCCTTTATAAAGTTAGGAATCATAGCGTAAGTTGGATCTAAACCTACTACTGTTGGATTTTGAACTGCTTTGATTTTTTGAATTAAACGATCAATCATTTTCTTTCTCTCCTTCTCAGCTTATATTGGGACGTGTCATCATCCTGTTATGAATTTTTATACACTTTCATTTGTATATATTTATAATATTATCATTTTGTATGATTATTTCAATAAATTTTATTTTAATTATGCATTTCTTTGATAAATTATACGTCCATTTACAATGGTATAGACTACATCACCTGTGACACACATACCGCCAAATGGTGTATTTTTACTTTTGCTAACAAATGTACTTGGATCAATTTCATATGTAGTTTCTGGGTCTAAGATCGTAATATCTGCTACTTTTCCTACACTAATATCTCCTTTATCAATACCTAAGATTTTAGCTGGTGTGCTACTCATCTTCTCAATGAGTGCCATTGGTGAAAGCAGTCCTGATTTAACAAGCTGTGTATGACTTACTGCAAAACTTGTTTCAAGACCAACAATACCAAATGGTGCTGCCTCAAACTCTACATTTTTTTCATCATAGTGATGTGGGGCATGGTCTGTAGCAATCACATCAATGATACCTTCTTGAAGTGCCACTTTCATAGCTTCTACATCTTCTTTTGTACGAAGGGGTGGACTCATCTTTTTGTTTGTATCATAGTCCCCTAAAATACTATCATCTAATGTGAAGTAATGTGGTGCCGTTTCTGCTGTCACATTGATGCCTTGCATTTTTGCAAAGCGAATAATGTCTATACTTCCCTTTGTACTAATATGGCAAAGGTGTAATTTCACACCTGTATATTTTGCAAGTAGGATGTCTCTTGCCACAATGATTTCTTCTGCTTCTCTTGGAATACCTTTAATCCCAAAGAGTTGTGCATTTTCACCTGCATTCATTGCCCCACCTGTTAAGCTACGTTCTTCTGTATGCGACATGATTGGAATATTAAATGGTTTAGCATATTGCATGGCTTTTTTCATAAGACCTGCATTTTCTACTGTTTTACCATCTTCACTGAGTGCACAGATACCATGTTCTACCATCTTACCAATATCAGCTAGTGTTTCACCTGCTTGGTCTTTCGTGATAGCACCTATTGGAAGAACGTTGACACCATTTGCTTTTGCTGCCATAGCGTTAATGTATTCTACAACACATTCATTATCAATAACTGGTTTTGTATTTGGCATACAGCATACTGTTGTGAAACCGCCTTTTGCTGCAGCTGCTGCGCCGCTTTCGATATCTTCTTTATGTTCAAAGCCTGGTGCTCTAAAGTGTACATGTAAATCAATAAGGCCTGGCACAACCCACTTACCAGTGGCATCAATTGTTTCATCTGCTTGCCATCCTGTTTGCTCACCGATATGAATAACCTTACCATTTTCTACCCAAAGGTCTGTTTGTGTTTCTAAGTTTGTGTTTGGATTAATAATTGTCCCATTTTTAATACAAAGTTTCATTTGCTATGCTCTCCCTTCACGTAGTAATTCTAAAATTGCCATTCTTACGGCGACACCATTTGTAACTTGCTCATCAATAACAGATACATTACTATCAATTAGCTCTGGCATTAGTTCTATCCCTCGATTTACTGGTGCTGGATGCATTAAGATTGCATCTTCTTTTGCGAGTGCAAAGGTAGTTGTATCTAAACCATAAATTTGGCTGTATTCTCGTAGATTTGGGAAAAGACCACCTTTTTGTCTTTCTAATTGAATACGTAGTGCCATCACCACATCTGCATCTTTTACAGCTTCTTTAATATCATTGGTAACTTTGCACCCTAAAGTCTCCATACTTTTTGCTGTGAGTGTGCCTGGTCCTGCTAATGTTACCTTAGCGCCTAACTTCACTAAACCAAATACATTAGATCTTGCCACACGACTATGAGCAATATCACCCACAATAGTTACTTTTAAATTTTCAAAGCCGCCCTTCTTCTCATAAATTGTGTAAAAATCAAGTAAGGCTTGTGTAGGATGTTCATTAGCCCCATCACCTGCATTAATAACAGATGCTTTTACATTTCTTGCTAAAAGGTGTGGTGCCCCACTCATACTATGGCGTATGACCATAAATTCTGTTCCCATACGGTCTAAGGTAATACCTGTATCTACTAATGTTTCACCTTTTTGTACACTACTTGTGGCTACACCTAGGTCTAAAACGCTAGCTCCCATATATTTTCCTGCTGCTGTAAAAGCCATTCTTGTACGTGTACTATTTTCATAAAACAGCGTCATCATGGTTTCACCATTTAAATCATTTCGCTTTGGAACGTTGCCTTCTACTATGGCTTTCATGCCTTCCGCACGATTTAAGATCATCATAATATCTTCTTTTGATAAATCCCTAATCCCTAATAAGTCTTTTCTACCTAGCATCCTACACCATCCTTACTAATACTTAGAATTTTTTTAAAATATTTTTGTACAAAAAAAAGACAATAATAGTCATTCCTATCATTGCCTTTTCACTCTACGCTAAATATGCATTTTGATACATTCCCCACGCTATATGCGTGGCATGCAAAACACATATGTATAAATCGTTAGTTATTTTATTTCAATATTTATTTGTTTATAAAATCTTAGATTATCCTTATATGCTCCTTGATTTTATATACTATTGACGTAATTATTTATTCTTCCTTTTTGGTCTCTCTGTACCAAGCTTAAAGGCAATTATTTAATTTATTTGATTTTATTATCAAATTTTTGACTAAACATACTTTAACACCATTTTAAACTACTGTCAATATATTATATCTTTTTATTTTTATTCTTCAACTTGTCCTAGCATTTGATAAATTTTATAGAAATCTAACTTTGATGCTGTCGTATAACTTGTTTTATCTAAGTCACCCACAATAATTGTCTCCTCATCTCCTGAAAGTGGTGATGGAATGCCATTAGTATATTTAATATGATGACTTAATGTGTGCTGATCTTTATCCACCATTTTGATAATCTCTATCTCATCCGCATATCCTAATGCTAGTGCTGCACTTGGGAATGGTTCCCCTTTCCAAGACATTCTAAGACCATACATACTAATGTTGGTATTAGAAATAGCACTAATTTTATAAAGGTCTTTTACTTGAGTTTCACTTAACATATGAAATTCATCTACCACAATATAATCATAGTTACTAGAAATAATCTCACTAACGTCTATTACTTCCTCTGGCATTAAAAGTAAGTCTGCTTTTACCTTATCTTTAATTAATCTACTACAAATAAAGCCCCCATCTCTTGTGTCAAGTGCTGGTTTAAGGACTAATGTTCTTAAATTTCTAATCTTCAAGTTTTGGACTTCTGCAATGGCTCTAGCAGATTTTGAAGAACCCATTACACCTACTGTCACTTTAAAAAAACCCATGTCCTAGTCTCCTTTTTAAATAAATTACTGCTTACAGCATTATACTATATAAAACTATTAATTTAAATGCTTGACATCATGCAAATTATACTATTGTAGGCTGACTATTGTTACTGCGTCATACGCTTGCTTAGAAATGTTAATTTGTAAATTTTGTCATTCAAATGGTGCAATATATTTAAAAAACTTTCACCATTAGTCTGAAAATTCAAAACGTGTTTACTAGGTATTTTTTCGCTTATTTTTAAATTAATTTTATAAGAACCCTTTATTTATAAGGTTTTAATTTTTGTTTAAATATTTTATATATTAAAAAAAATAATTATTCCTTATTTTTTTCTTGCATTTTTATCATCCTTATGTTAACTTATTACTATCAAATGATATCATTAAACATACAAGAATTTACTTTCACAGTGAACTAGACTTATTACTCGGAGGTATTACATATGAAAAAACTATCTACAACATCTCAAACACTGGTTGCTTTAATATTAGGTACACTGTTTGGGATTATACTTTCTGCCATACCTGAAAACTGGTTTACACAAACCGTTTTATTAGATGGTATTTTTAAACTCTTTGGAACAGGCTTTTTAAATGCTATTAAATTAGTAGTGGTTCCATTAGTATTTGTTTCTATTGTATATGCAACTGCTTCTTTAGACGATCTCAAAAAAGTAGGACGTATCGGTGGGAAAACCTTTGTATTTTATACTTTAACAACAGCTATTGCGATTATACTAGCTTTAGGTATAGGTGCTTTATTAAAACCAGGTATAGGCGTAGATCTTGCACTACTTAAAGCCAACGAAGTTGCTACAACACCAGCTGCTACAAGTGTTAATTTTATTGATACATTATTAAATATGATTCCAACAAATATTTTTGCAGCTTTTTCGGAAGGTAACATCTTAGGCATTATCTTCTTTGCAATTTTATTAGGACTTAGTATTACAATGGTGGGTGAAAAGGGTAAACCACTTCTTGTCATTTTTGAATCAGGTAATGAAGTGCTTTTAAAACTTGTACAAGTGATTATGAAGTTTGCACCTTATGGTGTATTTGCACTCCTTTCAACAACTTTTGCAAACTTTGGTTTTGCTGCACTTGTGCCACTTATTAAATATGTCTTAACTGTATTTTTAGGTTTAGCCTTACAACTCTTTGTTGTTTACATGGGTATGCTCTTCTTCATAGGAAAATTACCTCCTATAAAGTTTCTTAAAAAGTTTGTACCTATTTTCAATATTTGTTTATCAACATCTTCTTCAAGTGCAGCCCTTCCAACGGCTTTAGAACACTCTGAGTCTGCATTTGGTGTTTCTAAAAAAGTAAGTTCCTTTACATTGCCACTGGGTGCAACTATTAATATGGATGGTACAGCCATCATGCAAGGTGTTTCGGTAATGTTCATTGCACAAATTTACGGCATTCACCTTGGTCTTAATGACTACATTATGGTTATTCTTTCTGCTGTACTTGCTTCTATTGGTACTGCTGGTGTACCAGGTGTTGGTATGATTATGCTCACAATGGTACTCGCATCTGTTAACTTACCACTTGAAGGCATCGCGCTTATTATGGGGGTTGACCGTATTATTGATATGTTCCGTACAGCTGTTAATGTGGCTGGAGATAATGTGTGTACGCTTTTAATCGCTAAAAGCGAAGGTGAACTTGACATAGATACTTATAATAATGACTAATTCATAAAACGTTAGAAAAATAAAGATCAAATAATAGGGCTACTGACAAGTCTTCATAGATTTGCCGTAGCCCTATTTATTTGCTCCCCAAAATTAGCGTACTCAAAATACTTATAGCAATAACATGGCGATTAGTTTGACAGAAAAAGCTATGAGCCATGCAATGATACACTGGATCATAACAATTGCCATAGCCCAGTAAGTCCCTAATTCTCTTTTAACGGCTGCTATAGCTGCGATACAAGGCGTATAAAGTAATGAGAATACTAAAAAAACAAGTGCTGTTAATGGTGTAAATAATGTCTCTAGCTTCTCAGTTGTGCCGCCTAGTAAAACTGTTAGTGTACTTACGACACTTTCTTTAGCAGTAAAGCCTGTAATAAATGCTGTGGAAATACGCCAATCACCAAAGCCTAACGGTGCGAAGACAGGTGCAATAGTACCCCCTAGTACAGCTAACATACTATGTGCTGTATCTGATACAACATTTAATCTGGCATCAAAGTTTTGTAAAAACCAAATAATAATAGATGCTATAAAAATAACAGTAAAAGCTTTTGTAACAAAGTCTTTTGCTTTATCTCCAATAAGCCTAATAACACTTTTCGGAATTGGTAACCTGTAGTTTGGTAATTCCATTACAAAAGGTACTGGAGAACCTTTAAATCTACTACCATTTAAAATCATTGCAAATAAAACAGCAACCAACATACCTATAAAATACAAACTAATCATGATAAGGACTTGATGTTTAGGGAAAAAGGCTGCTGTAAACAACGCATAAATCGGTAATTTAGCTGAACAACTCATAAAAGGTGTAAGCATAATTGTCATCTTTCTATCTCTATCTGAAGGCAAAGTTCTTGTGGCCATAATAGCTGGTACTGAGCAACCAAAACCGATAAGCATCGGTACAAAACTCCGCCCAGATAAACCGATTTTACGTAGCATCTTATCCATAATAAATGCTACTCTTGCCATATAGCCACTATCTTCTAATAAGGATAAAAAGAAAAATAACGTTACAATAATAGGCAAAAAGCTTAATACACTTCCTACACCTGCAAAAATCCCATCAATGATTAATGAGTGTATAACAGGATTAATACCATATAAGATTAAACCTTTATCACATATATTCGTTAGCCCTTCTATCCCCCATTCCATGAGCTGAGATAAACTGGCGCCTATTACACCAAAGGTAAGCCAAAAGATTAACCCCATAATCCCTATAAATACTGGAATAGCTGTGTATTTACCAGTAAGTACTTTATCCATTACCACACTTCTTTTATGTTCTTTACTTTCATAAGGTTTGATGACTGTCAGATCACATACTCTTTCTATAAAGTTAAAACGCATATCTGCCAAAGCTGCCAACCTATCTTTGCCACTTTCTTCTTCCATCTGTAAAATAATATGTTCTAATGTTTGCTTTTCATTTTCATCTAACCCTAAGGTCTCTAAGATAAATGGATCTCCCTCTACCAACTTAGTTGCTACAAAACGCCCTGGTAAGCCTACTTTCTTAGTATGATCATCTATCAAATGTAAAATTCCATGAATACATCTATGTACTGCACCAGTGGCTAAACCTGTATCTTCACAAAAATCCATACGCCCTGGATGCTCTTTATATCTTGCTACATGAATAGCGTGTTCTACAAGTTCATCTATCCCCTCATTTTTTGCTGCGACAATAGGAATAACTGGAATCCCTAATAACTCTTCTAGTTGATTAATACGAATAGTCCCACCATTATTTTTTACCTCATCCATCATATTTAAGGCAAGTACCATAGGCACATCTAACTCCATCAGTTGCATCGTTAAATATAAATTTCTTTCAATATTCGTGGCATCTACAATATTGATAATTCCCTTTGGCCGATCTTCTAATATAAAGTTTCGTGTAACAATCTCCTCACTTGTATAAGGTGATAAAGAATAAATACCAGGTAAATCTGTTACATTTGTATAATCACTCCCTCTAATCTTGCCCTCCTTACGATCTACTGTAACCCCAGGAAAGTTACCAACATGCTGATTTGAACCTGTTAACTGATTGAACAAAGTAGTCTTTCCACAATTTTGATTACCTACCAAAGCAAAGGTAAGCACCTCACCTTCAGCCAATGGTGTACCTTGTTTTTTTACATGGTATTTTCTCATTTCCCCTTTTCCGGGGTGTTCAATATTCTTAGCCCTTGTGTTATCTTTCACCTGTAACTGGTGTGCATTATGTATATCCATTAATGTAATATAAGCTGCATCTTCCTTACGTAATGTAAGCTCATAACCTCTTACACGAACTTGTAAAGGATCTCCCATAGGTGCAACTTTTATGAGTGTCACTTCTGTATTAGGCGTTAAACCCATATCTAATATATGTTTTCTTAGGGCTACATCATTGCATTTTACCGTTTCAATTATGGCATCATTGCCAACTTCTAATTCTGCTAATGTCATTTAGACCCCTCTCTTTATCTATGTTCTATGATTTTTATCAATTATATCCTACTCCTAGTATTTTGATTTGTAAATTTATTTCTAAATTTTTTATACCAGCATATAAAAAGTCAAAGTGTCCATACTAAACTATGATTAACATTATACTAAGAGGTGATTACTTATGACTTTAACGGAAAAAGAAAAAACTACCCTTCAAGACTTACAATCTCAAGAAGAAACCTGTATTCAAAAATATGGCAAGTATGCTAAAGAAGCTAAAGACCCAGTACTTCAAGAGCTTTTTAACACACTTAAAGCAAAAGAGCAAGAACATTATCAATCTTTACAACAAGTATTAACTGGCACTGTGCCTAATTGTGACTGTAATGATACAGATGGCAAAATGTATCAACCTACAGCAACCTATAAACAAGGGGATCAATCCGATAATAAACAACATGATTGTTTCCTAGCTACAGATGCTATTGGTACAGAAAAAATGGTTTCTGGGCAGTATAACTCTGATGTTTTCGCTTTCGGAAATTCTGATATTCGCAAACTACTAGCTGATATCCAAATCGAAGAACAAAATCATGGTGAAATGCTTTATAATTACAAACAAGTTAATGGTATGTCTTAAAAATTTTTAATGAGACCCAATAAAAGGCTACTGCAATATACGCAATAGCCTTTTTAGTTTCAAAAATAACTTATTAAATTTCTCTTTTATTTAGTTGGCATCATATTCTTATCTTTTAATATAACATCATGTGCCCCGCCCTCTACAATACTTACGGATGACACCAGTGTCAACTTAGCTTTTTGTTGTAGTTCAGGAATACTTAAAGCACCACAATTACACATTGTTGAACGTACTTTGCTAAGGGTAATGGCAAGATTATCATGTAAACTTCCTGCATAAGGTACATAAGAATCTACGCCCTCTTCAAAAGAAAGCTTCGCTGCACCACCCATATCGTAGCGTTGCCAGTTTCTTGCTCTAGCTGAACCTTCTCCCCAGTATTCTTTCATGTAATTGCCATTTACAAGTACTTTATTGGTTGGGCTTTCATCAAAACGTGAGAAATAACGTCCTAACATACAGAAATCAGCACCCATAGCCAATGCCAGTGTCATATGATAATCATGTACGATACCGCCATCAGAACAAATTGGAACATAAATTCCTGTTTCTTCAAAATATTTATCTCTTTCTGCTGCTACATCAATCACTGCAGTTGCCTGTCCGCGACCGATACCTTTTGTTTCACGAGTGATACAGATAGAACCGCC
>JAZKZQ010000115.1:0-1804 GCA_045612745.1 Cellulosilyticum sp. | reverse complement strand
CTATCTATACAAATAATATCTAATAGAGAGATTTCGTTTCCCTCTTGATCAGTCCCTATAGGAGCTTGCAAAGAGGTTTCAGACTTCTTTTTACGCTCAGAACGAATACTCATTAATATCTCATTTGCTATATTCACATTGTGGAAACAGTGAAGTTCACTTGTTATGATTACTTCCAATCATAATAATATCAAGGTCTTCACCATCCCATAATACCTTATCTATAAGACTGCGTATATGATTTCTAGAGCCCACAATATCATTTGATTCTTTAATAGTAGAGCCAATAGAAAGTACGAGATTATCCATGAGTTCATGTTTATGCGTTTCCATTTCTACAAAATGAGCTTTTTGATTAAGGTTAAAAAGTTCTTCCTTCAGGGTAGCAGTTTGACTATCTAAGGTATTAATTTGGTCAATGATATACTTACCTGCAGCAGTTTGCTCAGATAAAGATAAAGTCCCTACTAAGTTTTTAATAGTCTTCTCATTACTTATAATCTTATCTTTAATAGATTGAATTTGTGTATTAAGTATTTCACTATGATTCTTAAGATTAATTTTAATATCGCTCATTTCAGAGCGTACGAGAGACTGGTCATCAGAGGCTTTATTTAAGAAGTCGATAACAGCAGCATCTATTTTAGGTCCTGGTGCGTTACGACAATCACATCTTACACCTTTAGAGGCTTCTTTTAGTTCACATAGGTAATAAAACATTTGTGAGCCATCTTTTAAAGTACGACCCATTTTAGGACGCATATAGCTACCACATTTACTACAGCGTAAAATACCAGAAAGTAGAGCATCCTGATTACGTGTTTTTCTAAAAGTTTTAGATTTATTTTGATTAATAAGCTCTTGCACCTTTACCCAATCCTTCCCATCTATAATGCCTTCATGCTGTCCTATAGCAATGATCCATTCTGAAGCATCTCTTAATTTAGTAGATTTATTTTTCTTTTGAACGGTTTTATTATAGGCCATAATGCCTTTAGTACCATCAAAATCATCTTGATCCACATATATTTCATAATTATTTATATCAAAATAATGGTAGACATCTTGATCTGCTTTAGCGTAAACAGGATTATTAAGTAGGGTACGGATTGTAAACCTTGTGAAATTACCACCATTTTTAGTAGTCATATGATGTTGTAATAAGTAAGTTTCCACTTGTGTAAGGCTTTCAAGTTCTAGATACTTATCAAAAATAAGTTTAACTATTTTGAGCTCACTTTCAATAGGAGCAAGCTTAAAAGCCTTTTTAGTTTTACCATGACTATCCTCAGTAAAGACTTCAACAGATTCAAAACCAGTAGGGGTTGTGCCACCTAACCAACGACCTGTTTTAGCAAGTTGAAGCATATTATCCCTAATACGCTCAGCAATAGTTTCCCTTTCGAGCTGAGCAAAAACAGAAGCAATATACATCATAGCACGCCCCATAGGTGTCGTTGTATCAAATTGTTCCCTAATAGAAACAAAATTAATACTATGTAGCCCTAAATCTTCAATAAGAGAAGAGAAGTCCGCAATATTACGACTAATACGATCTAGACGGTAGCACACTAAAGTATCAAATTTTTTCGCCTGAGCATCTGCTAGCATTTGCTTAAATTGGGGTCTATCAATGCTACCACCACTAAAACCCTCATCTTCATATATGATTAATCCACATTCCCCAAAATGGGAAGTGATATATTCTTTACACATTTCTATTTGATTTTCAATTGATTCACCTTTTCCGGTATATTTTGATTTTCGGCTATAAATATAATACATTTTATTTATCCTTTCTTGA
>JAZKZQ010000114.1:0-8272 GCA_045612745.1 Cellulosilyticum sp. | reverse complement strand
CTGACCTACTTTTAGCAGGTATTACACAGCTTATTACAGTATTATTAGCTGATAAAATCCATCAGCATCAATACATAAGAAGTTTAAAACCACTTATTGCATAATTAGATAGCCATTTTTTTAAGGTAAAAGCTTACCTTTGTTTGTTGTGCCAATTTTTAATTATTTGGCAACTAAATATAGCTACCAATAATAATTTTTAAATCTTGCATCCTCAAAGCGAGTGTTATTCATTTTTAAATGGTAGTTTCGCAATTACCTATATGAATACTAATTAATTTTTAAGCAAATTGCATATTATATAATTTGGCATACACATTATCAAATTTCATTAACTCGTCATGGTTTCCACGTTCTGCAATACCTTCTTGTGTCAGTACTAAAATCTCATCAGCATTACGAATTGTACTTAACCTATGAGCAATCACTAATGTTGTTCTATTTTTAGCAAGTTCATCCAATGAACGCTGAATATATCTTTCGCTTTCATTATCCAGTGCGGATGTAGCTTCATCTAAAATCAGGATTGGTGGATTTTTGAGGAATACCCTTGCAATAGAAATTCTTTGTTTTTGTCCACCTGAAAGTCTTACCCCACGTTCTCCTACATAAGTCTCATAACCTTGTGGCAAGCTCATAATAAAGTCATGAATATTGGCTTTTTTAGCTGCTGCAATAATTTCTTCATCTGTAGCATCTGGTTTACCATAGGCGATATTTTCTTTGATATTGCCATAGAATAAATAAACATCTTGCTGTACTATTCCAATAGCATTTCTAAGAGATGCTTGAGATAACTGCTTAATATCCTTGCCATCTACTGTAATACGTCCTGATGTCGCTTCGTAAAATCTAGGAATAAGTGAACAAAATGTGGTCTTTCCACCACCAGAAGGTCCTACTAAGGCTACTGTTTTGCCTGCTGGAATATGAATACTTATATCATTTAATACATCCTTTTCTTCATTGTAACTGAAGCTAACATTTTCGAAGTCAATTGTACCTTGTACATCTTTTAATTCTTCTGCATTCTTGGCATCTTGAATTTCAGGTACTGTATCAATTATTTTTAAGAAACGCTCAAATCCAGAAAGCCCTTTTTGAAACTGTTCTGTGAAGTTTACAAGCTTTTCAATAGGATTTAAGAATGTATTGATATATAAAATATACACTGTCACATCAGCAATATTCATTTCACCTGTTGTAATAAAATAGCCACCTACTAAAACAACTGTTAAGTATAAAAGATTTTTGAAGAAGCCATTTCCACTAAAGAAACGTCCCATAATCTCATAACTATCACATTTTGTTTCTAAGAACTCATTATTACCTTCATCAAACTTAGCCATCTCTATGCTTTCATTAGCGAAAGATTTTACTACACGAATTCCCCCTAAGGCATCTTGTGTAATGGCATTAACCTTAGCAATCTTCTCACGATTTCTTCTAAAGGTTGCTTTCATTCTACGATTATAATAAAGTCCAAAAAATAGCATAAGGGCTGTAAACCCAATTAAAATAAGTGCCATCTTAAGATTAATCATACTTAGTACAATGAAACTACCTACAATTTTAATAATCGAGATAAAAATATCTTCTGGTCCATGGTGAGCAAGTTCAGATATATCAAATAAGTCATTGACGATACAAGACATTAACTTTCCTGTATTCACCTCATCATAATATGAAAATGAAAGTTTTTCTAAATGTCCAAATAACTCTCTTCGCATATCTGACTCCATTCTGGCACCCATAATATGCCCCCATGAAGTAATAAAGTACTGACAAAAGTATGTCACTACATACATCCCTAATAAAGCTAAACCTATAAAACCTATGTATTTTAATATTACTGCTTTATCATTTAGCACATAAATATCATTCATCAAAAAACGTACTAACAGTGGAAAAACCAAGTCAATGCCTGATAAGGTCAGTGCACAGAACATATCTGTAAAAAATAACGCTTTATGCGGCTTATAATAACTAATAAATCGTTTTAACGTCTGCATTTTATCCTCCTATTTCATGTCATCTAAATACTTATTAACATCTATTAGTTATAACATACAATTTATGCAAATTAAAGTTTTAATTATATCCAATTTAGTTGCATCTAATTTATATAAAGAAGGCATTGCAAAATAAATTTGCAATGCCTTCTTTATGTTTATCTTCTTATATCCGATAGTGCTATGTCTTGATCTGCCAAAATATATACGGTTGTATTTTGACGACCATAATTTCTACATTCACTTGATGTATTAAAGAATAAATCTATTCTATTCCCTTTAATTGCACCACCAGTGTCACCTGCAACTGCAAGACCATAACCTTCGATGTAAAGTCTTGTACCTAACGGTATTACATTAGGGTCAACTGCTACCACACCAACTGCTGTTGTCATACCACTAGCTGTTTTGTTACCCCAACCATCCCCGTTATATGCTGTATAAGCTGTGGCTTCTACATTGATAGCCTTTGTATACGCATAATTTTCACCAGTTGTAGTATCTTTTACGGAATTTCTTATACCTTTTAAAACGATTTTGTCTACAGGTTTTTCAACAACCTCAACATTTGTTACTTCTTCGTTTTTTAATTCACCACCGACATAAGTCTGTTTAGTTGTTACTTTTTTAAGTCCATTTTGCCCTTCTTGTGCAACTTTTGTTTCACCTGTCTCTAAGTCTGTTGTTTCTTTTACAACAGTTTCAAAGCTCATTGGTCTCTCATCAGTAACTGTTTTTGTTTTTGTAGTTTTTACAACGATTTCCATGCCATCTGTAATGGCTGTATCTTCTGCTGGCTCTACTGATACGCCTTCTTCGTTGTTTAAACCTTTAGCTTTAATGATGTCCCCTACTGTTTTGAAATCTGTTTTAAACTGAGTTTCTTCTCCATCTAAAATAAACTTAACTGTTGGTTTCCATCTGTCTATAGTAATTCTTAAATTGTCTTCTATTTTCGTATTTAATTCTGGGTCCACAGTGTCCTTATTATTTAATGTAATCTCCAACTGTGTGAGTAGCTCTTGTACGCTACTTGCATCTGTTTCATATCGAGTCACTTTCCCGTCATCGACTAGTGTAACTATCTTTGACATGGATTGATAGGCTGTGATACTAACTGCTCCTAGCATAAACAACACTACAATCAATAAAGCGATCCTACTTCGATTCTTCATGATATCCTCCTTAAAGTCAATTACTTGATTCAGGTAAAGTTTAGTTTTACCTTTACTAATTCAAATAATTGTTGTTTCTCACTTGATCTGGTGAATCGTGCTTTACTACAACGTTTTGGTAATAAATGTAATTGTGTTTTTATTTCAACTACAAATAGAATTGTAATATATCATGCAGTTTTTTTCAAGCCTTTTGTAATATTTTTTCAAAATAAAACTCCAAAAATGCCCTAAAAAACATTAAACCATTACGTATTTTCAAGGCTTTAAGCCACTTGTTTTTTATTTTATAAAAAAATCAATTTAACATTTATGTAACATTTGTTTAATAATGATTTTCTAATGTTTTATTACTATTATCCCAGTTTTTCCCTTTAGCTAAATTCCTCAAAATAACTCCTCGTCTTTTTATACAATTATTTATTTCATTTCAATAATTTATTGGATATTTCTTTTTATATATAATAAGCCAAAAGTTTAGTAATTCTATACAAAAACAAAAAACAGCTTTTTATAAAAGCTGCTTTTTATCTACTTCCTTATTTACTTTCTTTTATAAATCTACTTTATTCTAAAAAGTTTCTTTCCATTTTGACATGTTATATCACTTACCTCTTCTATTGAAATCCCTTTAATTTCTGCTATTTTCTCCACTACATACTGTAAATATAAAGAGTCATTTCTTTTTCCTCTATGTGGTACTGGTGTCATATAGGGTGCATCTGTTTCAATCACTATATGCTCTAGGTCAATAGCCTCTACTACTTCTACAGCTTTTCTAGCATTTTTAAAAGTAAGACTACCACCTATGCCAATATAGAAACCTTTTTTCACATATTCTTTAGCTAATTCCTTACTCCCAGAGAAACAGTGAATAACCCCTTCTTTTACACCGCTAGCCATAATGGTGTCAAAAGTTTCTTGACATGCTTCTCTACTATGGATAATAACTGGTAAATCTAATTCCTTAGCTAATTCAAGCTGTGCCTTAAACCATTTACGCTGTTCATCTCTTGGTGATGAATCATAATAATAATCTAATCCAATCTCACCAATAGCTACCACCTTTTCTTCTCCTGCTAACTTTTTAAGCTCTGCTAATTTTTCATCATCTAGAGTTTTTGCATCATGTGGATGAACTCCAATACTACAATATACAAACGGATATTTATGTGCAAGTGCTAAGCTTGTATAACAAGACGGTATGTCTGCTGCTGCATTTACAATATAGTCTACCCCCTTTTCATTCATACTCTCTATTAATTTATAACGATCCTCATCAAATCTTTCATCATCGTAATGTGCATGTGAATCAAAATACATCTTTTTTCTCCTTACTTTTTAATATTCAAAAGTAGCTATTTTACTTTAGGATATAGCTTCCTCTTGAAAATATTCTTGTACCCTATCTGGGTAACACTCATTAACAATCAATGATTCAAACTCTAGCCAGTTTGATACCCTTGGGTAGTTATGTGTAGTATGCATATTATGCGGCTTATTAAAGACTACAGCCCGCCCACCTGCTTTTACAAAATCTTCAATATTGTGCATGCCGTCATCTAATAAGTAGTCACCTTTAATCATAAACTTACTGCTACATACAATAATATGATTCTTTGGCAAATAAGGTAAGTATTTTTCAATCCATTCATACTTAGCTTCTACTGTACGCGGATTAGCTGCTGTTACAATATACAAGTCGAATAAACCACTCATATAAAGTCTTTCAAATATTTCTAAAGCATATGGAACTGGCTTTAAGTTTCTAAACAGTTCTGGTTCATGCATTACTGTGTCTATTTCTTTTCCGAACACACCGTATAAATCCCAACTAATACATGCTTCCTCTTTAATATCTGTATGATATTTAGTATTGTAAGCTGTTACTACTGCACTCATATAGTCTGCTAGTACATCGTCTTGATCAATTAGTAATGTAATTTTTTTATTAGTCATCTCTCTCACCTCTTTTTTCTTTTAGCATTATTTAACTTTTGAAGGCTTATGGGGTGAACTATACTAGCTTAGTACTATTATTTTATTACTAAGTATGATTTTTGTGACTTATTTTTACCTAATTAAAGAAATGCCACCAACCTGGAATCCACTGTGTTAGTGTGGCATACCACCTTGGAATAGTTACTCCTGCATAGATTGGATAAAAGAATATAAAAGCCAATATACTCACTACACTAAACCATCTTATAATGTGTAAGTGCTTGAATTTTTCATCTATTACATTAAGTAATCCTACAAGAGTTAATATCATCAGTGGCACTACTGGGAAATAATGATATAAAAACATGATACGGCCTACTAATGCATATGGTAGATATACAGATAAAATAGCAATACTTAAAAATAGACACTTTGTCTCCCTTTCAACGAAAGCTTCTTTAATGCAATATAACATACCTAAAATGCCACTCCACCAAATAATCGGATTACCAAATACGGCAATACTTGCTATATATCCTTCCTTTACTATGCCCTGATAATACCATACCGGTTTAATATCTAGCGGCCATAAATACCATGGTGATGTAAAAGGATGCGTTGCTACTAAATCTGAATGATAATGATACATTCTCACTTGTAAATCCCATAAATCTTTAAGACTTGTATTCTCTGGCCTTAAGAAAAATGGAATATAGCTTGCCAAATAAATGCCTATTGGAATAATCACAAAAAACACAATACAACTTCCAATAATCACAGGTACCTGTTCTTTAAAGTTATTAAAATATAAACCTGCTTTGAGTCTACTATATAAATTAGCAAAAAATATAACAGCAAGTCCTACAGCCATATAGGCACCATTCCACTTTGTTGCCATGGCAGCCCCTAAAAAAATCCCAGAGAAAAGTAGATTAATCAGTTTATAACTTAAATTACCTTTATTAGTGCATTGTATATACTGATACATAAATAACAACGACAACATCATAAATAAAACAAGATAACTATCCACTGTAGCAATACGTGTTTGTACGAAATGCATCCCATCTACAGCCAATAATAAAGCTGCTAAAAAAGCAATTCTTGTTTTTCCAAACAATCTCTTAGCAAGAATATAAATTACTGCTAACATAAGTATTCCTGCAATATTACCCATTAATCGATATGCAAATGGATTCATCCCAAATAGTCTTATAGGAATAGAGATAATCAGTTTTCCTAATGGTGGATGTGTCCACTCATATATATCCATATCATGAACATATTCATAGGCTGTTCTTGCATGGTAAACCTCATCAAAGTAAGTACTATTTAAATAACTTATCTCATCAGGTACTATTTCACCCTCATCAATCAGTGCATTTGCCACTTCTGTTACAGCACTAAGTGGCACGCTTTGCCCCGCTGTATCATATAGACAAATTTCACCCATTATACTACCTGCTTCTTTTGCCTGAATGGATAAATACTTAAATGTATATAGAAAATCTGTATCAAACCAAACAAATACACTCGGTTCTTCTAGTATTGCTACCTCTTGATAATTCACACCGTCATTAGAAATAGCTAATTGATAATTACCAGCTCTAGCACCACTAAAATGTCTAATCTTACTAATAGTTGTCCTCTCATTTAATGCAATGACAACAGTATTTCCTTGCTCTGCAGTATCCCAAAAAGTTTGCGGATTTGTAAAACTTCCTAAATTAATAAATGAAATTACACCATATATAAATATAATAAGTACAATTAACCCCAAATCTTTTATAGTTAAAGTATAATTTTTCTCATCCCTCATACCCATTTCTATTCTTCCTTTCTAGGTTATTAATTCCTACTTTATTAGATTATAGCAAACTTCTAGTCAAATTATGCAAAAAAGCCCTCTATATACAAATTATTATTGCACTTATTACAACAAACTTTATATATACTAAGGACTTTCTCTTCTTTATATCTCGCTTTCTGATTTAGGCTGAACAGCTACTACTCTACACTTAACACCTGTAGCCTCTGGATCTTCATGCCACATGGTTAAGATTTTACATACTTCGTGTGGTACGATTTGATCTAGGTTCGTAAGGTTCTCTACAACAAAAGTACCACGACTTAAAAATATTTTATCGGCTTCTGCATGTTCCTTCCCCTTTCTAAGGTCAGGTGCATCAATCCCTATAAATTTAATTTCTTCCATAGCTAACTCTTGAATAAGTTCCCATGATAAATTTGGACCTGTGCTAAAATATAAACCACTACCGTAAGGATGTCTTTCTATCGTTCCCGTACGAATTAGCACAAAATCTCCAGGCTTTACATAATCTAAGTCAATATCATCACAAGTAATTTCTCTGTCTTTTATATGACTTACATCAAATAATATCCCTCTTGTTTGCATATAATCTAATGGCACTTGAATATCCCCATATAAATCAAAGTGTGTGCCTACATGTCCCATAACTATATCTTTCTTTAATTGTGCTTCCGCCATCTTGTAAATACGATTTGTCTTTTTCACTTGAAGCGTTAAGTCAATATACTCCACCTTGTACCTCCATAGCTTATTTACTATATGTTCTGTCACTCATTATAATTTTGCTTCTAATATTTCTCTATGTACACCTTATATGAGTAGCTTGTTTATATTTTACTCTTTTACTATGACATATGTACTGTATTTATTCAAGTTTTAGCACATAAAAAAATACAGCCATTCATTATTTCTATGAATGACTGATTTTTTTCCCCATAATTTGTTTGCCTCAATATCTTTTTCCTGAGATAAATATAGCATTTTTTCAATATATTACATATACTTATTGTTTAAATAGACACTTTTATTGTTTAAACTGTTTTTTATTACATTAAGCTGACTTTTTTTATTTTAAGTTAACTCTTATTATTTCAAACTATATCTTAACATTTTATTTATATCACTCATAAAACAAAAAACAGCCATTCGTTATCTGCACCGAATGACTGTTTTTTAATCTTTAATATCTCTCCTTATTAAAGATTGCCCCATAATTTATTGCCTCAATATCTTTTTCCTGAAATCAATATAACATTTTTTCAATATAGTACATATACTTATTGTTTAAATAGACATTTTTATTGTTTAAACTG
>JAZKZQ010000113.1:0-15185 GCA_045612745.1 Cellulosilyticum sp. | reverse complement strand
CAATAGAGGCATTAAGTGCAAGTAGGTTTGTTTGCTCTGCAATAGAAGAGATACCTGTAATATTACTTGCTACATTCTGTGCTGTCTCAATAAAAGTTGTTACTTGTTTTTTCATAGATTTAGCTGTTGTATTAATTTCTTTAATAGCTGCTGTAATAGTTACAAGTAAATCCTCAATATGATTAGTTGTTGTTGCTGATACATTTACCTTTTGACTAATACCATCTAAAGTACTTAACATTTGTTTTGAGGAATCTTCAACTCTTTCTTTTGTAGTAGATGCTTGATCTACTTGATTAAGTAAGTCTATCTTCCAATTATTTAAGTAACTAATTCTTTCTTTTAACTGTTCAGCATTCATAGTTGTTTTGTCTTTAACTACTAAAATATCATTTTTCAAAGTTGGGATATCGCTTTTAAGATTCTTAATATTTTCTCTTAAACAAATAAGCTCTTCTACTGTTTCAACCCCTAAAATTGCATTCTTACTAGCCTTAAGTGCTTCTAATAATTCATCAAGTTCACCTGCTGCTAATTGTCTCATATGTTGTAAGTCTTTTTTATTACTAAACATCATTTATTCCCCCATTTCATCACATAAAGTATTTTTAACGGTATTTTTGAATTTCTGCCATTACCTTTTCAATGCCACTTATTTGGGTATCTTTTTTCATAGCTTGAATATAGTCTAATTTATGTGTATCTAGTTCTTTTATCTTTTGAACTAAATTGTCTTTTGTTAAATCCTCTTCAAATAATATTTCACAATAACCCTTTTCTCTCATTGCCTTAGCATTAAGAATCTGATCTCCACGACTTGCTGCTGCTGATAAAGGGATAAGTAAACTTGGAATATTAAGTGCTACAATTTCAGCTAATGCATTTGCACCTGCACGTGAGAGCATAATATCTGTTATTGCAAATAAATCTGCTAACTCACTACTTACATATTCAAACTGCTTATAACCCTCTAATTCCATTTTTGACTCATCTAAATTTCCTTTACCACATATATGAATAATGTTAAATCGTTTTAAAAGTTCAGGTAAGGCTTCACGTAAGGCCATGTTAATCTTGACAGCACCTGTGCTACCACCCATCATTAATAAAACAGGTTTAACTTCCTTAAAACCACATAATCTATGGGCTTTCTCCTTATTCCCATCAAATAATTCCTTACGAATAGGTGACCCAGTCAATACACCTTTCTCACCTACGTATTTAAGTGTCTCTTCAAAATTAACACAAATAGTCTTTGCACCACGCATTGCAATCTTATTTGCTAGTCCTGGTGTTATATCTGACTCATGAATAATAACAGGAATACCTAATGTTCTTGCTGCAAGTACTACTGGTACTGTTACAAATCCACCCTTTGAAAAGACCACTTGTGGCTTTATCTTCTTAAGTAGTTTACAGGCTTCAAAGTATCCCTTCATTACTTTAAAAGGGTCCTTTAAATTTTCTTTTGATAAGTACCTACGCAGTTTTCCTGATGATATCCCATAGTAAGGTATATTTTCCTTCGTAATGAGTTCCTTTTCCATCCCATTGTAACTTCCAATATATTTAATATCCCATCCTTCACTTTTAAGACTAGGTATTAAGGCTATATTAGGTGTTACATGTCCTGCTGTACCACCACCTGTAAGTACAATTGTTTTCACTCTTTTAATCCTCCTTATTTAGTAGCTATTTCAATAACCGCCTTAGCTACTTTGTCAGCTACTCCTTCTGCAAATGGCTGTGGAAGAATATTTTCTGGACCTAAGTCCTTTTCATCTACCATTTCTGCAATTGCTACAGCTGCTGCAATTTTCATATCTTCTGTAATAGCTGTTGCTTTAGCTTCAAGTGCACCCTTAAAGATACCTGGAAATACAATAACATTATTTACTTGATTTGGAAAGTCAGAGCGTCCTGTGCCCACAACCAATGCTCCTGCTGCTCTTGCAACATCTGGCATAATCTCTGGCACTGGATTTGCCATAGCAAACACTATAGCATCTTTATTCATACTACTAATCATTTCACTCGATACAATATTAGGCGCAGAAACTCCTACAAATATATCGGCATTAATAAGTGCATCCTTTAGTTCTCCACGCATATGAGATTTATTTGTTACCTTACAAATTTCCTTTTGTGCCCAATTCATCCATGTTTCACTTTCTTCCAAAATACCTAAACGGTCTACTACAGTTATATCCTTAAATCCATAATATAAAAGTAACTTTGTAATAGCAATACCCGCTGAACCTGCACCATTTACAACAACTTTTGCTGTTTCTTTATTTTTCTTAGCCACTTTTAATCCATTAATAATTCCTGCTAATACAACAATAGCTGTACCATGTTGATCATCATGAAAAACTGGAATATTTAATTCTTTTTTAAGTGCTTCTTCAATTTCAAAACAACGTGGTGCAGAAATATCTTCTAAGTTAATTCCGCCAAATGTAGGTGCAATTTGTTTGACAAACTTAATAATTTCATCAGTATCCTTAGTATCTATGCAAATAGGTACAGCATTTATACCACCAAATTCTTTAAATAGTACAGCCTTACCTTCCATAACTGGCATTGCCGCTTCAGGACCTATATCACCTAAACCAAGTACGGCTGTTCCATCAGAGATGACAGCAACAGTATTGCCCTTCATCGTATATTTATATACATCTTGTTTATTTTCTGCAATCTTTTTACAAGGCTCTGCAACTCCTGGGGTATAAGCAATTGCCAAGTCCTCTCTACTATCTACCTTTGCCTTTGAGCTAATCTCTAACTTCCCCTGCCATTGTTCATGCATTTTAAGTGCTGTTTCTTTTAAATCCATGGTTAAAATCTCCTTTTTGTGCCATTTAGTTTTTATCAAAAATACAACTATATATTTTGATACTCGCCTTGAATTTCACGAATTATCAAGACAATATTCCTTATGTTAATAATACTTTTGATTGTAACTTTAGTCAATAACCCTCAGTTTGTGAATTTAAATGTTTATTATCTTGTTTATAGGCAATACTTATATTAACAGGAAGATAATTCCCACTTCCAAGTAAGTGCGCTGTACATTGCTTTTACAAAAGATATATGTTAAAGTCATTGTGTACAATTAATGAAAGGAGCCCTTACATATGTGTGGTTTTTGTGGCTTTGTAAATACAAATATAGAGAATAAAAAATTAATCCTAAACAACATGATGGACACCATTGCCCACCGTGGTCCTGATAGTGCAGGAGAATATATAGATGATCATATTAGCATGGGTTTTAGACGCCTTAGCTTCCTTGATTTAGAGGCAGGTGCTCAACCTATTTATAATGAAGATGGTCGCTTTATCCTTACTTTCAATGGTGAGATTTATAATTTTATGGAGATTAGAGAAAAACTTATTGAAGCTGGGCATGTTTTTAAAACACATACAGACTCAGAAGTTCTTGTACATGGCTATGAAGAATATGGTACAAGTCTTCTCGAACATCTTCGCGGTATGTTTGCCTTTGTTATTTGGGACAAAGAAGAAAAGGTTTTATTTGGTGCACGTGATCACTTTGGTATCAAACCTTTCTACTATACACTCTTTAATAACAACTTCGTGTACGGTTCAGAAATCAAAGCGATTTTAGAACATCCAGAAGTTAAAAGAGAGCTTAACGAAGAAGCTCTTGAAAATTATTTAACATTCCAATACTCAGCATTACCTGAAACCTTCTTTAAAGGTATTTTCAAGTTACCACCAGCACACTACTTCGTGCTTAAAGATGATAAAATGTCAATGACACGTTATTGGGAACCTGTATTTGATGCAAAAGATGATACCCTTGAATACTACGTAGATGCTATTGATAAACAAATGAAAGAATCTATTGAAGCACATAAAATTAGTGATGTAGAAGTTGGTTCATTCCTATCAAGTGGTGTAGACTCTAGTTATGTAGCAAGTTGCTTTGGTGGCGATCATACTTTTACTGTTGGTTTTGCTAACGAGCAATACAATGAAATCAGCTATGCTGAGGAACTTTCAAAAGAAATTAATATTCCAAATACAAATAAAGTGATTACACCAGAAGAATACTGGAATGTCCTTCCTAAAGTACAATACCATATGGATGAACCTTTAGCAGACCCTGCCGCAGTAGCCTTATACTTCGTTTGCGAGCTAGCTAGCCAAACTGTCAAAGGTGTTCTTTCCGGAGAAGGTGCTGACGAATTTTTTGGTGGATATAATATTTACAAAGAACCTCTTGATTCATCTGGTTATCGCAAATTACCTAAAGGATTACGTCGTTTCCTTGCATCAATTGCTAAAGCTATTCCTTTTAGATTTAAAGGTAAAAACTTTTTAATTCGCGCAAGCAAAGACTTAGAAGAACGTTTCTTAGGAAACGCTTACATGTTCTCACCAGAAGAACGTAAAAAACTCCTTAAAATTAAAACCAATGCAGTAGATCCATTTGAGTTTGTGAAACCTATTTATGACAAAGTTCAAGATAAAGATGATATTACGAAAATGCAATATTTAGACATGCATATGTGGCTTGCAGGAGATATCCTCCTTAAAGCTGATAAAATGAGTATGGCTAACTCTCTCGAAGTACGTGTACCATTCCTTGATAAAAAAGTATTTGAGGTAGCTTCTAGGGTACCTACTAAATACCGTGTTAATAAAGAAAACACTAAGTACGCAATGCGCCTAGCAGCCAAACGAAACTTACCACCAAGTGTTGCCAATAAGAAAAAACTTGGCTTCCCTGTACCAATTCGTGTATGGCTTAAAGAAGATAAATATTATAACATTGTAAAAGATGCCTTTACATCTGATGTTGCAAACAAGTACTTCCATACAGAACTTCTTATGGCTCTCTTAGATGATCACAAGGCAGGTAAGGTAGATAATAGCCGTAAAATTTGGACGGTATTCATGTTCCTTACATGGTATAATGAATATTTCGGCAAATTAACTGCATAATATTTATCTTTTAAACAAAATAGTTAATATAGCATTATTATGCTTAGCATTAAATTGAAATATAAGAAGAGGGGATGGTAAAATTATTGTTGATTTTACCATCCCCTCTTCTTATATTATTTATAACTTTTAATTTGTTCTAATACTGCTGCTAATTCTTCAATAGTTGTATTCCCATTTGTACTCTTATTCAGTATAATACCATCACCTGATTTTCTTGGTATAATGTGCAAATGGAAATGGTACACACTTTGTCCTGCTACTTCTCCATTATTTTGAACAATATTAATCCCCTCTGCACCTACTGCCTTCTTAATTTGTGCTGCCATCTTTTTAGCCAATGGATAAAGTGCTGCTGCCTCTTTATCTCCTATTTCAAATATATCACTATAGTGTGCCTTAGGAATAATTAAAGCATGTCCAGGCGCTGCTGGAAATCTATCTAGGATAACCTTAAACAGATCATCTTCATAAATTGTAAAAGAAGGAATTTCCCCCTTAATAATCTTACAAAAAATACACTCATTATTCATTTGCTTCTCTCCTTTTTATCTGTATTTGACATCTTATATTATAACTACACCTTTTAATGTGAAATCTATAATATCTTACTCGATTAATATATAGTTTAATGAGACTTAAATACCTGATCCAACTTTGGTAAAATTGCAAAATTCCCTTTTACTTTAAGCTTTCCTAACATAAATGCTTTTTGATATGTCATTCTCTTACTTTGAATTTCCTTGAATACCTCATCTGTAAGCACTAACTCTACAGTCGGCATACCCGCTACTATTTCTTCATAGGTACAATCCCCATTTTCAATAACAATATATCCCTCTTCATTAAGATCAGTAATTTGATACTTTAAAATAGCCTTCAATCCCTTATCATGTTGTGCTATAAAATAGTGAGGCAACTGCTGAATTTTCTTATTTTTAATATTTTCTACTTGTCCAGGTCTTCTATAGATTCCTGAGTTTAAGCTAACAAATTCATCATCCACTTCTTTCTTTAACAAATTACTAATCTCTTTAATGGTTTGTTCTTTAGTAGATAAGTCTATTCGATTTTCTTTTTGTTTTGTCATAGATATTTCTTGCTTCTTTGGTGCCTCATATACATTTAATTCTTGTTCATTTGTTTTATTGATACTTTCTGCTCTTAACATACTTGCAAAACTTTTAATTTCTGGTTGTTTTTCTATCTGCTCTTTTTCTTGGGACACACTATAACTTGTTGTATTTCCATCAAAGATTACACCATCCTTGATACAACGATAAATCGCACGTTCACTGCATCCTATATTGGTTCTGTCTTGTTTTAATAAACGATACATATCTTCTACTTCTTTTTCCAGTCTTGCTGCTATTTCGCTTAATGGTACTTGTTTATTAAAGCAGACTTTACCACCTTCAGTACCACCAAGTATATTCCAAACCTTAAGCATACGCTCTGCCGCTTCTACCTCTCCAAGCCATTCGCTATACGTAATTGTAAGTATCGGTTTATTAAAATCTTTTGCATCATATAATGTAGCTGTATCAAAAAAGCTTTGCATAGCACCATGTATGGAAAGCATAGGCACACTCGTTATTGCAATAACACCCTTGCTCTCCCTAATAGCAGACATAATAAGCTCCATTTCCCTGTTTTTAATACCCGTAAAATAAGGTAACTTATATAAATCTACTTTATGTATCTCAACATCTAATTCTTGCAACACCTTAACAACTGTCTCTACACTTCTTACTAAATAGTTTGCATTACAATCTGCAAGTAGAAGTACTACTTTCATATTCCTCTTCCCTTCTTACCACTCTACATTTTTATATTTCTATTTTTATTCTAACATATATTTCTTTTCTATGGTAATTTTTAAATTCAAGTATCACAAAAACTAAAGAAACTCATTATTTATCTATTAATGATAATATATTTCTCTCCAAATATTTCTTCCTCATTAAAAATAGGAATTATAAATACTATAATTCCTATTTTATAAAAATACGATAGCTTCTGGCAAGTAATAAGATTTAACTTCTTCTAACTCCCAATATACATAAAATAATTTTCTTTTTATAGTTGCATGAATTAAATCTCCTGTCTTCAAATCTTTATATACAGGATACTCTAATAACAACTTATACTCTTTGTTTTGTCTAGGTTTAGTTAATGTGATTTGTCCACCTTCTTTACATTCAGTCACCTTAAAAATAGCCTGCTCATAAGTAGTAGCAATTTCTTGATATCCCCCTTTTTTTCTTCTTTGACGATATCTGTTTAAATCTATAACCACAGGATCTACTCCTATTACTGGATCTTTTGTTAGATTTAATAGTCTATTTCTTACCTTATATAATCGCATATACTCTTCACCATAGAGTTCTAAAATAGTGGGAATCTCCTTACGTCCTACTCCCTCTTCCTTCTTTTTGCATACTATTTCTTTATCTAATATCTCTTTATCTTTATTATCTATTTCATCTAATCTACGTGCTTCAATATAATTATAAATATCATGTATGGTATAGATAACTTGATATGCTTGAGTTTCACTTAAATATCTCTTATTTCTAGGAATCCAATACAATACTAATTTACTAAGTATTTCACGATTTAAATAATTTTCTTCTACATCTAAACCACTACTTACAATATACTCTTTAAATATTTCAACCCCTAGCTTTTGTAATGAGTAGATATATGGATTCTTCTTAATTTCTTTTGTATACAAACTAATACATTCTAATATATGCATATACTCCTCCATTTATATGATATCTCATTGGTAGTTATAGTTTATACACTTTAATTGCATTTTATACCTTTATTTGGTAACTTAGAATAAAAAAAAATACTCTATATAGTTGATATATAGAGCAAAAGGGATTGATATGTTATACTTACGTCATTATTGGATATAAATATTATCCACACCTATATCCACATTTATATTAACATATTCACATTCTACTGTCAATATTTTTTCTTTGTTATTACAAGCTTTTTAAGTCTTATTTTTATCTTATCCACAAACTGTTTATATCTTTTTGTTCCATATCCAAAAAGTTATCCTTAGTTTATCCACATTATTTCGTGGTTTTATCAACATTTTATGGATAACTTTATATTAGAGCATTGACTATATAAAGTGTTGTCACACCCGGAACCCCTAATGCCCCTGCACACCCTATAGTAATCCAGTTAAATCCTACAGCATATTGTGGAATCATTATATTCACCACAAATATCAACATTAATCCTAAAAACACTCGTTCTATTATCTTACATATAAAATCCCTACACAAAAACCAAAATAGCAAAATTATACTCACACCAATTCCCACACTTATCATTTGCTGTATATCCATTTACTCCCCCTCTTTTCTGCATGATTACTATTTTATATGAATATATGTCCATCTTCTTGATTTCATACCTATTCTTCTTCTAAATAATATAATCTCTTTAATCTTTTTATAAGATAACTATGTTTTACCATACTAGCCTTATAGGTATAGGTATAATAATCAATAAGATCTGGTTCTAGTACTAATTGGAATTTATTAAACGCTGCAGCTATTTCCTCTTGTGTTTTATTTAACTCTTCTTGTAATAACTCCTTCTCTTTTTCAATTAATCTTTTTTCTTCTTTCATAAATTTCCCTCCTTTTTTAGAAGTATACCCTAAAGCCCTAACCCTCTATACATTTTGCCATTACCACAATAATACATTCATATTGTTCTATGAAAATCATCGCTTTTATAAAAAAAGGATACTGCACTTGTTCTAGTACAATATCCTATGATATTAATCTTAATTCTATTTTCAAATTAGGCATTTAATAGTTGTAACACTTGTTGTGGTCTTTGATTAGCTTGAGCAAGCATAGCATTAGCTGCTTGTGTAATAACATTGTATTGTGTATATGCTGTCATTTCTTCTGCCATATCTGCATCTTGGATACGAGATAATGCTGCAACAACATTCTCTTCATTTACTCCTAAATTTGTAGTTGTATGTTCTAAACGATTTTGATATGCTCCTAGGTGCCCTCTAATAGCTGATGTTCTTTCAATCGCTTTATTAATTCTTTCTTGTGCATCAACATCAGTTAGTTTTAATCCATTAACTAGGTCTGTTGTTTGATATAAATTAATAGCTGCACCATCTACTACTAGATTTTCATCTTGTCCTGCACCTATATGTAACATAATATCACTATTTGCATTTAAAAGACTTTGACCATTAAAGTTTGTTCTATCTCTAATAGCATTAATTTCTTCTATTAAAGTATCCATTTCCATCTGAATATTAGCTTTATCAATATCATCATATGTACCATTTACACCCTGTGTCACAAGTTCTTTCATACGCACTAGCATATCACTTACCTCATTAAGTGCCCCCTCTGCTGTTTGAATCATAGAAATTCCATCCATAACATTTCTATTAGCTTGGTCTAAACCTTTACTTTGTGTATCCAATTTGTTAGCAATAGCAAGCCCAGCAGCATTATCTTTTGCTGAGTTAATTTTAAGCCCAGATGAAAGGCGTTCCATGGCTTTAGATGCTGCATTATCTGCTTTATTTAATGCATTAATTGTTATAAGTGCTGATATATTTTGACGAATTTTCATTTTTACACTTCCCTTTATTTTAATTTTTAAGCTTCAAAGCCTCTATTATTACTTTCTAAGCTTATTTCATTTAAACTTCCTTTACCATAAGTCATTCCTGCATAAATCACTTCTGCATTTCGAATACTTGGCTGACTTACTTCTTTTTTCACTTCTTCTTTTTCAACCGCTTCTTTAAAACCCATATATATTTTCTCTATAAGTTTATAAGCTTCTTCTAACTTTTGTGAGTCTTTACTTTGAATAAGTAAACCTTGCACATAAACATAGATCCTAAATAACTCCTTAGATATTTCTATATTAAAGTCCAAATCACTTACTAGCATCTGTAAAACATCAATCGCCTTTTTAGCTTCTAATTTTCGTTCTTGTCCTTCTTTTTGCCTAGCTGACTGGATTCTTTCTAAAAGCAGCTCATATGTAATACAAAGCAGTTGTCCTCTTGAAGCATTTGCCACACTAGAGACTGTAATCATCTGTTTCGCTCCTATCCACTTCTTCAAAATATCCTATAAATTGCTTTACTATATTTAATATATCGTCTTTGGGTCTTTTTTTATTAGACTTAGTTTCTTCAAACTCTTCATTTTTATGTTCTTTATTCATGGCCTTATATCCTTATAGCCTAAATGACTTCCTCAAATAAGCTTTCACCTTTCTTCACAACTTGCACTGGTGTATTACTTCTATCTTCTGTTCTAGCTACATCATAGTCACTTTTATAAACCCCATAACCAAGACTTTCTATTAAACTCTTTAGATAATCACCACTTTGTTGTAACTTATGTGTCGCTGCTTCACTTTCACCTTGTATCCTGTAACTTATACCACTATCCTTCATCTCAACATATGCTGTTATCGTACCTAAATTTTTAGTTTCATAACTTATAACCGCTTTAAGACTATTTTCTTTTTCTGTCTTTGATATTCCATCCTTTTGAATATATAGATTAACTAATTTTTGTTCACCATTAATTACAAAAGGTATTTGATATAAGCCTTCTTGCTGAATTAATTGTTTTTGAGTATGGGCAACCTCTTGCATTTGCTTATAATTTTTGTAACCTATAAAATCACCAGTTGTTACTGCTAACTCTTTCTCAGCTTTCGCTTTTGCTTCTAATGCCTCTAACTGTGCTTCTAACTCTTCTAGATGTTCAGGTAACTCTTCTTTTAACAACTGATGTTTATCTAAAAGCTCAGCATATAAATTAGGATTTTCATTAATTTTATCCATCCAGTAAATATTAGATACAGTTAAAGGTATATTACTTGACATCATATTTTCTATCACATCTGACTTTACATTCTTAATATACTCAAGCTTTTCAAGAAAACTTTCTGGAAGTGTTGCCATTCCCTGAAACTGACCCATTTGTGATTTAAATTGCTCTTTTATAAATGGGTATAAAACTGCACTGATTTTTTGCATCTTATTTTCATAGTCATTACCTAATGCTAGCTCTAGATTTTCTATAGTCTGTGTAATTTCTATAACCTTTGCATTCTCCAAATGACCTTCCCCAATCATACTTTTAGCTGTTTTAGTCTCCTGACGGCTACTTACCTCACCAAAATTATCATCTACTTTAACAGCTACATGGTTTGTTTTGCCTTTGCTATTAATATATTTAGTAGCTTCTTGTAAATGCTCTACTGTAAGAGGTAAGTTGTTTTTATATAAATAACCGATAACTTCTTCCTTATTCACCTCTACCGCTTGCATAATACGATATAAACCAAGCAATGTTTCTTTTTGTGCTTCATTTAACAACCCTTGTTCCTCTAATGCCACAATAGATTCCGCTACACTGCCTTTAAGTTCAGCAATCTTCTGCGTACTCATCCACTCTAAAACATTATCCACTGTTGCCTTGTAAGGATTTAATCCTTCTTTAATAAACTTAGCTGCAACCACTGGTGTCAAATCTTCTAAAAAGGTATTCATCTTTGTAGTGATTTGTAGTACATTTTCAACTTGTTCTGGTGTAACTTCTAATCCATTTGTAATAAGTGCTTTAGCTGCTGTTATAGTCTCTTCATTCACTTCTATCCCTTGCCCTTGTAGCACCTTTTCAATCTGATTTTCTACTGTTTTAATTGTTTCACCAAAACGTGTCTCTGCCACACTTTCATTTTCACCATAAGCCGCCAGTGCATTATTTATTTGTTCTACTGTAATCTTTTCAGCACTTTGAACCTCTAAATTAATCGCCTCATTAAAGTGATCCATTACAAGTATCTTAGTATCCATTACATCTCGAATGATACTTTTATTTTCTTCACTCACTTCTACTTCACAAACTTTTAAAGCTTCCTCAATTTTTTGCTCTTGTACATTCAAAATTTCTTGAACAACACTACTTAACTGAGCACTTTCAAGAGGCATTTTTTCACTAATCTTTTGCGCTGCTTCTACTGTAAGCTTTGCTCTAATTTGGTCAATTTGACCTTTTACTTCTTCTACAGCTTGTGTACTAACTTCTGTAGCTTTTATTTTGCTACTATCACTATTTTCTAAAGCCAATTTCGTATTTTTATACATGACTTCTTTTAAATTTTTAATATTAACTGTTTTGCCTTCTTCTAAAACTTCTTTAATATCTTCTTCTGTTACCTTCGCCAAATCATCTTTTAGACTCTTAATTCCTTCATAGTCATATACAATCTTACCATCTTTTAAAAGTAATCTATCACCTATAGGTTTTCCACCTTGAAGTTCCTCTATTTTCTTCTCATTTTCTACAAAAGAATCTAAGGAATTTACTGCAGTTTGAATATTATCTAGACGTCTTACACTTTCTACATTAACATCCATTCCGTAACTTAATAACATCTTAGCTGCCCAAGTATTTTGTTCATTATTTTCAAGCCCATTCATTTTAAGCACATTGGCTGCATCAGAATCTTTAAATACAAGTGTATTTTTCTTATAGTTTCCCTTGAAATTACTTTCATATAAACTATTAATCGTAATATCTTTTTGACTTGTAAGAGCAGATAAATACATATTATCTGAACCATTTTTAATAGTTTCTACTCTTTGATTTAACTTTTCTTCTTCCGCCTCACTTAAGTTACTCTCATTCTCCTTTTTTCTAGAGTTCATCATATAGCCACTATAATCCTCTACATAAAGTTGTTCCAAATCAAACCCTCTATTTTTTAATTTGTACACATCTTCTTTCTCTAAATCAAATTTTTCTTGAAGTTCTTTTAAAAGCTTTTCATCTACGCCTTCTACATCTTCTTCTGTATAAGTACAATCCTCAATAGCACCTAATATTTCATTTATATCAAATTTAGTTGTTTGAACTACTTTCCCCTCAGTAGCCCCTTTACTTTCACTTATATTATTTGTCACAAAATTGCTATAAGCTCCATATACATTTTGCTTTATCGCATCAATCATCTCATCACCTTTTACCTTTTCCTAACGTTTTTCTATAATACTATGTCGACCATCTCTTTTATTTTCTTTATACTAAAGCAATTTACTATATATTCCACTTTACTATCACATCTCCTTTACCCCATACAAAAAGAAGCATCCTAAAACTATTACAAGCTTCAAGATGCTCCTTTTTATTACTTAAAATATCTAATTGATTATTTTTGTTCTTCTAGTTTTACAATTTTTAAATTCATAATGCCATTATCAGCAATTTCTTCTTCATACTGTTCTTCCCATTTAAGCTGCATTTCACGAAGTGCTGCTGGAGAAACATTTTGATCTACATCGCCTGCATAATTAAGGGCATCACGACGTGCTAAGCGCATTACTAATTCATCCCAGAACACAGATGTATCATACTCATCGATATACTCATTAAACTCATCTTCTTCATATTCATGAGTTGGCATATACTCTTCAAACTCTTCATCATACTCAACAAGTTCACCTAAGCCATACTCTTTAGCCATAGCGAACATTTTTTGTTCCATATCTGAATATCTTTCAATACGCTCTTCTTTACTTCTTGGACCATTAATTAATAAGTTCCCTGCAAAAACTAAATCCATAAGGGTTTTAAATTCTTCTTGTGTGCATTCAATTTTCATTGTTTTACATCTCTCTTCTACCTTCAAGCGCTCTAGAAAGTGTAATCTCATCCACATATTCTAGGTCCCCACCTACTGGCACACCATGAGCAATACGTGTTGTCTTTACACCTAATGGTTTAAGAAGTTTACTAATATACATTGCTGTTGCTTCTCCTTCTATATTAGGATTTGTCGCAATAATCACTTCATCTACTTCCTCTTTACCAATGCGCTCTAAAAGCTCTTTAATTTTAATATCACTAGGACCTACACCCATCATTGGTGAAATGGCACCATGTAAGATGTGATAAAGCCCTTTATATTCTTTTGTTTTTTCATAAGCTGCCATATCCCTTGAATCTTCAACAACCATAATCTGATGATTAGCTCTTTGAGGATCTTTACATATAGGACATAGTTTATCATCTGTAATTGTACAACATCTCTCACAGTAACTAATATTTTTTTTAGCTTCTACAAGTGTGTTTGCCAATCTATCAACTTTTTCTTGTGGTAAACTAATAATATGGAAAGCCAGTCTTTGTGCTGACTTAGCCCCTATTCCTGGAAGCCTTGAAAGTTCATCAATGAGGGCTACCATCTTATCTCCATAGTATCCAGCCACTAGAATAATCCTCCTGTTGGAAGGCCTCCTGTAAGTCTACCCATTTCTTTTTGACTAAGTTCATCAGCTTGACGAACTGCTTCATTTACAGCAACTAATACTAAATCTTCTAATGTTTCTACATCATCTGGATCTACTACTTCTGGTTTAATTTTGATAGATTTAATTTCTTTTTTACCTGTAATCACAACTTCTACCATACCACCACCAGCTGTAGCTGTAAGTTCTTTTGTTTCTAAAGCAGCTTGTGCTTCTTCCATTTGTTTTTGCATTTTTTGTGCTTGTTTCATAAGTTGTTGCATATTAGGCATGCCACCGAAATTTTTCATAATTCATCCTCCTATATTTTTAAGCATAATTTATGCTATGCTTAAATATTTATCAGTACTATTTATTATACTTATTCTTATTAATAATACAACATTTTAACCCTGAACTTCGATATTAAAATTAATTTTCGACTCAATATTTCTTAAAACTTGTGAAATACTTCTTACTTCTGGGCTTGGACTTGGACTTGAACCATATGTTTCTATACTCTTATTAGCATACTCTTCTGCTGGCATAAGTCGCACTTTTACTTCTTTACCCGCAAAATCCCAAATTGCTTTTTCCATTTTCTCAAAGCTTTTCTTGACACCAAATTCCATGCTATGTTTGTAGACAATATATAAAATATCATCTTCAATATACCCTGCTTCTGTCGTGGCATATACAGTCTTTAATGTCGTTTGATTATCTAGGGAATTAATCACTTCCGGCCACCTTACTACTAATTCCTTAATATCTTCTGGAACAGCTTTAGGTAGCCTTGTCGGTACAACTTCCTTCTGCGGTACCTGCTGCACTACTTGTTGTGGTACTGCTGGTACACCTTGCGCCATTAACTTTTCTAATTT
>JAZKZQ010000112.1:0-12695 GCA_045612745.1 Cellulosilyticum sp. | reverse complement strand
TATGCCGATTTAGTCACAGGTCATACAGTAAGATTTGAAAAACACGCCAATGACTGCTGGCAAAATGTAGCAGGTGAAAATGGATCCAGTGGATTAAACACTATAAAAAGAGTGTCTAATCCACTGGGTCCATTTTAATTTTAGTGGTTGCTCAAAGTAAATTACGAACATATTATTTATGGTAAAAAATTAGGAACAGAAGCAGATTATCTAGTAGGTAATACTGATTTACGTATTACAAATATTAGAAAAATTGAAGAAGATATACTGATTACTTGTGAACAAAATACGCCTAAAGATTGGCTATTTTATAAAATAAGTAGGCATAAGACTACTTTAAATCAATATCCTATGATGAATAATCAGCTTAAAGATAATTTCTCTTGTTATTTATTTGATAAATATAAAAATTGTATCAAAACGAAAACAGAAGTGGCACGTTTAATTAAGGCATTAGGCTATGAACAATATTTAATGTTTAAAGACTTAGAGATTAGTGATGACCAGTTTATGATAACTGAAACATATAATATGGACGCTTTTATTGAAGATGAAATTAGACAAAAGAAAAATAATGGACAAAAACTTATTTTAATGTTTGTTGCAACCAATAGAGATTATTATTTAAATCGAGATATTATGAGTTATATGGTAACACAAGTTCAAAAATATTTTCCAGAGTATTTATGCCAAGGTAAGTTAGTTTAAGCAGAAGGGGGAAGGTAGGATGAATTATATTTGGGAGATTACATTAAAGTTAGCTCAGCAAAATATTAAAAAAGAAGATACATTCTTTTTTCAAAGTCCAGTATATAGTCCCTATTATGAACAAGCATTTACGGCTATGAATACAAAAGAAATTGATCATACATCAATACCCATTAATAGCTTCTATCGCTTTGAAGAAATATTTAGTGCCTTATTAGGACCAGATTTAATCGGTTATGAGACATTTAAACAATATCTTTTTGACTTACTCATACATTATTTAATTGAAATTGACTTAAGACAGGGGTTAAGTAAAAGAGCATTTTATACACATAAGGTCAAAAGAGATGTTAGTGAAGGGCTTTATGGTGAAAATGCAAAGTTTTATTTTAAGTTTTTTAACCAGCATCAGCAAGTGATTTTGTCTGAATTTATACTTTATCAATTTGAAGCAGGGACATCTATTTTATTATTTTCAAAAGTAATAAGAGCCATTTTTCCTAAAGCGATTGTGTATAAGAACAATTCAGTATTGGGACAGCTATTGGTGTACATTGGTGAAAAAAAAGACGAGAAGCAGGAAGCACTTATCCAGTTTATGACAGAAACCTTTTTACCACTTAATTTTACTATACGTTTATTTTGGGAACATCATTTCGGTATTTTAGATGTAGCTGAAACTTTAGAGTTAGGAGATATTGAAATATTTTAAGCAGTTTATGGAGGTGACAAAATGATAGGACAAGCAATTCCGTTATTTCAATCAGGAAATTTGCTCACAAAGGAAATGTTAACGGCCATAAGAGACTATTCTTTTGGTTTTAGCGAACTAATGGTTAAAGGATATGGCAATGGCATATTAAAAGGCTGCAAGATAAATGTAACAGGCAATCGTTTAGGTATATCTCCTGGCATGATTGTATATGAAGAAAATCTCTATCTATTAACCCTACCACTAAGTGAAATTTATCATCCCTCAGAGCAACTCTCTATTTTTAAAATAAGATTTAAGGACGAAATACGTACACAGAGCTTTATATATAAAGAATTAGAAGTGATAATTACAGAAGACACAACACTATTGCCACAAGATATAGAAATTTGCCGTTTTAAACTTCAAAAAGGATCAAAGCTTAGGCTTGATTATACAAGCTTTGAAGATAGACAGACAGAATATGACACAGTAAATGGCACGCATGGACCTTTTGCAACTTATGGTGGCATAAGTCTTTCCCCAGAAATCACTTTAGACTTTGCAAGGAGACTTATGCAGTGCATCAATTTGACACCTTTAGATCTCAACTTTTGTATGATGGCTTTAAACACAAATGGTATGGCGCTTTCAGGTGAACTTGTAAGTACTTATTTAAAAAATAAACTAGAGAGAGACGAAGACATTAGGACACCTCATGAAATGTATCAACAACTTGCATATATTTTAAGAAATACACAGCAAAACCTAGGAGACAATAAAATGAGTGGCAGAAGGCGAAGTAAAATTATGGTTGATTAGGAGGAAGCAAAATGGAGCATATGGATGAGCAGTTTTTAAAAGCCAAGAGGCAGATGGAAGAAAAAGAAGCTAAAAGACATTCAGATGAAGTGATTGAAGAAGAGCTTAAGCAGTCTATTTATGATGAAACGATGAATATTTATGGTGTACCTGTACAGTTCGTAAAACATGAATTATTAGAAGGGCAAGTTAGTTTAATGATGCCTAAGGATTTTGAAGCTTTACCTGAAGAAGCTATTGCAGAAGTATATTTTGTAGGAAACAAACCTCAGTATATGTATGCTAATGACTATTTATATTTTTCAGTAGGCTTTAACTATACCACCAGTAGCATTCCAAATGAAGCAATCGGGGAGTTTGGAAAAGTGGCAAAAGATATTATTGAAAAGGTAGGCCCTAAAGTTAAGGCATTTAAAACAGATAAGTTTCAAGTAGGTGATTTTCAAATTGCCACTTTGGAATTTGTTTCCCAGGCACTAGATCAAAGTGTATATAATCAAATGTTTTATGCCTCTTTGAAAGGTAAGTTATTAATAGGCTTTGTTAACTTTCCTAATAAATATAGTAAAAGACTTAAAAAAGTAGCAGATGAAATCATTCATTCTGTAGTCATTAAAGAAGTAGAGGAGGTTGATGTATGAGTACTATAACCTATCAAAATATTATTATTGATGGTTTTCCATTTAGTGAAATTAAATCCTTTGAACTTAAACATGAGGCCAATGAACATGCTACAGCTAAAATTGTTGGAATTATTGATGCAGCCGTAGGGCAAGAATGTATCAAAAGGGCAGATGAGACGATAGGTGTGCTTGTAACAACTACAGCAGAGGGACAACCTAGCAAGCTATTTTATGGAGCGATTAATAAAGTAAGTCTACAGTCAGAAGCAGAGTTTAGTATGTTATATTTAGAACTGATTTCAACTAGTAAGAATATAGATACCCAAAAGATGAATAAAACCTTTCAAAATACAGGCCAAACTTATGAGCAAATTTTAAATAGTATAGTAACCGGTGATGCAGTGGTCAATGTGACTGTAACAGATAAGCCTATTGGCAAGATAATTATGCAGTACAATGAGACCAACTGGGAGTTTATTAAACGTATGGCTTCTAGTTTTAATGCACCTGTTATTACCAATATTACCACAGCTAAGCCAGATATATCAGTAGGCCTACCTGCCTCTAGTAAGTCTTATGCACTAGATACAGTTTCTTATAGTTATGGTATTAATCAAGGTGCTTTTAACAGTGTTTCTAGCAATAGTATGGCAGAAGGCAATAGTGCCATGCGTGAAGATTTCGCAGGTGCTGATGCCCAGTCTTATACTTATGGCTTTTTGGGGGATAAGGTAACTTTTAATGGCAAGAGTTATCATATTAAGGGCATTGAAGCAAGATTAGTAGATGGGATCTTAACTTGTAATTATCAGTTAACAGGGCAAAATGGATTTGTTACTCCAGTAAGTACCAATGTACAATGCTCAGGTCGTATGATGATGGGGATTGTACAAGCTGTAGAAAAAGATAAAGTCAAAGTATTTTTTAATGAAATAGATAGCTCCTATGATGGGGGTGGTAATTGGTGGTTCCCATTTTCTACAGCGTATTCTTCAGGGGATGGCAGTGGATGGTATTGTATGCCAGAAGTAGGAGATCAGGTCAGAGTATTTTTTCCATCTAATAATGAAGCTGATGCCTTTGCAGCCAGTGCAACCAATGTGGCACCTTTAGATAATCCAAGGTTCAAAAGCTGGCGTGCGCCAGGAGGGAAACAAATCTTATTAACAGATGAAGGACTTTATATTATTTGTCAGAATGAAAAAATCTATATTCAGCTTACTGACAAAAATGGTATCTCCATTTGTGCTGATAAGGATATTAACATTTTTTCTGAAACCAATGTGATTATTCAAGCTGGAAAAGAAGTGCAAGTTTATGCAGAAAATGAAATTCAAATTGGTACTTCAGCTTCCTATATTGATATTCGAAAAGAAGCCATTACATTAGGTGCTAATGAAGTTGTCATTAATTAGGAGGGCCATATGGATGAGCTTAAACTTAGAACCACTTTATTAAAAAATACCCATGAAATAGTAGCGACAACAATTGAAGAGCTTACAGAGAAAATTGTTTATGGTTTAGATAGCTATTTAAGGGAGCTTATAAGAAGACAAAACATAGATGTACCACCTATTAGTGCCATTCATATTTCCTTTCTATATACCTCTTTATATTTTAAAGAGCCCCAGTTTCAAATTGATGCCTATGATGAAAATATTTACTTAGGCTCTTCTTATCTCACAGCAAAGATGAAGGCAGATTGGCTTTTTAAGTATTGGGAGGAGTACGAAACAGCCTTAGAAGAGGAGATGAAGAAGGACCGAGAAATCTTTTATAGAGAAGCCCTCATGCATCAAATGAGTATAGGCAGTGTGAGAAATTTACTGTATTACATTTATACTAGCTTTAAGTATATCATGCGAGAATGTGAACACTTAGAAAGTTTAAAGGCGCTTAAAAAAACAGATGAATTTTACATAAGCTTTGGGGAATATAGAGATTGGCAGCGTCCTATTTATGGCAACTATCCGGAATTAGATTTATTTAACTGCCCAGAAGATGCTTTTAGGCAGTATCAGCGGTTTGACAAGTGCTATTATAAGCAAAAAGCATTTTTGGCCTGGGATCTTTATCAAGGAGTATTTGAAAGTTGTCACTTTAAAAATACAACATTTCATAAAACAAATTTAAATGATACACGTTTTAGTAACTGTATTTTTGATCAGGTCACTTTGGAAGAGGTCAGTCTTTATGGGGCAACTTTTGAAAACTGTTATTTTAAAGAAGTAACATTTAAAGGCTGTTTATTAGGCATACACGACTTACCAACAGAGGCAATTAAAGAGATTTATAAAAATACAGAATGGCTCAAATGCCAGTTTGAAAAAGTCAATTTTGAAAGTAGCAATCTCTCCTTCAATTTACTTTTAAATTGTGAAATGAAGGGGCTAGAGCTTATAGCATGTGATCTTACTGAATCTGAATTTGCCCCATATGCACAATCAGCAGATTTGGTATAGAAGGGAGCTAGAAAATGGATTATTTTATATTATCGTTAGCACCAAATGTTGTTAATCCCATTATGCCTACAGGGATTGATCCAAAAGTTTATTGTTACAAAATGGACCAAGCTGGCTTTGAGGGACTTGAAAATGTACAGATTGCTTATTATACCCATAATGAAAGTAGTGAAATCTGTGACATTCTGCAAAAACCTACTTTTTTAGTGTCTGATAAGATTAAGCGTTTGCTGAGTCTATATGATGGCACCATAGCATTTAAGGCAGTACAACTTTTTGCTACAGTAGCTACGGATAAAACAGCCCCATTATATTGGGTACCTTGCTTAGAAATACTTGAATGTTTACATCCAGCGACTACAAAGTATGACAACGGCTTTATTAAACAACTTGTATTAGAGAAAGCCGCCATAGAAGGTAAAGCAATCTTTCGTGTAGGTGGACTACTAGAAGATAAAGTGATTATTTCTTTAAGCGTTGCTGAAAGCTTACTAAGAAGAGGCTTATATGGAATCGGCTTACAAAAAGTAGAGGTGAGATAAATGGGAGATCAATATGTAATGCGTTTGATGAAAGGCAAGTGTACCTTTGGGAGCATGGATAACTATTTAAATATTCCTTTAGATCATGGGGTACGCTTTGGGGTAGATGAACAACCTGTTTTAAATGCCAACGACCATGTGGCAGGTGAGCATGTCATTCACTTTGGTACTTGTAGCTCCAATGCAAATCCAGGCAATGCAGTGCGTAGTTTTGCTAAGGCATTTATTCCAGGGGCTAGTTTAATTAGTGGGGTACTAGATAAGTTAGGGTGTACAGGCTGTAAGTGTACACCAATGACTTTTTTACCTTGGATGAATACCAATGAAGAAAATATCATAGAAGGTGCACCGGCTTTAACTACAGAAAGTAAGCTGGCTTGCTTTTATGGCGGTGTTATTTCCATCGTCAAAGAAGAACCTACTACCAGTGAGGCACCTGCAGAAGAAGCTCCACCCGTAGAAGAAGCCCCACCACTTGTAGAAGCTAAAAGTATTTCTCAATTTGGTAGCATTAGAAGATAGGAGATAAGGAGATGAATACAATAAAATCAGGTATTTTTTTAGTAGTAGGCATTATCATTTATGTTGTAGTCTTTAATGCAGTCAATCCAGAGGTATTTTTTAGTCAAACAAAAGGAGAAGTCACAGCAGGACAAATTACAGCAAATAGTGAGATGAATTACATAGGCTACCAGGCAGGGGTTGATATTGAAAGGATTACAAGTAGTGCACAAATGGGTGAAGTAGAAGGTTATGTAACTGTAGAAAGTAATCAAGGACAAGCATTAGGGTTATATAAAATTAAAAATAAAGAAGACATGGAAAACCTAAAATACATCAGAAATAGTAAAGGTAGAAAGGTTTATGATAGTAGCAAAAAGATTTATGAATATGTCACAGACCCAGGCAGTTTAAAAGGATATTACAATAGTTATTACCTAGTGGGATTACAAGATGGCACTTATATTGCGGCTTATCTTGATGAGAGCTATGGTAAGAAGCTGGAAAAAGGAGAAACAATTACTTTACCTGTAGGACGTCTTGAAGAGATGTCTAGTACTGTAAAAGAAAAGGTTAAAGCAATAACAGGGGTAAGCGTAAATAGTGACTATGTTTTAAACTGTTTTAATGAAGAAAATTTCCAGCAAAACGAAGGGCTTTATGTAGTGATTCGTGGCGTGATTGCCCTTTTAGCACTTATTATATTGTATGGCATCATATGTTTGATTTTTCCAAAGGCAAGGCTATGGGAATAGGAGGAAAATAGATGGGAGAAAAGGAACTCTTAGAGCTTGGGAGGCTACTGATAGATTTTCCTTTACCCTATGAAACCATTAGGGGACTGAAAATCACAGAAAAAAGTGGGGGACATAGCACATTAAGTTTAAAATTAATCGCTACAACTCCTTTAGTAAAAGCAGACATTCTACCACTAGAAGATACACCTATTAAAGTTTTGACACCTACAGGAGAAAATATTTTTGCTGGCATTTGCCAAGGCATTCATATCAGTAATGAGGCTGATTATTCAGAAATTACTATTGAAGCTGCCAGCTTATCTATTCAAACAGATATTAAGAAAAATAAACGTACTTTTCAAAGTGGCAGTAAAACGTTACAAGAAGTAGCCAATACAGTCATGGGACCTTACGGAATTACAGTAGGGGTGAAGAACAATGTTACTATTTCTGAAATGCTCAATCAAGAAAATGAAACAGACTGGGCATTTATAAGGCGTATCGCTGCCCAGTTTGGTGAGATGATTTTTACAGATAGTAAATCTGACACTCTTAGAATTTGTATTGGTGCAGTAGGTTTTAAATTAAAGGAGCTAGATGCCTCAGCCCATGTTGTTAGTACGGAAAAAGGCATTGGGAGCTTTACAAAAATTAAGCATAATTTAAATACAAATGCAGAGGCTTATGAATTTGCTACAGAAAAAATAGAAAGTTATGACCTTACCTTAGGCACAGGGCAACTCATTACAAAAGATGGTGCTGAGCAAGTGGTTGTAGGCAGTGAAATTGTAGCAAAACGAGGGACTGTAACCAATATCATTAGTTTAAGACATCAAGAAGGAGCAGCACCTAGCTTTAGTCAAACCAAGGAACCTGTCATGACTGCCAATATTTTGACAGGAACAGTTCTAGCCGTCCAAGGCAATGAAATTAAGGTACATTTTAATGTAGATAGCAGTCAATCCCCTGGAGAGGCCATGTGGATTCCTTATGAACATGAGCTGAATAATTATATGTACTGTATGCCAGATATAGGTGATACTGTCTTTGTATATTATGAAAAGCAAGGGAAAGTAGTGGCATTAGGCAGCAAACATATGAATGGCGACAGTCATCCAGATTTTCAGCATCCAGAAAACAAAATGCTTACCAGTTGTAATAAGATGGTTAAGTTCACACCACAGACCATAGAACTTGTAGGTAATCGAAAACAATATGATGGCACTGGGGATGCAGCTTTTCAAGCACAAATTGAGTTTAATACAGAACAAGGCATTTGTGTGTATAGCAAACAAGATATTACCATCAAAGCAGAACAAAATATTCGTATTGAATCCCTAAAGGAATTTATTAATATTGAAGAGCCAGCAAACAAATTTGATAGCATGCATGATGCAGGAGAAGCCAAGTATATGGCAGACGGCGGCATTAATGTCTAGCAACAAGCAGCAGCCTGTGCTAAATCCATGGTTAAAAATAAAATTGATGAAGTGGTAAGCAGCTTTGCAGATGGCATCAAAGGACAAATCTCAGCTCCTTTACAAGTTGTATCCAGCGTAGAAGAACTCTTTTCACCTAAGAAAGCTCCAGAAGGTGTAGAAACACCAGAACCTATTGAGCGCTTTGAAGAAGGTGTGACCTATTTAATGGGACAAGAAGCCACCATCTTTAATGTAGGTCAAAGCTACCTTGCATTAGATCCGGTGAACATTAACATTAAGACGCCACTATATAGGCAACTCGGTTTTGAAAGACGAGAATATGCCATGGAATCGGAAGAAAACAAAAGCTGGCTAGATACTATCCTAGATGCAACCCAACTTGCTTTAGATATTGTAGGGTGTATCCCCGGTGTAGGAGAAGTCGCTGACCTTGTCAATGCAGGGATTTCACTTGCAAGAGGAGATTATTATGGGGCGGCAGCTTCTTTGATGGGATGTATTCCAGGCGTTGGGGATGCAGCTAAAGTTGCCATGAAGGGTGCCAAAATGGCTTCCAAAGCAGGTAAAGCATTAAAGGCTATTAAAACGGCAGTGAAAGTCACCCAAGCTTTTTTAACAGGTGCAGGCACTGTTAATACCCTTTTAACCTCAGCCAATGCACTAAAGGACGTCTTTGGGCTAATCAAAGAAGGTAAATTTGATATTACCAATCGAGAACATGTGGATATGTTAATAACTATTGGGCAATCTACTACGATAGCTGCCAATCATGCTGCTAAGAAGAAAAAGAAAAAAGATGCAGATGCCAAAAATAAAGCAGCAGATCATGATGCAGATGGCACACCTAAGAAAAGGCAAGATGACCCTGATGGCAGTAAAAAAACCAACACAGATGATAGACTAGAATGTGCATCAGGTGGTGACCCTATTAACCTCGTAACGGGAAGCTTTTTGGTGGATGAAATAGATATTTACCTAGAAGATATTGTAAAGCCTTTTTATATTCAACGTACCTATGAGTCGATTTATAGTAATGATGGCTATATGCTAGGTTCTAAGTGGCTCATTAACATTGAAAGTAAGATTACGATTGATGGCGATGAAGCGGTTGTCCTTATGCCAGATACTCATATTGAAAAGTTTGACTATAAGGATGGCTGCTGGGTGAACCAGAGGGCAGGAGATGCTTCTTTCACTTTAGTAGAAATGAGTCAAGGCTATCGTGTCAAGGACTTGAGAGAGCGTTTAACTTATGACTACAATATGGCAGGTCAGATAGAAGTTATTATTGATACAAATAATAACCAAACTTTATTTACTTACAAGGGCAACATCTTAGAACGTATTGATTTAGCCAGTGGACAGTATTTGTTACTTGAATATGCAGATGGCAAATTGAGCACCATTACAGATACATTAGGTAGAAAGATTAAATATGCTTATGATAAGGACTTTCTTACTGCTGTAACCTATGCCAATGGTGGGGTCATGTCCTATACCTATACGGATAAGGGGTATATTGAAACTATTACAGATCGTAATGGGATTACTTATCTTAAAAATCAATATGACCATTTAGGCAGAGTCACACGTCAGGAAATACCAGGATTTGAAGAATATATTCTCCTTTATGATGAAGCCAATCGCACCAATACTTTTATTACAACTAGTAAAAATCAAACCTTACAGCTCGTTTATAATAAAGATAAGTTGGTAACTAAAACCATTTACGAAGATGGCACATATACAGAAGTGAAATATGATGACTGGCAAAATCATATTTATGAAAGAGATCGCAATGGTTACGAAATTTATCGTAAATATAATGAAAAATGTCAGTTATTAGAAGAAACAAAAGCTAATGGTCTTGTAACATATTATGAATATAATGAAGTAAATGATTTGGTGCGTCGTTATGATAATGCAGGTGGGGAAACCAAATTTATACATGATGGTCATCATAACCTGATTCAGAAATCTTCCCGTTTAGATGAGAGTACTTTTGTTGTAGAAAACTTTAAGTATGATGCAAGAGGTAGACGTACTGAAGTGAGTAATCCTAATGGGGAGCGTGTGAAATATAAGTATGCCAAACCATTTAATCAGCCAACAACTTATATTAATGCGGAAGAAGATGTTTTTGAGTATGCCTATGATGAAGCCGGCAGAAATATGGCGTTCACAAGTGCTTATGGTACAGTCAGCTTTGCTTATAATCATCATGACCGTCGTACACTCATTATAGATGAACAAGGACATACCACTAAATATGAGTATGACAAAATGGGTAATATCATTAAGGAAACTTTGCCTAATGACTATAACCCCATAACAGCCGATGGGCCGAGTATCCGTTATAGTTATAATGCTTTAGGTAAACAGGTTACAACGGTAGACCAACTAGGGAATGTATTTGCCCTTACACGTAATACAGAAGGTAAGGTCACTAAAGAAATTCATCCCAATACTTATGATGTAAGTACAAAAGATGGCGAAGGCATCGTTTATGTGTATGATCAAGACGATAGGCGTATCAAAACTATTTATCCAGATGGTGGCATTGAACGCATTAAATATAATGCCTTTGGTAATCTGACAACCTGTGAAGAACAAGTTCATAATAGATTTAAATACACAGGACAGCAATATGACCCTATTACACAGCAATATTATCTAAGAGCACGATACTATAATCCTGTTATTGCAAGGTTTACGCAAGAGGATACCTATAGAGGTGATGGTCTAAATCTGTATGCATATTGTGGAAATAATCCAGTTACTTATTATGACCCAAGTGGTTTTAAAGCTAAGGCTATTTGTAGTGATAAGTATGACGAGTTAAAAGCAAAAAAAGAGGCTCATGAAAAAGACCCAACTCAACCTGGATTAAATAAACATGAGCAAAAGCAATATGACAGGCATGAAGAGGATTATGTCAATGGAAATGATAAGAAAAAGGAAAAATACAAAAAAGACAACAGGAAAAAATTAAAAAATAACAAGAAAAACAGCAACAGTATAACAAGAATATAAATAAAAGTACTAATAAGAGTGGTAGTGGCTCTACTAACAGAAGTGGCACTATTAATCAAGTAGAATACGGAAGTACTGATTTAAGTCAAGAAGCAATACGATTTAGACAGGAAAATAATATTACAGGTGCAAGAAACATTGCTGTTTATGAGTATGAAGACAATGGGCAGTTAAGTATTATAGTAGGAGCAAGTCAAAGAAATCAAGGGCATGCAGAACGCTTAATTGATAAAGAATTAGAGAATATGGGAATACAACCAGCTCAAGTAAGACGTATTTATTCAGAATTAGAACCATGTTCAATACCTGGAGGATATTGCGAACGATTCTTGCAAACTGTATTCCCACAGGCTGATGTTACATACAATTTTGAATATGGATTAACTCAAGAATCTAGAAGAGCAGGTGTGAACGCATTAAAAGAATCTGTAAAAAATTTATTTAAGTAGGAGGCTTTATAATGAATGTATATGAATATTTACAAGAAAAGTTCAAACTAGTTATAAGAGAAGACTATAGAAATTGTAATTTATCAAATGATACAAAAAAAATACTATGCGATATAGGATTACCATATGAACCTATAAATTTTATTCAATTTAATATAGGTGAAATAGAAAATATTAAGTTAAATGAAGAGTATACAGTTATAGGAAACGATTTTGGAACAAATATTTGTATAAATGATAAAGATGAATTGGTTTTTGTTGATATGGAAAATGAATATCCAATAAGATTTATCAATAAAAATTTAGAGTCTTTTTTGAAGTTTGTAGTTATTTTTTTATCGCAAGAAAATGAAATAAATGAAGCTGATGACGATGAAATAATTCAGATAATGCAAAAAATCAGAACAGAATTTGATATGATTGATATTCAAGCTTTAAGTAGCGAAGAAAATTGGTGGCCAATTATATTAGAGCAGATCGAATTGGGAGTAATGTAAAGTCTTACATATTTTAGGTCTCCACTTAAGGACGTTCACTGAATCCATTTGCTTATCTAAAATATATTTTTGAGTCATTACCAAATGTGGATTTTAAAGAAGACCCTAATGTTTTAAAGAACTATTTACCTTGGGCAAGCTTACCAGAAGAGTGTTATAGCAAGAACAGTAAATAAAAAATGATATCC
>JAZKZQ010000111.1:0-4736 GCA_045612745.1 Cellulosilyticum sp. | reverse complement strand
AACCACTTTATGTTTATGAACAAATCCAATTTATATGTTTTTTCTATATAATTTTCCTATAAATAACATTATATTATATTTTGGTATTTTTTTCTAGCTTTCTTTTAATCTAAAACTTATATCTTTATTTATATATTTTTAAAATTACTATTAGCATATCAGCAATTCTTAATATAGAAAACCACAGTCCCTAAAAGTAAAAGTCTCCTAAATATCAAAAAAATACAAGCCCATAAATCTGAATTTATACTAATTTATGGGCTTGTTTATTTACAATTCTAGTTGTAATTTTTTCAATTACTTCCTATAATAGGTGATCAAAACTATACAATTTGCTCACAATTATTTTTCACACTTGCAATCACATCCATAAGTTCCCTTACATCCTGCATCTTATCACTAAAGAGTGTTGTAATACTTCCTAGACTTCTAAAAGGCTCTTCCATAAGTACTTTATTATTCTCAATCATACCATTGGCCACAATGTAGTCTACAATAAGTTTCACAAAGTGGATCTGATTGCTATTTAATCTCTCTTCACTAAGGAATGTGCTAAAAGCTTCATTAGCTGCACCTCTATCTAGACCTACAATCTTTCTAACAAGCTTTCCTACTGGCATCTCGCCAAACTCTTTGTCATACTCAGCCTTACTGCCAAGTTCTTCCCATAGAATGTGCTCTAAAGTCTTTAACTCCTCTTTTGTAAGTGGCTTATTGTTACGCAGCTTATAGATCGCTAAGTCGCTTTCATGTACTTTGAGATAAGATTCAACTTTTTTACGATAGTCTTTGAGGTCATTGCTGTTATACATGGCTTCATTTTCCTTGACCTCTATAATCTCATCTTTAAAGTTTTCATAGTAAATAATGTGTGTACCTTTCTCAATGAACTTAATCAAATCTCTTAAAGCCTTTCTTACTTCTTCCATTTCAAAAATATCTGCACTCTCCCAGAACTCATCTGTCTGTACTTTTTCTATGACATATCTTTGTGCCATGACTTGTGGAATTGTACCCAGCTTTGATAATTCTTCTGCTGTTTTTACAACACGTTTAATTGGCCTACTGGCATTCTTGCTCTCAAGATAAGCAAGGTCAATAGTGTAAATAAGATAATCAAAACGTTTAGCAAGCTCATCTTCATCTAGCCATGTAATGAGTGGTGCTATATGCTCTCTTAACTCACTGACTTCTCTAGTTTCTAAGCACTGCCAAGGCCTATCTGCTCTATAGGTCTCTACGTACTTCTGGTGCAATTTCACCCTGAAGCTTTCATCATTTAAATTCCTAATACTTTGCAAGAGTTCTTCTATTGTAGTATTTCTATACGCAATATAGTCCTCTTCTTGATACTTCATATCTTGAAGTGCTCTAACTACAGCTACTTTAGTATTAAAGATTTTCTCTGTCAAACTTTCTCCAATACCTGTTTCCATACCTTTTGGATTAGTTCTAAAAAAGTCAAAGTTATTACAGAAGTCAAAGATAAGGAACTTATCTTTATCTATACCTGCACCAAGTAGCCCTTCGCAAAGTCTTGTCCCACGTCCAATCATTTGCCAGAACTTTGATTTTGAGCGTATCTTCTTAAAGAAAACTAAGTTTAATATCTCTGGAATATCAATCCCTGTATCAAGCATATCCACAGAAACAGCAATCTGTGGCATCTTCTCCTTAGTGCTAAAATCCTCAATTAATTTATCTACATACTTAATGCTATAATCAATCTGTTTAATAAAATGTGAACCATACTCTGGATAAATAGTATTAAATCGTTCTACAATAGCTTCTGCATGACGACTGTTTTTAGCAAAAATAATCGTCTTTCCAAGCTTATCGCCACCTTCTACCTTTAAGCCATGTTCCATAAGCTCATTAAGAACCATATCAATAGTACTAGCATTAAAAAGCCATTCATTAATGGCTTCACTGCCTATGGTATCGTCTATGTTCTCATCATCCTCAAACTCATTATCAAAGATTTCTTTTTCCTCTTCACTTAAGTCATCGTAATGAATACCATCCTCCATAATTTTGGTCTTAATCTCTCTGGTTCTATAATCCACTAAATAACCATCTTCAACAGCTGTTTCAAGCTCATAGGCATAAGTAGGTACACCACTTTCAAGTTCGAAAATCGTATAGGTATTCTTATCAATCTCATCTTTAGGTGTTGCTGTAAGCCCAATGAGCATCGCATCAAAATACTTAAAGATGTCTTGATACTTCTTATAAATACTTCTATGACTTTCATCAATGATAATAAGGTCAAAGTGAGCAGGTGTGAAAAGCTTTCTGCCATCTTTACACTTAGTATCATCTATAGCATTCATCATCGTTGGATAGGTTGAGAAAATCATACGTGACTGCTCTGGATTATCTTTATTGTCTAGCAAATTACAAAGTGTTAGATTAGGGAGCAGGTTACTAAAATTCTTCTTTGCCTGCTTTACTAAAGCTTTTCGATCTGCTAAAAACAAAACATTTTTTACATAATTATGTTTCATTAATACATCCACAATGGAAATAGCTGTTCGTGTCTTTCCACTTCCTGTTGCCATCACTAAAAGCATCTTACGATGTTTCGTCATGACTGCATCACACACTGCCATAATCGCTTCTTTTTGATAATAACGATTAGAGATATTGTCATTAATTTGCACATTCACTAATGGCTTTTTACTCGTTCTCCTATCCACCATGAGCTGTAACTGTTCTTTGGTAAATATTCCTGCCACAGGACGTTCTGGAAATCCTTCTGCATCATTAGTAAAAGTTATTTCAAAACCATTTGTAGTGAATATAAGTGGTCTTTGACCATACTTATTATGTAAGCAGTCCGCATAGAGCTTAGCTTGCTGTGAACCTACTCCTGTATCTACTGAAGCCTTCTTAGCCTCTACTACAGCTAAAGGCTTGCTATTGTTGCCATAGAGTACATAGTCCACAAAACCTATTCCAGAAGCATTAGGCATCCCCTCTACTTGTACTTCGGTGATACAGTCATTTCCTATCTCCCAGCCTGCTAGTTTAAGTTCTATATCAATGTATCTCTTTCTAGTTTCAGCTTCGCTAATCTGATCTACTTGAAAATCATAATGAGCCATACTAGCAACTCTTTGTGCCGTCATCGCCGCTCTAAGCTCTTCATTTTCCTTACGTATTTCCTCAAGACGCTTGTCCTTACTACTTAAACGTTCATAGAGATCTTCAAGCTCTTGCGGTCTAGTACGTTTCTCTTGACCTTTCTGTAGTAAGCTTTCATCAAACTCACCAATAGGTTCTCCTTGTGAATAACAATAATCAATCCATTTCACAAGCTCATGTAGATTTCTAAGAGAAAGTACTGCCTCATCTCTTGTGATCATTGCATTGGTATGAACAGCTGTATTTCCAAGTTTAATAATATACTTAATCAGCGGAAATAACTGAGGCTCAATAATCTGCCTAAAGGTAGGTTCATGAATAAGTGTCGAAATATTATCTTGATAAGGTATAGTTAAATCATTATCAAAACTATACACCCACTTCACCGCAAGCTCTGTAGCACGCCTTGCTAAAATGGCACAAGTAGCAGGCGAGATCGCAAGACTCTTCTCCGCCTCAATACTACTTGCTGCAAATGCACTAAACTCTTTCTTAAATTTTAGAAAATCAAAGTTTGTACACATGAAATCTCCCCTTTATCTTTTTACTTCATGATGTCTAACTTAACTGTCTATTTATATATTTTTTTTCTTAACGCTATCACTTCTTCTAAAGGTACGCCTGTTCTTTCACTAATCACTTCATCCTCTAGTAAATCTAGTAAATTGATTGCTAATTCTCTGTTTCGTTGTTTGATACCTTGTTCTATACCTTCTTGCCTTGCTTTATTTAGTGCACTTACTTTGTCTTTTAAAATCTTAGCACGCATTTCATAAAGGGCACGTTGCTCCTCATCATTACTCATTCGAATCAGTTCATCTTTAGCTTCCCTAATCTCCTCAATACTCAGTTCTAGGTTTCTGACCTTCTCACTTTCAGGGTCTCTTAAAAATTCCATCCATGCTACAAGCATATCCTTTTCATCTGTTTCCTTCGGTAATTTAGGAATCTCTATAAAGTGTAGCTCTATCACATCTGTTAATTCTTCATTTACTTCTAATTCTTTGAAACGATATGCTGTATGATAATCTTCTGTGTGTAAATATTTAAAATTCAAGATATTAATACATATCATTCTTTTAAGCTCGGAGTACTCATCTCCCTCACCTAGTTGCTCTTCATACATCTTGCTTAAATAATATAAGCTTCTTTTAATCATGTTATATTCATTTTTTAATTGAATCTCTATATTAATAACTTCATGATTACTTGTTGTTGCTTTAATATCTAATCTAGAATATTTATCCTCTATAAAATGCTTAACCAAGTCAGTCCCTTTTAATTCTACCGATACAATAGGCGATGCTGACTTGAGTATGGCATTTAAAAAAGATATTAAAATACGTGGGTGTTTCTCCGAACCAAATATATTTTTAAATACAAAGTCTACCTTTGGATCTAGTAAGCCTTTTCCTATCATTAAAATCTCCTTCAATTCTTATACTCTTTTAGGCGTTTGCGAAACGCCTTAACCCGTATAAATACGGGATATTTTTTTGTATAAAATAGAATAACTCCTCTCAGATTTATGGTAAACTTGAATTGTCCAGAAACAAATCCACCAAAACCCAAAAGGAGTTATATCTTTA
>JAZKZQ010000110.1:0-7075 GCA_045612745.1 Cellulosilyticum sp. | reverse complement strand
CTGAAAAATATTATTTATTTATAATATTTTTATAAATTCTCACAGGAGGTTCTCATGAAACATATTCACACATTAGAAGAAGGTATTGATATTTTTAAAGCACTAGGTTCTGATGTACGCATTGAAATCTTAAAACTCTTGCAAGCTAATCCGGAAATTAACATGAATGAAATAGCAAGCCAATTAAATATTACAAATGGCGCCCTTACAGCCCATATCAAAAAATTAGAAGATGCTGGTCTTATCGCAATCTCTAATGAGCTCTTAGGTCATGGGAATCAAAAAAATTATACCGTCTGCCTAGATAAACTTCTTGTGGATTTCACCCCCTCTCTGCATGCTTATAATATTTTTGAAACTGAACTTAAAGTAGGACAATATAGCGATTTTAGTATTGTCCCAACCTGTGGTCTTGCCACCACTAAGCATCTCATTGGGGAAGTCGATGATTTGCGTTATTTCGCTCATCCTCAGCACTATGAAGCTAATATTTTATGGTTTACAAAAGGCTATATAGAATATATTATTCCAAACTTCATTCCTGCCTATCAAAAAATTGATAGTCTCACTATTTCTGCCGAGCTTGCTTCTGAGGCTCCTGGATTTAATGATGTTTGGCCTTCTGATATTCACTTTTATATTAATAATACCTTCTTAGGAAGTTGGACTAGCCCTGGTGACTTCGGCGAAAAAAAAGGCCTCTTCACACCTTCATGGTGGCCTATGGACTGGAATCAATATGGACTCCTTAAATCGTTATGTATCAACAAATCTGGTACCTTCATAGATGGTATCCAGCTTTCCAAGCTTACTATTGATGATTTAAATCTAGATTATAAAAGTAAAATTAAATTTAAGCTATCTGTACCAGATACAGCTGAACATATAGGTGGGCTAACGATTTTTGGCAAGAATTTCGGTAACTATAATCAAAATATCAATATTCGCATCGGCTATTCACCTATTACTTCTTCTATCTAGTCAATACATATGTTTATAAAGATTAACTTATTTTATTTATTACAAAAAATAGCATAGTGGTTAAAAACCACTACGCTATAAAGTCTAACTAATAGACAGCACATCAACGATACTATATCCTTTTATGATTTTGTTAGGAATCCCACCTATTTACAGGACATACATTTTTTATAACTGCTGCACGCATTTCCACAAAGCAGCCACAATATTTACATATCCCATTTATAAGTGCTTCACAATCTCTACAGTATGCTAATCGCTTTTCATATGTTTTTTCACAGACTTTAATCTCTTCATCTAACTGCTTAATATATGTAAACATATTTTCATAGCTCGACTTTTCTTCTAAATCACGAATCAAACATTTCTTGCAAATTCTCATTAACGAACCTCTAAATGCAACACACTACATGATGGTATAGTAAACTTAAGTTTACCATTTTCCACTGTACACTGTATAAATACTTCTTTTTTTACAGTATCAGGCATCTCAAATGTATTATGTGCTTCCATCTTACCTGTTATAATTTCACCTTTTACATCGTTAATTTTCCAATCAGTAAATATACTCTCTATTTCATAGCTTTCACTGATAGAAAGGTTATTAAGTGTTATATGTAGTGCACCTTCTTTATCCATAGAAACTGACTCATGTAAATTAGGTACTTGTGTTTCTTTATATCCAATTAAAAATATTTAAGTTAATTCCTGCTACAAGGGCATCTCTCATAGTATTTTGTTGATATAAAAAGCCTGGATGTGTTCCCTCTTCTACATCAAACCAACATCCCCATTCATCTACAATGAGTCCTATTTGCTTTTCTGGGTCATACTGGTCCATAATACGACTGTGACGCTCAATAAGTTCCTCCATATATAATGTTTTCTTTAAAGTTGTATACCATTCTTCCTCACTAAAATTCACTGCACTCCCTTTATGATTCCAATCCTTTCCAGGCACTGTATAATAGTGTAATGATAGACCATCCATCAAGCCATGCACCTCTTTAATATTTCCTTTAAAACAAGTTTTAAGTACTTCTTTTGTCCAATTATAATCATCACCATTGGCGCCACAGCATACTTTATATAACTTATTTTCACTATCATAATTCTTAAGGTAAGCTTGATAACGACGATATAGGTTCCCATAGTATTCAGGTGTCATGTTACCACCACAGCCCCAATTCTCATTACCTACTGCAAAATATTTTACCTTCCAAGGTAACATACGACCATTTTCCCTTCGTAAATCTGTCATAGGTGAACTCCCATCAAAAGTCATATATTCTACCCATTCACTCATTTCCTGTACACTACCACTTCCTAGGTTTCCATTAATATACGGTTCACATTCTAGCATCTCACAAAGCTCTAAAAACTCATGTGTCCCAAAACTATTATCTTCTACCACACCACCCCAGTTGGTATTTATCATTTTTTTGCGTTGTGCCTTAGGTCCAATCCCATCTTTCCAATGATACTCATCTGCAAAGCATCCTCCTGGCCATCTTAAAACTGGAATTTTAATATTTTTTAAAGCTGCTACTACATCGTTTCTCATCCCATTTGTATGTGGAATTTCCGAATCTTCCCCCACATAAATACCGTTATAAATACATCTACCAAGGTGTTCTGAAAAATGCCCATAAATCTCCTTATTAATATGCCCCTCTTGAATATTTGGATTAATATACATCTTATACATAAATACAACCCCTCATCACTATGATATTAAAACTAATCTACTATTTTAAGAGCATTATAATTTATCTTTCCAGTAAATCCAATATAGTTTTTTATATTATTTTAATTTATTTTAATTTTTTAAAAAATATTTTATATATACTAATCCTACTAAATTAATAAGAGGAAGCATCCTTGATGAATGCTTCCTCTCTATCCTATCCTTCTACACTTCTATATATTCTATATTATTTCTTTTGCTTATTACTATTACTCCGTATAAACCAAATAATAGCACCTATTATAAATAAGCTGATTCCTACTATGCATAGTATAGCATACATCACAAAATTGCCAAGGCTTGTAAGTGCTGCTAATCCTACTGTAGCCTCTCTATTTGCCTTAATTGCTAACATTAAAAATACTATAATCCATATAAAATCTGCCATAAAAAAGAGAAGGCATTTCTTCAAAAAGCATCACTCCTCTATACCTTTAAAATAACTAATCTCCTAAAATGAACTATTGGTCACATGAGTAGCTAATAAATAGTAAGACTCCGGATAATGCGGATGCTCAAGTCCACCTAATCCAGAACTAATAATAGCACTTTTGGCAGCCTCATAGCGGTCTGCTATATTCAGTTCAACTGCAAATCTTACCTCATTAATATCCCCCGCCATATAAGCTGCTAATACTTGCATAAAATATTCTGGTTGTTGACATACTTTAAAGTCCCAGCCACTTACGAGACCACCACTATACCTAGTAATTTTACAATACGGTAAAGCAACAGATGGAATCTTCTTAATCGCATTTTCTCTACTTGTCTTAGACATCCCATAATTAGTCATTGAAATTTTGTCAAGCGAACCATCTCCATGACATTTACAAGTATACGCATAACATTCATTGCGATTATTAACAATATTGCTGAGTTCTTCTATGGTATCCTCCATACCGATTGCGTCAATATTATAATCTACTACGCCAAATCGATTTTTACATCCTGTTAAACTTTCCCATTCCGTTTCATAATAATCTGCAATACTTATCACGGCTGATTTGCCATAGTGCGTAAATCCCCAATCTGCCATTGGTAAATATGGTACAAAATCATCTTTATTTAAAATATTATAAATCCCTGCATAGTTACTAGCATTTTGAGCTGTTGTTGTATTAGGTGCTGCAAAAGTATAAGTATATACATATTTAGACTGATTAACTAATCGTGCACCCACAATATTAGCTATTCCGGCCCCCCTAGAATGTCCCATTACCCAATAAACACTTTTTGCAGACTTATCAATATTATGGTTACTCTCATATTCTGTCAAACATCTTAAAATCCTAGTAGCAGCTATATCAAATCCCTTATGATTACTAGATACAGACCAATCTGAGTAGCTGGATTTATTTTTAGTTGTACCAATATCAAAGTTACTAGACCACTCTTCAATTGTACCATTTGTCCCTCTTACAACAATTGCAATGATTTCTCTATCTTCACCATTATAAGTTACTTTTCTATGACCAATATAAGCTTCAGATACATCTGCATCATTATATGTAGTTGCTAAGTCATATTGTGCTATTTCTGTTAATCCATTAGCTCTCATAAATGGGGCAATATCCATACCAGCATAAGTATTATTATCATACACAACGGAAGAATATAATGAAGAAATTGTTCCGATTTTAGGGCTATAATTTGTATTTGCCTTAAAAAACTCTCTGTAATCCATCGTATAAGACACTTTAGAATCAGCAAAATCTGTATGTAATATACCTGAAAAATTATTATTACTTGGACTAGCATCTACACTATCATTTATGCCATCATAATCACTATCTACTGCATTTGGATTACTTGAACTATTTGCATAAGTTGCAACAGCTCTTGTACGTTGACTATAACTAGCTATTTTCCTATCATCTACATCACCAAGCTCTTCTGAGTCTAATAAGCCATCTCCATCTGTATCTGCTTTGAAAGGATCTGTAGTAATAACTTCACCATTTTGTATCCTCACGCCTTCTATTTCCATCACATCTGTTAGACCATCCCCATCTGTATCCACCAGTTGTGTATCTATCGCATCTGCTTCTAAATCATTTTCTCTCTGCATATACATGCTACGACTTGCTTTTGTATCTACAGCTGCATAATCTATTTCATTTTCCCAAGCAGTATACCACTTTTGTCTATCAACTAGTAAATACACTCCCAAATGATTTGCCACATAGGTCACTGTATTATTTTGTGTATTTATAACACTCTCTCTATCTAAAATTTGATATACATCATGCACCTCATCATACCACATCATCGCCAAATCTTCTTCTCGTGTATCTTTCAGCATATTTTCATCATATTCAAAAGTAATTACTGCCTTTTCAACTGCTTCCTTTGACGCTATTTGTATAGGCATACCAACGAGTCCTATCACATTACTTGATAATATATCTTTTCCATACATATCGTTCACACTTACCACTTTGTCTATTACACCTGCACAACTTAAGTCAATTGATATGCTTTTCACTTCTGGTTGTTCACTATTTACAATCTCCCTATTAAATACTTGGTCAACCTTTTCTTTAGCATCACATACACCATTGGCGTCTGTATCTTTTAATAAAGGGTTAAAACGTAATTTAATCTCATCGCCATCTGATAAGCCTTCGCCATCTGTATCATTTAATAAGGGATCTGTTCTATATTCACAAACTTCCTTACCATCTATTAAATTATCACCATCTGTATCCATATCCTTAGGTGCTGTGCCTAACGCATATTCTTTTATATTTGTTAAGCCATCTTGATCAATGTCTTCATCCCCGTCCATTATACCATTTTCATCTGTATCTTGTACTGTTGGGTCAGTACCTAAGGTGAAAACTTCATAACCATCAGGTAAACCATCTCTATCTGAATCTATATTTTGAGAATCTGTACCCAGTATCTCTTCATAGCAATCAACTAATTCATCTCCATCCGTATCTTGCTCATAATCTATTTCATCTTGTTCTTTAGGTACTTGTCCCATCTGCTCTAATAAATAATGAGTAGGGTCACACATTATATTTCCTACATTACTTGAAAATCCTAATACAATTGTTTGCCCTGGTGCGATGTTGGCATTATGTCCTCTGTTTTTTATAATATAACGATTTCCCTCATGGGCTACAATATCAGCTGTCCAAAACTGTTGGATATTTTGAGCAAAATCAAAAGATAAAATCCAATCCTCAATGTTTTCTTCTGTATTATTGGTAATACTTATTTGACCATTAAATCCTTCATCCCACTTATTAAGCACTTTGAAATCAATTTCACATCCCGTTACTTCTTTCTTAACACCAAGTAACTTATAATTTTTAGGCTTCATCACCTTTTCATCTACACTAGCGTTAAAACCAATACTTATGCTTTCACCTGGTGCAATATCTTGATTCCATCCTGTATTTTTAAGTATGTATTGTTCTTTTTCATGGGTCATAATTTGTGCATTCCATATACTTGTAATCTCATGAGGCAAATCTAATTGTAACATCCAGTTTTCTAAAGTGGTCTCACTTATATTGGTCAGTATTATTTCCCCTATAAATGCATCTCTCCACTGACTTAATACCCTAAACTCTATCACATACCCCTCTCCTACATAAGCATTCGTTTCTAACTGACTTGCTGTCGTCCTACTTATAGGTACTACTTCATTCAACTGACCTATTTCTGCCTTTTCTTGTGCAAAGCTTTGATGAGGTAACATTGTCATAGCAAGTGCTATTGAAGTAAAATAGGCTAAACCTTTTTTCCTCATAAATCCCCCTCCCATTATTTTATATTTCAAAATAATTTTAACATTATATACAATTACTGTATACAGGAAATCAAAGATGTTTCTGTTCTTTTCCAGTTAAATCCACTATTAATTTTATTAATTTTATACTTTAGAAAGTATATCTACACTATCTTATAAAAGCACTAAAACGCAAAAGAACGCCTGTTAATAACAGGACGTTCTTTACTAGGTGTAAGAAGCAAAAATTTAGCCACACTTTTTTATTACAAATTGATGTATATATTCACCAATCATCTTTTATTTTCACTAATTATAAATCCAAAAAACATCTAAACGCAAAGAAGCTCAAGGATTACCCTTGAGCTTCTTTTAATGAGCCATCTGGGACTCGAACCCAGGACCCTCAGATTAAGAGTCTGATGCTCTACCAACTAAGCTAATGACCCAAAACTTTTTGTGATTAGCTTGTTTGCCTCAATCACAAGAACTATTATACTTATTAAATCTTCTCTTGTCAACAAAAAATATTATATTTTTATAAAATTATTTTTATATATTCAAATATTTTATATATATACTTTTATAGAGAAACCATTTATAAA
>JAZKZQ010000109.1:0-6471 GCA_045612745.1 Cellulosilyticum sp. | reverse complement strand
AATACATTTACTTTGAAAGCAATAACTTATTATCGACAAATATATTACAATGCATTTCAAAAACACCACCTAGTGAAACTTTAACATCTTCTCCTGATGAAGTTTTACCAAATAAACGTGAACGACCAGCTAATCCAATTTGCTCATCTTGTAAGACATCATTCACATACAATCTTTCTTTATCCCAGTAATTCTCAACTCGTATTACATCATTATTATACTTTGCTTCCCAAACTTTCATAATCTATCTCCTTATGTCATGATTCGTTTTTATTTTATCATATTTTCTAATAAATTCAACATTTTACACCCCTACATCTTTATTTATGTTTACTTTCTATTTGCTAAAAAAAGGATAGGCTTAATCTGTGAAATGACTACATATATCTATTTTAAGAACTCAGAAATACTCTGATTTCTTATATCTATGTAATTCTCTTTATTATCTGCTTCTACCAAATGCATATACATAGGTTTCTCATCTATACTTGTACCACCAATTACAAAGTAATACGCTTCATTAAGAGCATATCTTAAAATATATAAGCCACTTCCACAATCAACACTTTCGTACTGTTCAAAATCCTGCCAAGAAAGTTGATCTCCTTTCTCAGCAAGCTCTTCTAATTTTTCTATTGTTAAAATCTCTTTTTTCTCTTGTTGCTGCTCTACACCTACTTCTTTTTCTGTCTCTTCTGTGTTTTTCTTTTGCAAATTAGACTCTTCAGCATTTAGTTCACTGACTGTTTTTTGACTAAATCGGACAGTAATTGCATAAACATATTCATAATCATATTTTGCATATTCTTCAGGGCTATAAAAATATTCCACATTATATGAGGTCACTTCATTTTTAGCAGTTAATATCTGAATTGCTAATGGAATCTCTTTTTCATAAATAACCTCTGTCCTACTATGTAATCTGGAAGTTGCTTGCCCCATTCCTTCATAATTTTCAGGAGGCTCCACAGTATAACTATCATTTCCTTTTTCATGCTCACTCTGCAATGCTGTAGTCACACCCATTCCTATATTATCAAACTGTAGGGCTAATCTTCCTTGTGTGCCTTTAAATACCCTTGCACCTTCACTTATAGGACTCCACTTACCATCTTTTAATTCATATACGTTGATTTGCATAGCTTGTATGCCTTCATCTACTTTAAAATCATAAATTGCATAGTTCTCATCTACATCCAGTAACTCTATAATTTGTTTTTCTTCATCCGTTATACTTGCCTCTTCAATATACATATTGTGTACTTCCTCTTGAATGTACATATTGTGTACTTCCTCTTGCTTTGTACAAGCTGTAAAAGTAAATAGTAGTATAAGTACCATCACCCCTATTGCCTCTATTTTTCTCATTGTTATAATCCTCCATAAATATTTACTTCCAATATATTATCATAATTTTTAGAATTATTCACCGCATAATGTCAACTTTATAATTCTATCCCCTTATTAATCACGCCACTTTTCCTCTTTAATTTCTTAATTTGACTGCTCTTACTTCCTTTCATGTAATTAATACCCTTAGCTACCTTTTCATTAAGGCTCTCCCAATTAGGATTTAAAATATCTACTGCTGCTGTGGCATAATTGCGTAAATCTAAAGGTTCATTTCTAGTTCCTGCTTTTTTGACCCACTCTAGTCTTGGCTTGCCTTTTACAAAGCGAATAAGACGCTGCTCACTATTTAACCCTTTCATAAAGCTACTTTCATAACCTCTCTCTGTATTTTTAGGAAAGTGACAATAGCCTGGGCCTACTTCCTTAATTTTTAGCCTTGCCATAATGAGTTCTTTGCCTTGATCTACACCTAGCATAAAGATTCTTACACCTGTCTTGGTATTAGTAGTCTGCTTGTTAACAAGTGGAATACCAACACCACCTTGCCCTTTAATACCATAGATACGTTTATGTTTACGTTCCATTTGCTTAATAAAACGATAAGCCTGGTCTGTAAAATGTCCACCTGTATCTAAGCAAGTGGCGGCAATTAATAAGCTTCTGCCATCTTCAAAATAAAGCTCCGTATCTAAAAAGATTTCTAGCTTATCCCAAGTTTCTTCCTTGGTTAAATCCCCTTTTATCACTTTATATTGTATGCCCCAGCTTTCATATCCCTTGCCCCAGCCCACAACTTCAATTTCAAAACGATCATCTTGTACGTCTACACCTGCTGTGACTAAAACCACACCTTCTGGTAAATCAGATAAGTAATATTCACGCCTTGCTAAAAGTTCTTCATCTTCTACCTGTTCCCCATCAGCTCGCTCTTCCCAGACTTCTCCTAAAGACGTATTAATAAATGCTTTAAGCTGCTCAATACTGCCAGTTTCTTTCTTACTTTTCATGGCCTTTTTGAAAGCTGCAATAATTTCATCCCAATGTTTCCAAGGAGACGCTAGTTCATTTAAATGAAAACCTCTTATTTTATTTTCATCATGGGCATGAATCCACTTACCTTTTTGTTCTTTCCATTCGATTTCTGTAAAATACTCTAGGCAATGCATACATTGCATTGTGGCATCCTCAAACCTTAAACGTTTAAATTCTAATGGCTGATACCTGCCACAACATGGACAAGGCAAATTCCATTCCCCTTTAGAACTTGCTTCATATTCTTGGTCAATTCTTGAAATCCCTTTAATTGTGGGTGTGGATACCTTAATTATCTTACGATTCCAAAAAGTATTTGTACGCTTTTCACCTAAATCTACCGGGTCACCATCTACACCTGCAGATGCAGGATAACGGTCCACCTCATCAAAAAGCACGACACGAATAGGCTTTGCTGATAAACCTACTGGAGAATTAGCACCAACTATGGTTAAAATCCCGCCTGGAAATTTCTTTTTAAGGATTGTATTTTCACTATCCCTACTCTTAGAAGGCTTGATTTTATCTCGAATACAAGGTGTATCCCTAATCATATTGGCAAGTCTATCCTTACTAAAATCTTCTGCTGCTGTTTCTGTAGGTTGAACCACAAGCATAGGACTCGGTTCATGATCTACAATGTAACCAATCGTATTCAGTACAATTTCAGTTTTACCCACCTGACTAGAACTTTTGACAATCACATGATGTACCCCATCATCACTAATGGCATTCATAATTTCTCTTTGATAAGGTGCACGATCTGTATTCCATCTGCCATGCTCTGAAGAAGCTTCAGCAGATAAACGTCTATTTGCATCTGCCCATTCACTTAGTTTTAAAATGGGTGGTGGCTCTAAAGTCTTAGCTACTTTTGCAAATAAAGCTAACGTATTATGCCTAATCCTTTTCTTCTTTGATATCACTGTCATAGTTTTCTACTTCACCTTCATCATATTCAATATATTCTTCACCATAGAAATCAGCTGGATCATAGTCCTTTAACTCCATAAGCACCTCTAGGATTTCCTTGGTTAATACTTCCCTTACCTCATTAGCTGCTGATTTATTCACCAAAAGAGGTGCTAACTTAGGAGGTAAGGCAATCATCTTAGAACGGAAAGAAGCCAACATATCCATCATTACATCTGCTACATCCTCTGCTTTATGAACCTCACCTTTCATCAAGGCTAGTTTAATTTCAGATTGCTGTCTTTTAATGCGTTCATGAATGGCTTTTTCTTTTTCAAGATCTATTTCATTATTTTCATTAGAACTTGTAATATCACTTTCCATTTTCAGCATTTTAATATAAGTCTTAATACTCTCAGGTAATACATATCTACCCTTTGCTGCACGCTTAAAAATACCTTCACCTGCAAGCTGCCTAACACGCCTATCTGTTACGCCTAGTAATTCACCTAATACAGATGCAGATACAGTCAGTCCTTCAATAGTATCTGTTTTAATAATCTCCTTTTCCTTCACCCTATCACCTCAATCCTTTGATCCGCTTACTTTTATACTAGTTTGTTAATTTATTATCATATTTTTCAATGTACGGAAACGGTAATTTAATATTTTATTTTTCTAGAACTAGTGAGTTTTTGGGGTCATGGTACCCGCAAATCCTTTTTTTCGTCTGAAAGTACCTTTGATACTCAAAGGCTAGTGCTATGTATCCAAGTACTTTTTACCCCTTTCAAATATGAGAGTTATCTTTTATATCTTTCTCATTGTACATATACCTTGCTATCCTTTGAACTTAATAGCCTAACCCTCTCTTTATATAAAAGAATGATACATATCTCCCATAACGCATCAAGTCTATATTAGTGTCCTGCCACTACCGTTTAAATTGTTTCAATGGATCATTCATTTCTTTTACCATATTGTCATTAACTTCTTGTGTAAGACCGATATAAACACTAGTTGTTACAGGTGACTTATGACCTGCAAAATGCTGTACTTCTTCTATCTTCCCACTCTTTTTATAGAAATTATAAAAGCAAGTCTTACGTATCGCATGGAAACCAAAATCCTTTAAACCAAGTACATCACCAACTTTATTGATTCGTCTATTTAGCTGGGGATAAGATATCGGTTTATTCATCCCCCTTGAACTTGGGAACAGTACTTGCCAGTTCTTCATATCCTGCGTATAAGCATCCAATTCTTTTCTTAAACTTGGATGAATCAAAACCTTACGTGGTGGCTTAGGTTTCTTTGGTTTACTTTCACTTTGTATTGCCTGCTTCTCATACTTATCCTTTAAGTACTTTGTTTTGTTTTCTGTAATCTCCAAGTACTCATTTAGAATATCTCGTTTCTTAAGACATCTTAAATCCCCAATTCTAAAGCCTGTATAACGCATTAAGATCACCAATATGTATAACATTCTATCTGTATCATAAAGATAGTCATATAAAGTAATCTCCTGTTCCACATCTTTAATGGGCTGAGTCGTCTTACCCAAACCACCACCTCCAGTCTAATAATTTGTAATAATTAGTTCCCCATATTCCTTCCTAGCTGTCAACTCCTTCTAGTTGTATTTGTGTAAATTTAAGTAATATAAAAGCACCTAGCTAACATTTTGCTAACTAAGTGCTATATAAGGGAGGCTTATTGCCTTTATTGGACAATACTATTTTATCATGTAAAAAGGCTAAAAATTCCCCTCTTTAGTTTAGGCCACTTTTATTCCACTACTATTATTCTGCTATCTATCGTAATACTCTAACAAGCTATCTTTGGAACCATTTTTTCAGACAACTATATTTTCTATAAACTGAGATTTATTGATTCCATGCATAATCAACTTCTAAAATTACCTAACCATTTAAATTAATTTACAGTTAATATTATATTACTATTAAACAAATAGATATTTTATTATAGGAATAATATGAACAAGAAGTAGGTATGTTTTGAGAGTATATCTTTAATCCTTTTAGTATTAAGCGTATTATGGGTTTCTGATATTAACCAATTTTGTATTGGTGATTATATATTAAATGCACTTTGATATGAAATCTTGGTATAATGGTAATCACTTAGGTAGTTATATAGGCATTTTGTATTCCTTAATTTTATTATTACCATTGTGTTATATTGCCCTTAAATGGCCTTATGATTTAAGTACTAATATATGCTTTAAAACATCCACCATATTCAGTTTATTAATAATAGGTTTATGACTTATCTTTTATCTGTAACATAAAGCAAATAATTATTTTATTAAGAAATATAGCTCCCTCAACAGTATCACCTATTTCTATCTAACCACCCTTAAAATAATCTTAGTTTTAAGTAGTTTTTATAAGGAGTTATTGTAAATATTTAATTAATACATAAAAGATTTTTAGTGTTAATATACTAAAAATCTTTTTTATCTCTCATAGTCTTCTTGTAAATTGCCATTATGAATTGTTTATTTAGAATATATCTCAAAAAGGCTTGCTAGTGCAGTTTTTTAATCAGCTATAGTTAGCTTTTGCATTTCTTGGACATTACAATGCATTAAAACCTACCTAATAACACTATTCTTAGTAAATGATGATTTATTTATATTTTAATCTCTCTCATTTGATGCTTTAATCCCTATATCTCTATTTTCAACATTTGATTTTTACGTAGCAATTCTCCATTCGTTATAAATATACATCACCATTAGATAAATCTGTTAATAATTAAATATAGAAATAGTGCTATTCTACTTACCTTATTCTGTTATTGGCTAACTAGCTTGGTGCTTTTCTATTATTTGCTTTATATGAGCACAAAGACCTTTCGGTAAATATACTGGTGTGCCAACAGGTAAAATCTTAGATGCAACATTCCCATAATCCTGATTGTTATAAATACCTATAGTTGTTCCTGTATCAAAAACTAGCCACGTAAGGCACATTCCATCTAATCTTTCATTTTCTGGAACAATTTTATATTCATCTACTCTATTTACAATATCTAATATAGATTGTACTTCACTCTTATCTGTAATAATAATATCATTTTCTCCAAATTCTCTGCATATTTTTATTACTTTGGTTTCAAATTGACTTATTTCTATTACTACATCATTCT
>JAZKZQ010000108.1:0-40529 GCA_045612745.1 Cellulosilyticum sp. | reverse complement strand
GATGCGGGTGTAGTTCAATGGTAGAACTTCAGCCTTCCAAGCTGACTACGTGGGTTCGATTCCCATCACCCGCTTTTCTAAAAAAGAAGCTTTTGCAAAATGCAATAGCTTCTTTTTGTTATATATACATTAAAGAATATCTGTAAGCAGTAATTGGTAAAAATAGAAAAAATATTTAGTAAATAATTTACAATACAAATATTAAATAATATAATATAATAAACAAAGATAATTAGTCAGGCTTAGATAAATTGCTATTGGGGAGGAATCAAGGTGAGTTATAATCCGGAGATTACAAAGGAATATTATAATAAAGCTGCAGAAAAAGAATGGGAACGTCTAACTAAAAATAGAATGGGAGAATTAATATATAGTGTACATCTAGATATTTTAAAACGTTATATTAATAGGGAAGATTATGTAATTGAATTAGGTGCTGGTGGGGGACGATATACAAAGGAGTTAGTAAAGATGGCAGGTTTATTAGTAACATCAGATCTTTCTCCTGTACAGGTAAAAGTAAATAAAAATAAGATGAGAAGCTTGAAATTAGATACGGAGATAGAAGATTTTAAGCAATTAGATATTGTAGCAATGCCTCAGATTCAAGATAGTACATATGATGTGGTGGTATGTATTGGTGGTGCATTAAACTACTTATTTGAGCGAGAAGAAGATGGTATTAATGAAATGCTTAGGATATTAAAGACGGGAGGAAAATTAATTTTAGGTGTGATGTCAAAGATTGGTTCATTAATGTATTATATGGAAGGCATGGCACAGGAGAAAGAAAAGTTCGGAATAGAGGCAACTAAATGGTTGTTTGATACAGGAATACAAGATGAAGCACATTACCCAGTTCCTAGTAAACACTATGTACATATGATGATAAGTAGTGAAGTAGATGCATTATTATCTGGTAAACAGGTTAAAGTATTAGAAAAGAGTTCAGCTGGATTATTTAGTCATGCAAAAGAGGATATTTTAGGAGAGATTAAATATGATAAAGAGTTGTGGGAGTGTATCGTAAAGAATGAAATTTTATTTACTAAAAATCCAGGAACATTAGATTGTGGGATTAATATGATTTATGTATTAGAAAAATTATAATAAATGAATTTAATTTGATAATAAATTTAAAATTAGTGTTGAATTTTTTGAATAATAGGAGTAAAATTATTTATGTTCAACACTATAATGAGCTGTCGCCAAGCGGTAAGGCTCTGGACTCTGACTCCAGCATTCGTAGGTTCGAATCCTACCAGCTCAGTTATATTAAAGGCACAATTAGAATATCTCTTATAGAAGTTTAAATAGTAGTTTTAAATAGCTATTAATAGAACTTTTATAGGAGATATTTTTTTGTAAAAATTAAAAGTAAATAGATAGAAGATAGTGTATTAAGGGAGATTTAACATGAAGGATAATATGGAGACAGATATAATTAAAGAAGAAAACAATTGGATAAAGATAGTCGTTAGTATAAGTTTAATAATTGTGCTCAGTATAGTTGTATTTGAGTTTATTTTCATAAAGATACAAGTGACAGGAATAACAGAAGGAGATAGTGTAAAGGGGCAGTTTTATGATAAACACTATGTACTCATTGTAGATGAAGTAGAAGATCCTTTTTGGCAAAGTGTGTATGCTGCTGCTAAGGAGGAAGGGGCACGGGAGAATATATATGTGGAATGTATGGGACAGGGATTAGCTGAAGATTATACAGTAAATGAATGTTTAGAGGTTGCAATTGCATCTAAGGTGGATGGCATATTGGTTGCACCAGAAGATGAGGCTTCAGAGGTATTATTAAAGGAGGCCATGAAGCAGGGAATTAGTGTAGTGACATTATTAAATGATAGTACTAATGGGTTTAGAAATAGCTTTGTTGGAATAAATAGTTCTAATTTAGGAGGGGTATATGGTCAGGAGATTAACCGATTACTTGAGGAGTATAGTTTAGGGGAAAAAGAGGTAAGGATTATGATTTTAATGGACACTAATATGACGAGTACAAATCAAAATATGATTTATTTGGGCATTACAGAAGCACTAGAGAAAAAGAAGGTGAAAATAGAGACTAAAGTTATAGATTCGGCATATAGATTTGGTGCAGAAGAGAACATTCGTAATATTGTTTTAAGAAATAATGAAAAGCCAGATATAGTGGTGTGTTTATCCGCAGTAGATACATTGTGTGCGTATCAGGCATTAGTAGATTACAACAAGGTAGGAGAGATTAATCTTATTGGATATTATGAGTGTAAGGAGATTTTAGAAGGGATTAATAAACAAATTATTTATTCTACAGTATCTGTAGATTCATTAGAGATGGGGAGAAAAGGTATACAGGCACTTGAGGCTTATGAGAAAAATGGAAGTGTAAATGGATATTTTACAGTAGATACTAGGGTAATTGATAGAGATAATGTTTTAAATTATTTAATGGAGTAGAAGTTGAAGTTTTAGTTGAAGGTTAATTAATGGGGAGTAATTGGAGGGGAGTATGGAGACTTTAAAGAAGAGGAGTATGGGGCAGAAGTTAGTTTTGATTTTTATGTACACCTCAATTGTTGTATTAGGGGGACATGTCGTAACATATATTAATATTAATCATACGCTGAGCAAGTTTGATGTAGTATATGGGAGTAATCTTAAGCTTACAGAGCTGTCAGAGGCACTAGATAATGTGCAAAGTAATATGTATGAATATCTCAGTGTTAAGAGCTCAGAGTCACTAGAAGCCTATTATATTAGCGTACAGGACGTTGAAGAAAAAATAACTAGATTAAATGATAAGATATATGATGATAGTAGTTTATTAATGGAAAAAAATATAAAAAATATGACAGAAGTCTATTTAGAGATTACCATGGAAGCTGTACAGGCAAAGAGAGGGAGAAATATTAGGAAGTATAATGAGGGATATAACCAGGCAGCTAATATTTATAATTTTATAAATACATATATTAATAGCTTAAATGATAGCCAGTTTAAAAGAAACTCCAGTGAGTATGTGGCATTAAGGAAGATTTTGAAGCATGTAGAGTTAGTAAGTACTTTAACTTTACTTAGTATTATGACATTAAATACTTTAATTGTTTTGTTATTTACAAAGCGTATTACAGCGCCAGTAATACGACTTTCGAGGTCAGCTAATGAGATTGCTATGGGTAATTTTGAAAGTGAGTTAGTAGAGATTAGGACAGGAGATGAAATAGAAGTTTTGTATAGGGCGTTTAATAAGATGGTAATAAGTATTCGTCAATATATTGATACCCTGACTCAGACAATGGCTGAAACAGCTAGGATGAAAGAAAAAGAATTAATTATGGAAAATCATTTAAAGGATGCACAGTTAAAATATCTACAGGCACAAATTAATCCTCATTTTTTGTTTAATTCTTTGAATGCTGGAATGCAGTTAGCAATGATAGAGGAGGCGGAGCAAACTTCAATTTTTATTGAAAATATGGCAGAGTTTTTTAGATATAATATTACTAGAATCAATCAGGAGACAAGTTTAAGAGAGGAGATTAAACTTGTAGACCATTATATTTATATATTAAATGTGAGATTTTTAGGGGAAATCAATTTTAAAAAGGAGATCGATGAAGAACTTGTTCATATTAAAGTACCCAGTATGATTTTGCAACCTATTGTGGAGAATGTATATAAGTATGGGGTGCGAGATATAGAATGGGAAGGAAAGACTACTTTATCTGTATATAGGCAGGGGGATAAAGTCTGTATTTGTGTAGAAGATAATGGAATAGGTATGAGCAAGGAGAAGATAGAAAGCATTATGGCTGGTGAGCAAGTAGGGCAGGGAAGCAATACTGAGGAAGCAGAAAATAAGGATTCTAGTAATATAGGATTAAGAAATGTAATAGATAGGTTGAGCTTATATTACGGTGTAGAGGGAATATTAAAGATAGAGAGTAAGGGCATAAATCAAGGGACAAAGGTGAGTATTAATATTCCTATTAAAGAAGAAATGGATATATACTAAGAGTAAGGTACTAAGATATAAATGTCTTAAGGGGGATAAGTATGTATAGGATTATGTTGGCAGATGATGAAGGCCTTGTTTTAGAATCTTTAAAGATGATTATTAAAAAGAATTTCAAGGATATCTTTGAGATTGAGACAGCTAAGACGGGAAGAAGTGTTATTGAGTTAGCAGAAAGGTTTAGGCCTGATATCGTAATAATGGATATTCAAATGCCAGGAATTAATGGAATGGATGCTATAGAGGAGATTCAAAAGTTTAGTAGTCATACTATTTTTATAGTATTATCTGCATTTGATAAATTTGATCATGCTAAAAGGGCCATTGATTTAAATGTATTGGAGTTTTTAACAAAGCCATTTAATGCAAATAAGATTGTACAGGTTCTAGAAAAAGCTATGAAGCGTATTAATGAGGAGAAATATAAGCGTGAAATAGAACTAAAAAACAGAGAGAAATTAGAATCTGTAGTGCCTATTATAGAAAGTAGCTTAATTTATAATATTGTATTTCAAGAGGATTATAGTGAGATAGCATATAACGCAAAACAATTGCTAGGTATTGAACAAGACTATGGTTACATGATGGTTATTGAATGTAGAGAAGATGCAGAAAGAGATAATATGACCAATCATGTAGGTATAGCAGTACGTGTTCAAAAATATTATCAGATAATAAGAGAAATCGTGAAAGAGTTTTTTGATGGGGTAGTAGGGCCAGTAATGGCTAATCGCATAGTAGTATTTGTTCCTTGTGAGATAGAGAATGAAGAATATAGTGAACGCATTAAAAATATTGAGCAAGCACGAGGAATGGCACATAAATTAAAAAATAGAGTAGATATCATATTTAAGGTGGGAATAGGAGCGATTAGGCCTACGGTAAATATTTTAGAGTCCTATAAAGAAGCTGTAAGGGCCGTGAGTGAAAGTAAGCAGACAGTAACCCATATTAAAGATTTAACAGGAATGCAAAAAGAGGTAAAGGCTTATCCTATAGAAGTTGAAAAGCTTATGCTAAAAAATCTCAGGAATCACAGTACTTCGGCAATGATGAGTGAAGCTAATATACTCTATGATTGGATAGTAGAGCGGTATAAAAGTCATGAGGAGGAGATAAAGAATAAGCTATGGGAAATTATTATTATTGCTAAGCGAGAAGTCATAGGAGAGAGAGGAATAAGCTGTAGGCAAGAAACGGAATGGGAAGAGGCTGTAAAGGTTATAGATGAAATTAATATAGAAGGCATTAGACAGGCAAGTATAGGACAAGAATTAAGAAGGAGCTTTATCCAGATACTTACGACTTTAAGTGAGCAGATGTTAAAGTATAAGGAAGATGGAGAGAGTCAGATTATTAGAGAAGCAAAGGCTTATATAGAAACTCATGTGTATAAAGATATTTCCTTAGATTTAGTAGCAAAGCAGATTAATATTAGTCCGTATTATTTTAGTAAGATATTTAAAGAAGAAACGGGAAAAAACTTTATTGACTATATTACGGATATACGTATAGAAAAAGCAAAGCAATTATTAAAAGATAAGGCACTTAGTATAAAAGAAATTTGCATTGGAGTAGGTTATAAAGATCCTAATTATTTTAGTCGTCTATTTAAAAAAAGTGTAGGCTTTACGCCTACAGAGTATCGGGAGGAGGCATAGCATTTGAATGAGAAGAAGTATATTGTCATTTTGATTTTATGTATCTTAACTTTAAGTGGATGTACAGGGACAAAAGAAGAAATCATGAAGGAAGAAGATAAGATAAAGATTGGCTTAAGTTTTGACTCCTTTGTGATAGAGCGGTGGCATAGAGAGCAGGATGCCTTTGTAGCAAGGGCAGAACAGTTGGGAGCTGAGGTAGATGTACAAAATGCTAATGGAGAGGTATCAAAACAGATAGAGCAGATTGAGTATTTTATAAAGAATAAGATGGATGTTATTGTAGTAGTGGCAACAGATGGTGAGGCGTTACTACCAGTTCTTAAAAGGGCACAAGAAGCAGATATTAAGATTGTGGCATATGATAGGTTAATAGAAAATGCAAATGTTGATCTATACCTATCCTTTGATAATGCAGAGATTGGGCGATTACTGACTAAGAGTATTATTGGAAATACGAGGGAAGATGGCAATATTATTGTAGTATTTGGCCCACATACAGACCATAATGTAGAAATAATAGAAGCAGAATTCGATAGGCTAATGGCAGATAAGAAAATTAATATTATTAATAAGAGCTATGCAGTGAATTGGAAACCAGAAGAAGCTTTTTATGCTGTGTCTAATGGGATTAATCAAGAGGAAAATATCGATGCTGTTTTTTGTGGGAATGATGATTTAGCAGGAGAAGCCATTAGGGCACTAGCAGAAAAAAGATTAGCAGGAAAGGTATGTGTGGTGGGGCAAGATGGTGATTTGTCAGCTTGTCAAAGAGTTGTAGAAGGGACACAAGAAATGACAGTTTATAAAGATGTTATACAGCTAGCGAAATTAGGAGCAGAGTATGCAGTAGAGTTAGTAGAAAATAAAAAATCAGTAGGCGATAAATTAGTTAATGAAGTAGTAAGTAGTAAGCTGGGTATAAAGAAAAGCATTAAGGAGATATCAGCATTAGAGACTATTAATGATGGTACATATGAGGTGCCTTGTTACTTATTAAAGCCAATTAAAGTAACAAAGGAAAATATGAATGAAGTGATTATAGAAAGTGGTTTTCACAAAAAGGAAGATGTATATTTAAACTTGATGGAAATAGGGATGGAGTAACACTTGATGTATGCGTGATATAAAATATTGCAAAGTAATGAAAGGGTTAAAGTAAAAGGTAGTACTAGCATTTTATTATCTTAAAAAAATGCTAGTACTACCTTTTACTTTAAAAGTCCATAAAAAAGTATAGAAAGTCACAAGTAACTCCTGTTTCAAAGAAGATATACTGAAATTATAAGAAAACTATTTTATAAATAGGGGGAATTGAGATGAAAAAGAGTTTAAAGAAATGGTTAGGATTAGGGGTAGCCACTTTAATGACATTTTCAGTGGTAGGTTGTGGCTCAGGTGCAACAACTACAGATGGAACAGCAGAAAGTGGAACAAGTACTGGTGACACTAAGAAAATTGGTGTAGCAATGCCAACGAAAGACTTACAACGCTGGGTGCAAGATGGAGAAAACATGGAGAAGGAATTAAAGGCTGCTGGATATGAAGTAGATTTACAGTATGCCAATAATGATATTGCTACTCAGGTGTCACAAATCGAAAATATGATTGCAAGTAATTGTGATATTTTAGTTGTTGCATCTATTGATGGAACAGCTCTTGGAACAGCATTAAGTGGGGCTAAAGATGCAGGTATTCCTGTTATTGCATATGACCGTTTAATTATGCAAAGTGATGCTGTATCTTATTATGCTACTTTCGATAATGAATTAGTTGGAACATTACAAGGTGAGTATATAGAAAATGCATTAGATCTTAAAAATGCAGCAGGCCCATTTAATATTGAGTTATTTACAGGTTCTTCAGATGATAATAACTGTAACTTCTTCTTTGGTGGGGCTATGAAGGTACTACAACCATATATTGATGAAGGTAAACTTGTAGTTAAATCAGGTTCAACTACTTTAGCTGAATGTGCAACACCTAACTGGTCAACAGAAGAAGCTCAAAAACGTATGGAAAATATTATTGCTGCATACTACTCAGATGGTACAAAATTAGATGCTGTACTTTCTTCAAATGACTCTGTGGCAAATGGTATTACCAATGCACTTGTAGCATCTTATAATGGAGAATTCCCAATTTTAACAGGTCAAGATTGTGATATTACCTCTGTTAAAAATATTATTGCTAATAAACAATCAATGTCTATCTTTAAGGATACAAGAACACTTGCAGCACAAGTTGTAAAAATGGTAACAGCTATTGTAAATGGTGAAGAAGTACCAGTTAATGATACAGAAACTTATGATAATGGTACAGGTATTATTCCATCTTACTTATGTGAGCCAGTATTTGCAGATATTAATAATTATAAAGAACTTCTAATAGACTCAGGTTACTATACAGAAGATAAATTACAATAATAAGGTTCAAGTTTTTCTTTAATATCTAAGTTAATTAAAGCATTTAAGTTAAGATTTAAATTTAAGGCTTAAATGAAAAATTTATAAAGAGGGTGTTACAAAATGAAGGTAATTTTGTAGTACCCTCTCAATATAGGGAGGGATTCATTTGGCAAAAGTAATTTTGGAGATGAAGAGCATTACCAAGACATTCCCTGGCGTAAAAGCACTAGATAATGTGAATTTAAAAGTAGAAGAGGGTGAAATCCATGCACTGGTAGGAGAGAATGGTGCAGGAAAATCTACTTTAATGAACGTATTAAGTGGGATTTATACATATGGTAGTTATGAGGGAGATATTATTTTTGATGGGGATATCTGTAAGTTTAAGACCATTAAAGATAGCGAGAGCAAGGGAATTGTTATTATTCATCAAGAACTAGCACTTGTACCTTATATGACCATTGGAGAAAACATGTTTTTGGGAAATGAGCAAGGCAAGAAATTGGCGGTAGATTGGCAAGAAACTTATGCTAGGACAGATGAGTTATTAAAAACAGTTGGCTTAAAGGAATCAGCTAGAACATTAATTAAAGATATAGGTGTAGGTAAACAGCAGCTAGTAGAGATTGCTAAGGCATTAGCAAAGAAGGTAAAACTTTTAATATTAGACGAGCCTACAGCATCCTTGAATGAATCAGATTCACAGGTGCTCCTAGACTTATTGTTACAGTTTAAGAAAGAAGGTATGACTTCTATCATTATTTCACATAAGCTAAATGAGATTTCTTATGTGGCAGATAAGATTACGATTATTAGGGATGGCTCAACCATTGAGACATTAGATAAAAAGAAAGATGATATAAGTGAAGATCGTATTATCAAAGGAATGGTAGGAAGGGATTTGAGTAATCGCTTTCCTAAACGTGAGACTAAGCCTAGTAAGGAAATTGGATTAGAAGTTATAGACTGGAGTGTATACCATCCTATTTATACGGAACGTAAGGTTGTAGATCAGGTGAATTTAACTGTAAGAAAAGGAGAAGTAGTGGGTATATCAGGTCTAATGGGAGCTGGTAGAACTGAACTCGCTATGAGCTTATTTGGAAGAAGCTATGGCAGTAATATTAGTGGAAAATTAAAGATTAATGGTGAAGAAGTAGAACTTAAAAATGTGAAACAGGCTATTGAAAAGAAATTAGCTTATGTAACAGAAGATAGAAAGGGAAATGGACTAGTACTTTCTAACCCGATTTATACTAATACAACTATGGCAAAGATGGATAAGGTGAGTAAGTTAGGCGTGATTGATAAAGCCTTAGAGATTAAAGTAGCAAATGAATATAAAGAAAAACTTAATACGAAATGTCCAAGTGTATTGCAGCATGTAGGTAATCTAAGTGGTGGTAATCAGCAGAAGGTATTACTAAGTAAGTGGATGTTTGCTGAGCCAGATGTACTTATATTGGACGAACCTACAAGAGGAATAGATGTAGGGGCTAAATATGAAATTTATTGCATTATTAATGACTTAGTGGCAGCAGGAAAATCAGTGATTATGATTTCATCTGAATTACCAGAAGTACTTGGTATGTGTGATCGCATTTATGTCATGAATGAGGGAAAAGTAGTAGGTGAATTAAGTGGCGAAGAAGCAACTCAAGAAAAAATTATGGCATATATTTTAAAATCAGGGAGAGGGGAATAGAAAATGGATATAAAAGAAGTATTAAAGAAAAACACGATGATTATTGCACTGATTTTAGTTGCCCTTTTCTTTACATGGCAGACAAATGGGGCATTATTATCAGCTCAAAATATTACTAATTTAATTGCGCAAAATAGTTATGTTGTTATATTAGCTGTTGGTATGTTACTTTGTATTTTAACAGGTGGTAATATCGACTTATCAGTAGGTTCAATTGTTTGTTTAATAGGTGCATTAGCAGGAAAAATGATAGTTGAATTTAAGATGAATATAGGTGTAGCTATTATATTCTGTTTATTAACAGGACTTTTAATAGGTGCATGGCAAGCATTCTGGATTGCATATGTACGTATCCCCCCATTTATCGTAACCTTAGCTGGTATGTTATTATGGCGTGGTGTGGCATTACTTGTTTTAAATGGTCTTACAATTTCACCTTTCCCAGAACAATATTTATCATTATTTAATAGTTACATAGGTGCACCAAGATTAGCTTTAATTATGGGCATAGCCATAGCAATATTGTTTGTAGCATTTAAATTTTTAAATCATAAGACAAAGATTAAAAAGGGTTATGAACAAGAAAATTTAGTAGTAGAACTCATAAGAGTAGGGATTATTGCAGTAGTTATTTTAGCATTAGGCTATAAACTTTCTTTATATAAAGGTATACCTATGATTTTAATTTTATTAACAGTCATTGTCGCATTATATAGTTACTATACTTCTAAAACAGTACCAGGACGCCACTATTATGCCATAGGTGGTAATGAAAAGGCTGCTAAATTAAGTGGTATTGATACAAATAAAGTTTATTTTAAGGCATATTTAAATATGGCATTTCTATCAGCAGTTGCAGCACTTGTATGTGTGGCACGTTTTAATTCTTCTGCACCAACGGCTGGTACAAACTATGAAATGGATGCGATCGGTGCCTGTTTCATAGGGGGTGCATCTGCTTACGGCGGTATAGGAACAGTACCGGGTGTAGTAATTGGTGCTATATTTATGGGTGTACTAAATAATGGTATGTCCATCATGGGTATAGATGCCAACTGGCAAAAAGCTGTAAAAGGCTTGGTATTATTAGCAGCAGTAGTATTTGATGTTATGTCTAAAAAGAAAGATAAATAAAATCTATTATTAGAGATGTTAAATAAGGTAAGAAGAACATGGGGCTATCTCACTAATAAATTAGTGTGTAGCCTCTTTTGATATGTATGAATACTATTATTTTTGAATAAGCATATCAATCAATATATAAATAAAATCACCAGTTTGCAAATTGTATCCGTATTAATAGGTATAAAAAATAAACAACCTTAATATTACTAAATGATTAAAAAATAATTAAATATTAGGAAAAATAAGTTAATAAACTAATGTACGTGGTAGGATAGTATATATTATATACAGATAAGTTTTTAGATTTATGGGAGGATAATAAAATGAAATTAAAAAAACTAAAAGCATTTTTAAGTATCTTAAGTATAGTAAGTTGCTGCTCGGTTACATATGCAGCAGATAGTTTAGATTCACTAAAGATAAGGGACTCTCACTATGAATATAGACCTAGTGCAATAGTTAAAGATTTAGAGGACTTAGAGCAAAAATCATCTATTATAGTAAAAGCAAAAGTTTTACCTAATAAAGAAAATATACTTTGTGAAGACATACATTATGGATACACAAAAACACAATTAGAGATTACTGAGGTTTATAACGATGATAAGGAAGTTGGTAATATTATTACTTTAATAGAGGATTATTATATAGATCAAAACACTATGTTTAGACATGACTTATACAATCCTTCACAACCAGGTAAAGAATATTTATTTTTCTTAGCATATGATAATCGAGAGGGGTCTGCAAGACAAGGTACTTACTATATTCCACAGTGTATGATGGGAAGGTTTCCTGTTATAGAAGATGATGATAGGGCAGTTTTAAGGGTAGAGGAATTAGATAATAGTTATTTTGACCTTGCAGATGGAAGTATTGATCATTATAAAGATATTTTTAAAGAGGTATTAAAAAAGTATTAAGGATAGAAAATCAATATGGATATAAGGCAGTCGTTTCTTAATGATATTATTTTATGGAAGGGGGAGTTTAAAATGATTATCTATAATAACAATTATATTGGAGCATTTGAAAAAACAGAAGAAAAGCTGATAGGTTATTATACTAAAGTAAATAAGCATAATAAAAGTTATAGTAATGCACAGGGGCATATTGTAGATAAGTATATAAACCCATATTCATCTTACTACAGATCAGATATGACACAAACTCAAAGAGAGATAGCAATGAAAAATGAAAGTGATATGTTAAGATATGGAAAGTTAACGGCTATTTATTATGATGATTATATACTTAAAGATGAGCAACCAGTAGATAGTACAGTAGAGAGGGCTAGAGAAAAACAATTTAACATAGATGCAGTAAATAAGCAAATTACAGAACTATTTAAGGAGAATGGTATAGATATAGCTGATGGACAAGAAATTACCTTTTCTATTAATCCCTATGGTTATCAAGTAACTGCAAATGGTATTATAGAAGATAGTTTAAAACAAGAGATAGAGAAGGTATTAAATATAGAAAAGAATCCAGAGAATCTATTTTATCATGTATTTACTAGATATACTGAAAAAGAAGACATTAATCATGAGGCATATGATAAGTTTCAAGCTTATCGAGAAGTAAAAAATCATACAGGATATGACTTAAGTAAACTGACTAATAAAGATGGTAAGTTTCTTACAGAAGAGGGCATAAATATTATAGATATTTATACCAGTAGTATAAGAAAAGCGCCTTATATGAGTGAGAGACAAAAAAGTGATGTAAGCTTGTACTATAGTAAGATTATTTCAGATATTGCTAAAAAAGGTTGGAGTAATATTGATGATTTGATTGTAGATATTAAGTTTAAAAATGGTAGTTTACATAGTATTTAGTGTAACTATAATTAAATTAATATAAAGTTAGGTTTAAACAGATACAATATTATTTGTTAATCAAGGAAATGACGAGAAGGATGAAATCTTTAAAATAGAAAATGATTTTTAGAGAAATATTATGAAAGGTAGTTGATAAATGTGAAAAAAAGAGTATTAATAACAGGAGGAAATAAAGGAATCGGTTTAGAATTAACTGATCTTTTTGTGAAAAATAATTATGAAGTAATCATTATTGCGAGAGATTTTAAGGATTTTAAATATAAAGAGAATGATGCAGTACATGCCATAGAGTATGATCTTGCTAATATAGCAGATATTCATTTACTTATAAGTAAGATATTAAGTGACTTTGGAGCTATTGATATTTTAATAAATAATGCTGGCATAATGAATTCGATTGCATATGATAATTATCCTATTACAGAGAGAGAAAGATTAATGAATATTAACCTTTATGCTCCAATAGAATTTATAACACATGTATCGGCTCAAATGATTAAACATGGTGGAGGAAGAATTATTAATACAGCATCAATTGCAGGGCAAATAGGACATCCTGATATTTGGTATGGCATATCTAAAGCTGGTATTATAAATGCAACCAAAAGTTTTGCCAAATTACTAGGTGGAAAAGGAGTAGTAATTAATTCAGTAGCACCAGGTCCAGTTAATACTGAGATGATGAAAGTAATTCCACAAGCTAGAAAAGCTGAAATAAAGTCATCGGTAGTCACTAATAGATTTGCGGAAGCTATTGAAGTTGCACAAGCTATATATTGGTTAGCAGTGGAAGCGCCTGAATATATTAATGGTACTTGTATTGATATTAATAATGGAGCTTTTCTGAGATAATAAAAACGTAAATGTTACCCCCACTATAAGTGTATACTAATAAGATTATTATTGAAAAAGTATTGGGGGTAGCACTTATGGGCAAGAGGATATTTTTGTGCAACAGTAGGAAGTATAACAGAAGAAATGATTAGAAATTACATTGCTAATCAAGAAAATGGCGTGAAGGATGAAATCTTTAAAATAGAAGATGATTTTCAGTCGTGATGATGAGCATGAGCTTAGGTATTTTAGGACTACTTATTTTCTGAAGTGTTATAACATTATTTAGACTTATAAATGGTTTATCTATAAGATGTAAAAAAGTTTTAAAAAAGTATTGACGTAGGTCAGAAATTATAATATACTGATTAAGCAGTAGCGGTTGAGCAAGTATCGTGCCCGAGTGGCGGAACTGGCAGACGCACAGGACTTAAAATCCTGCGAGCTAACCCTCGTACCGGTTCGATTCCGGTCTCGGGCATATTTATTCAGCCTGCTGCATAAATAATTTAATAAGCAGAGATGGTCGAGTTGGTTTAAGGCACCGGTCTTGAAAACCGGCGAGGGTAACACCTCCCTGGGTTCGAATCCCAGTCTCTGCGTTAGATAAGGAAGAGGTCATTCGTTGTGAATGGCCTCTTTTTGTATGTGTAACATAAATGCAGTTTAAAAATTCTGTTAATTGGTGTTTATATACTGAAAGTAGTGATATACTTATTAAGTTAGAAATAATAATGAGTACTAATAATAGGATGGTGTTGAGATGATTAAAGGGGAGAAGTACTGGAAGAGGATAGTTAGTAAGTTTTTGGGGAGCATAGTAGCTATAATAATATTTGTGGTGCCAGTTATGGCTAAGGAAGAACTGGATGTAAAATATCCAAGTGAATGGGCTATGCAAGTCATTATGGAAGGTCAAAATTATGGAATTTATTCATTAGAATGGCATGATAATTTTAGAAAGCAGATTAGTAAAGCTCAAATTGATGAGCTAAGAAAAGGAATTAGTAAAAAGATTAGTAGCATAAATGGTGTAAGGTTAAAAACAAAGATAATAGATGAGAAAATTAAAAGTAATACTAGGGAAGAAGTATTAAGACAACTATTTTTAGTACTTCAAAGTTATGCGTATCCGGTAGAGATAGAATTAGATGGCATGAATGCTATAGATTTTATGCGAGAAAATAATATTGTTTCTGGGAATTTAAAAGATCTTGAGTTAAATAGAGTGTGTACTGTAGAAGAAGCTATAGTATTTGGAACTAGGGTAATGGATTGGATATATAATAAACTAGATGCAGGAAGTAAGGGATACTTTTGGAAAGTAGAAGGTGGAAAGAATAAGGTCTATTTATTGGGGTCTATTCATGTAGCAGATGCTAGGTTATATCCTTTTAATCATGAGATATTAGAAGCTTATAAAACATCAGATGTAGTTGGATTTGAAATTGATACATCAGATGAAGCTGATTATAATAAGTTTGTTGATTTAACCTTGTATAATGATAATTCATCATTAAAAGACCATATTTCACAAGATACTTACGAGCTATTAGTATCTCATAAAGATGTCATAGGACTTACGGAGTCACAAATAAATATGTTTAAAGCCTGGTACTTAAGTAATTATATATCTAATTTAACTCTAAGTGATACAGAGGAAGTTGATGCGGAGCGAGAAGTTGCAGATTATGGTATAGATAATTATTTTTTATATAAGGCATATTATGATGAGAAAGAAATTTATCCTTTAGAAAGCTATGAATTACAGGCAAAAATATTTGATAGTTTTTCTGATGAGTTACAAGAAAATTTACTTCTAGGGAATTTATATAGTCTATTAAATGGGGATTTAAGTGAAAGTTTAAGTGAAGAAGAAATTAAGGAAATAGATGATCAGTGGTTAACGTTAATGAAGTCTGGTGATATTCAAGGTTTTGAGGAATATTATAATACAAGTAGTATTAATTTAGGTAATCAAGCATTAACTGAGGAATATACTGATAAGTTACTAACTCAGCGTAATGCCAAGATGACAGAGAAAATTGAAGAATGCCTCAGTAATGATACTGGTAATACATATTTTATAGTAGTCGGGGCAGCACATTATATTACAGCTGAGGGGGATAGTGTCATTGACCAATTACGGAATAAAGGGTATAAGGTAACACAAATCAAATAAAGGGCTTTGACCTTAGATGGGGAGTATGCTATACTGAGGGAGTATTCAGAAAAATTAATTAAGTAGTGGAGGGAGCCTGTGAGCAGGCTGAGAGGAAGTTGACAGCTTCGACCTATGACCTGATTTGGATAATGCCAACGTAGGGAACATTATGTGATTTGAAGAGATATATTTTTGATAAATCAGTAAGAGATAAGGAGCTGTTGTACTAGAAGAGTTAGTACAATGCTCCTTTTTATGTAAGTAGAAGGTTTGAGGCCATATAATAAGTGGCCTATTGGATGCATTTAAATATGGGTATAATTATTTATTAGTTTAAATAGGATTATTTTTATAGGAGGAGATTAAATATGGCATTAAATAATATTATGAGGAACATACGTGAAAATTCGCCTTTGGTACATTGTATTACCAATTATGTTACAGTCAATGATTGTGCCAATATTATATTAGCTAGTGGGGGTTCGCCTATTATGGCAGATGAGGCTTTGGAAGTTGAAGATATTACAAGTATATGTGATACATTAGTGATCAATATTGGCACATTAAATATAAAAACTATAGATGCTATGATGCGAGCTGGACGTAGGGCAAATCATTTGGGTTACCCTGTTATTTTAGACCCAGTAGGAGTAGGTGCATCAGTTCTTAGAATGCAGACGGTACTTCAGCTTTTAAATGAAGTAAAATTTTCTGTAATTCGTGGGAATATCTCTGAGATTAAGGCAATTTATGAAGGTGCAGGCATGACACAGGGGGTAGATGCTGTAGCAGAAGATAGAATCTGTGAAAGTAACTTAGACCAAGTAGTTATGTTAGCCAAGAATTTAAGTAAGCGTGTAGGTGCAGTTGTTGTTATTACTGGAATTATTGATGTGGTGGCACAAGGGGATTGTGTTTATATTATTCGAAATGGTCATAGTATGATGTCTAGGATAACGGGTACAGGTTGTATGCTCACAAGCTTGATTGGAAGTTTTTGTGGTGCAAATCAAGGGAATATATTAGAAGCTACAGTTGGTGCGGTAAGTGCAATAGGAGTGTGTGGTGAACTGGCTTATAATAAGATTCAAGTAAAAGGTGAAGGTACAGGTAGCTTTAAAGTGTACCTAATGGATTACATGAGCTTATTAGAAGGAGATTTCTTAGCTAAGGAAGCGAAGATTGAAGCGAGATAAAGCACTAGTTATAGGGTAAATATTACTTGGCAGTAATAATAAAATAGAAAAGAGGATATTTAAATGGTGAATATAGATAAAATGGCTATGTGTTTATATGCAGTAACAGATAGAAGCTGGTTAAAGGGGAGAACATTAGAGGAGCAAGTAGAAGAAGCTTTAAAAGGTGGTGTTACTTGCTTACAACTTAGAGAAAAAGATTTAGATGAGGAAACTTTTATAGAAGAGGCTAGAAAAATTAAAAAGTTAACAGATGCTTATGGCGTTCCTTTTATTATTAATGATAATGTGAAAGTGGCATTAGCAGTAGATGCAGATGGTGTTCATGTAGGGCAAGAGGATATGCCAGCAGAAGAAGTAAGAAGGCTGATTGGAAAAAATAAGATATTAGGTGTATCAACCAAAACTGTAGAACAAGCGATTAAAGCACAAGAGGCAGGAGCGGATTATGTGGGAGTGGGGGCAATATTTGAAACTTTCACCAAAAAAGATGCTAAGGCTACTGCTATTGAAACACTTAAAGAAATTCGTAAAAATGTACATATTCCAGTTGTGGCAATTGGTGGAATTAACAAGGAGAATATAATGACTTTGGCAGGGTGTAGCATTGATGGTGTTGCTGTAGTATCAGCTATCTTTGCACAAAGTAATATTGAAGAATCTACTAGAACACTTAAAGTTTTAAGTGAACAAATGATAGGGGTGTAAATATGAAGAAGGTAAATAGACCAGAGATTAAGGGAATTATTTTTGATATGGATGGGACATTACTGGATTCTATGTCCACTTGGAGAGGGATTGGTGGAAGTTTATTAAGAAATAATGGGATTACACCACCTGAAGATATTAATGAACGTTTAAAAGAAATGAGTTTTATAGATACAGCACATTACTTTATAAATGATTTAGGTTTACAAATGTCTGTAGAAGAGATTTTAGCCGGCATTAATGATTTGATGCGATCAGCTTATGCAGAGACTATTCCTTTAAAGAAAGGAACAAAAGAAGTTTTAGAAAGTCTCAAAAATAAAGGCTATAAAATGAGCATTGCCACAGCTACAGGTAAAGAACTAGCACTTATAGGACTTAAGAATTTAGGTATTTTAGACTATTTTGACCTTGTCATAAGCTGTAGTGATATTGGTTATTGGAAAGATGAACCTACAATTTATCGAGAAGTTACTAAAATGATGGGGCTTACTGAAGAGGAAGTTGTGATTGTAGAAGATGCAGGGTACTGTGTAAAAACCGCTAAGGAAGCAGGATTTAAGGTGTTAGGCATCTATGATTCAGAAGCTGAGCCAGAGACAGAAATGATTAAAGCACTTTGTGACTATTATATGCTAGAAATTACTGAGATGGAGGACTGGTTATGAGGAAGGTTATAACAATAGCTGGTTCAGATTGTAGTGGTGGTGCAGGTATTCAAGCAGATATTAAAACTATTACAGCTCATGGTATGTATGCTATGAGTGCAATTACTGCATTAACAGCTCAAAATACAACAGGAGTTTATGGCGTGGAAGAAGTTACACCGGGCTTTGTGGCACAACAAATTGATTGTATAGTAAATGATATTAGACCAGATGCAGTAAAAATAGGGATGATTTCTTCTAAGGAAATAATGGAAGTCATTGCGGCTAAAATAGAGGAATATGCATTAGACAATATTGTACTAGATCCAGTTATGATTTCTACCAGTGGTAGTAAATTAATGAGTGATGATGCTATTGAAACCCTTTGTAAGAAAGTGATGCCTAAGGTTAAAGTGATTACACCTAATTTACATGAAGCAGCATGTTTAGCAGGTTTTGAGATACATACAAAAGACCAGATGGTAGCTGCAGCTAAAAGGATAGAGGCCTTCTTTAAGGGAGATATTTTAATTAAAGGAGGTCATTTAGAGGAAACAGCAGATGATTTGCTTTATACAAAAGGTGAATGTATTTGGTTAGCAGGTAAGCGAATTAATAATCCTAATACACATGGCACAGGTTGTACACTTTCATCAGCTATTGCATGTAATTTAGCACAAGGAGATACAATACAAGAAAGTGTAAAGAAGGCTAAGACTTATGTAACAGGAGCTATTGCTGCTAATTTGGATTTAGGTAAAGGAAATGGCCCATTAAATCATTGTTATAAAATAGTAGAAAAGGATAAGCCAAAATTGTTTGACATGGACAACTAAAAGTTCATATAAATATACAAAAGATGTGATAATTACTGAGGTTGCATCATAAAATTAAATTATAGGTATAATCAAGGTGTACCTGTAGATAGAATACCCTTATATAACTACATTACCTTAGAAGAGCTGGATGGACAATATATTCAAGAAATAGCTTATAAAAAGGTTTATTTAGGGGGGAAAAAGATGAATGAACAAGGCATTGGTCCAATGAATAGGAGACATGAAGAAAAGAGAGCAGGTCAATATTTCTTATGTGCAACACCTGAACTTAATTTTGGTAAAAATGTAGTTGTTGGTTTGAGTAATCCAGTAGATTCAGGGGTTAATGTTTGGCTAGATGTAGTCAGTATATGCAATTTATCTAAGGAAATGTGCCGGGTTGAAGTATGTAATGCGTACCATACTCTAGAGAATCTCAATAAAGTAGACTGTATTTCAAAGGGAAATCTTAATAATAGTTGTTGTAATGGGGCTAAAGGAGGTATATTTTTTGGGATTAATGAAAAGATTACCAAAGAACCAAATTGGAGTATATCTACTGTAAAAGGGTATGAGACAATGAATATAAATGAGGATGATACAATTGTAGTGGCACCAGGAACAAGTCATTATTATGTAGTTACAGCATTGATTGGACTTAAGAAACCAACTATTAATATGAACTTTAAATGGCGAGAAGAGAAGATAGAAGATTAGGGAATAACTTCGAAGGTAGGCTAGTAGTATGAGATACTTTAGCTGCCTTTTTATTATATAAAAATATAAGCGTGAAAGAGTTAAGTAGTATTCTGCCATTAAGCTATAAAAAGTCTAATGACAGAATATCTTTTTATAGTAAGAGATTTAGCTTTCAAGTTCGGTGTCTATAGCCTGGAAAGAAGCGTTAGGATAGACAATACGACCTACAACTGGAACACGTGTAGCCATTTCTACTAGCGCATTGCTATGATAAACAGTAAAGTAACTAGAGTAGTCATGACCTGGTGTAAGTGAGAAGTGTGAACCCATGTGCCAAGCTTCATTATGTGTAATATCAAAAACTATGCCATTTGCCGAAACATAGGCAGGTGCACCATTTTGGCCATTGTAATAGTGCTCTAATTCATAAAGGGTAAAGACACGAGGAGGAGGAGTTAAAGTAGGACCTAATATTTGTGAGACTGCCAGCTCTTCATCTAGATAAGGGTGTATTTCACGTAGATTATCAGGAAAAAAGATAGAATGCATATAATTGAACTTAGGGGGCATAAGTAAAATCCTTTCTAAAAGTAAACTCTATATAGTCTATTAAATAAAGGTCAAATGTATGAGAGAACTATATGTATTGTACAGGAGGAGATGATTTAAATTTATAAATTAATTTCAAATATCCACACATGATTTACAAGTTAAAAGAATAAAGATATATATGTATAAATACTTTGGAGGCCATTATGAAAATATGTTCCGAATGTAATTTTACAAATCAAGATCAAGCACAATACTGTCAGCACTGTGGGGCATTATTGAAAGAGACAAAGCGTAGCATAAAAACATTTATAAAGAGTTTTGTAAAAGGAAAGAAAGAAGAAGATGTTTTAGCTAAGGCAATAATTGGATTAAATCTTGATGGAAGTAGTTACTCCAAAGTTACTCAAAGTCATACGTTAGAGGACGGTAGTTGGTTCTGTCCATACTGTGGGCAAAAAAATAAGGCTTTTCAATTTACATGCAGTAAATGTATAGAACAGCGACCTTAAAAGTTAATTTAATTACTTTGAAAAAGCAAGGGGAGTATCCCTTGCTTTAAATTTTTATATAAAAGCAGGGTTATAACATAACTAATTGTGTGACACCCCCTTTTGTCTACTAGGTATGATAAAAGTTTTAGAAGTAAATATATTTAAAAATTCTTGAAATTATATTAATATAAATCTAAGAAAAAGGTAGGGGGAAAATATGATTTATATTAAATTAGCAGAAATCAAGGATGCAAAACGTATAACTGAGATTAAAACAAAGGCATTTAATAAAGAAATTAATACATACCTTGGAAGAAATGGAGGACCTCCTGGTTATGATAGAGTAGAATCTGAAATAGACATTATTAATAGATTTATTGCTTATAAAATTATGTTAGGTAGTGAAATAATAGGTGGATTTTTTTTAATTCCTTTAGAAGAAAGCAAAATGAGGTTTGAGGACTTCGTTATTATGCCAGATCAGCAAGGGAAAGGGTATGGTTATAAAACTTTGCAATTAATTGAGGAAACTTATCCTAATATAAGGGAATGGGTTTTATCTACACCTGTATTTAGTGTTGGAAATCAACATTTATATGAAAAGTTTGGGTATCGTGAGATTGGAAGAAATGATGAGGAAATAGAATATTGTAAAGTGAAGGCAATTATAAATTAAAAAGAAGAGGTGAACATAATGGCATCTAGCAAGGAGTATGTAGAATTTATAATAGAGCAGCTATCAGAGTTAGAGGAAATTAAATATAGAGCGATGATGGGAGAATATATTATTTATTATCGAGGAAAGGTAGCAGGTGGTATCTATGATAATCGCTTGTTGGTTAAGCCTGTTAATTCAGCACAGGAGCTTATGCCAGAGGCTAAGTATGAGCTGCCTTATAAGGGGGCAAAAGAAATGCTGTTGGTGGATGATGTAGAGAATAGGGAGCACTTAAAAGAGTTGTTTGAAGCTATGTATGATGAATTACCTGAGCTAAAGCCTAGAAAGAAAAAGTGAATGATATTTATAGTAAAACTACTTTAATTTAAGGGATTAAATCGTAAATAGGAGAAACAAAATGAATAACCATAATGCATGTGAATTAATTTTAAATATAGATAAAGTACATACAACTGCTTTAGGCGTGGAACGTATTAAGAAAAATCTTTCTTTAGAGATAGAAGATGTTGTGATATGGTGCAAAGAAAAAATACAAGACCCTAGAGCCACCATAAGTAGAAGAGGTAAGAATTGGTATGCTCAGGTAGAGAATTGTGAGATAACAGTAAATGCATATAGTTATACCATAATAACAGCACATAAGGTTAAAGTATAGCAGATCTATAACTAAAGTATTGGATAAAGTTTTATACAGTATGGGGTGAAATAATGAAACAAGAAACAGTTTATCATGTTGTGACTGAGAAACCAATGCATAAGGGACAAGTGATTATATTTAATGAGGGTCACCATAATGGTGTTTATAACAGAGTAATGACATGTAAAAGGACGAATTTTTTCTGCTGATGCATGTAATTGTTTTGATGGAGTACCAGAAGAAAATAAGAATCTTTCAAAGGCAAGAAGTTATTGGAGAATGGATACTCAAAATGAAAAACCAGTAATTGAGACATTGGTTGATGGTGAAATAATCGTTGCGGAAATTTTAGAGAACTATAAATAAAAATTAAAAGAAAGTGGCAAAACAACAATTAGATGAAGTAAGAGAAAAATGGGAAACACCTCGAAATACTAGTGATTTTATGGAGTTAGAAGACCGAATTAAACATTTAGAATAAATTAAGTAGGTTATGGTATAGCTAATTTTATAGCACACTATAACCTACTTATCTTTTGTATAAATCAACTCTAGTACTTATAAAAATCTGCTACACATTCACTTAATATCTTAAGTCCCTCATGTATGTCATCAATAGTACACGTTGCGAAACTTAAACGAATATACTCGTCTTTTTCATGGTCTAAGTGTGAGAAAAACATAGAAGAAGGTAATATGAGTAGGCCTTTATTATAACAGGCACGATAAAGTTTTTCTGATGAGATATGTGGTGGCAAATGAAGCCAGAAAAACAATCCACCTTCAGGTTTTTTGAAGGTAATATCATATTTTTTGAGGTCTTCTAAAGCAGATAGCATATATTCATAGCGGCCACGGTAGATTTCTTTCATATAGTGAATGTGTTCATCCCATTTATTATTAATAAAGTAAAGTTCTAGGGCACGTTGGATAAGGCCAGAAGCAGAAATATCAGTAGTTTGCTTTGTTTTAGTGAAGGCTTCAAGTAAAACTTCAGGCATGATGATGAACCCCATACGTAGGCCAGGCATAAGGAGTTTAGAAAAACTTTTGAGATAGATGACATGGTCTTCTGTATCTAATGCCTTAAGTGTAAGTGGCATTTCATGACCATAAGAAAGTTCTAGCATTGAATCTTCTTCTAGGATGAAAAAGTCATATTTCTTGGCGAGATCAAGTAGTCCGCTCATAGTTTCTGGGCTGTAGCAATGTGTTGTGGGATTTTGATAATTAGGCATGACATAAACTAATTTAGGTTTGCAGATACGGACTTTTTTTTCTAGTTCAAGTAGATTAATGCCCTTATCATTAAGGTGTACAGGCACAGTGCGGCAACCTCTAGAACGGAATACTTCTACGGCACCGTTGTAGGTTGGATTTTCAGTAATCACTGTATCACCAGCATGAAGTAAGCTTTTAGCAATAATATCAATACCTTGTTGGGCACCGGAAACAATTTGAATAAGGTGAGCATCGGTGTGGAGACCATAAGTATGATTGAGAAATGTTGATAAAGTTTCACGTAAGGGCATAAAGCCATTCACTTCTTGATAGCCAAAGGCAAAACCTTTGTCCCGGTCAATAGCCTCTACAATGTATTCTTTAAAGGTTTCAGTTGGGAAGATACCAGGGTGAGGTGATGCACTAGCAAAATTAATAAAGTTTTGTGTACTATCAGGAGGTGAAAAGACAGGTTGCTGTTTGGCTAACTTTTTTGACACATAAAAACCACTTCCTTGTTTGGAAGTAATATAGCCTGAAGCTTCTAATTGTTTGTAGGCATTAATGACAGTAATATTATTTACCCCTAGATCTTTAGCAAATTTACGAATAGGAGGTAATTTGCTACCATACCCGATTTCTTGGTCTAAAATTAAATTTTTAAGGTAATGAAATAGTTGTGAATATAATGGTTCAGTACTTGTATGATTAAATTGTAACGGTACAATAGGCATGTTAAGAAAAACCTCCTTTTTTTATATTGACTGAATATTATTCTTATGCAAAAATACAGATATTAATTTACAGGGAATATAAAAATTGTTTCGATACAAAATCTAAATTTATAATTAATCATTATTTTAGGCTTTACAATTACAAATGTAAAGTGAAATGGAAATAATTTTTATAAATATTCAAATAGATAAAATTGGGGAGGTTCATATGAAAAGAGCGGCGATTATTAATGATTTATCAGGTATTGGTAGATGTTCTTTAAATGTAGCCATTGCTATATTATCGACATTAGAGATACAGGCATGTCCACTACCCACAGCAGTACTTTCTGCTCAAACTGGTTTTGAAGGCTTTTCTTTCTTAGATTTCACACCACATATGAAAGCGTATTACACACATTGGGAAAAGTTAGAGCATAGATTTGATGCTATTTACTCAGGTTTTTTAGGTTCTAAGGAGCAGGTAGAAATTTTATTGGACTTTGTATCAAGATTTAAGAAAGAACAAACATTAGTCCTTATTGATCCAGTGATGGGGGATAATGGGGAACTTTATCCAGTTTATGAAGCAACTTATCCAGAAGATATGAGACGTTTAGTAGCACTAGCGGATGTAATTACACCCAATATTACAGAACTTAAACTATTAATGGGTATTGATTTAAAAAAGCAGATTACAAGAGAGGAACTAAAACTATATACAACAGATAAGAAAAAATTAGAGCAGCTTAAAGCACTAGGACCTCAAAAGATTGTTGTAACAGGTCTTATAGAAGATGACGCTATGTATAATGTAGGAATAGATTTAGAGAATCAGGCATGGCATGAGGTAAAGGTAGCTTATAATCATAAATCTTATAGTGGGACAGGAGATATATTTGCTTCGATTGTATGTGGCTGCTTAACAAGAGGAGTAGATTTAAATTATAGTATCAAAGTTGCATCAGAGTTTATTAGCAAAGGTATTAGGTATACTGAGAGACAATCGAATTGGGACACAAGGGATGGTATTATGTTTGAAGCATTTTTAAAGGAGTTGAGAATTGATGAGACAATCTGATAAGACAAGATTATTAATATTAACGGCTTTATTTGCAGCAATTACCTTTATAGGGACACGCATTAGCATTCCTTTAGGGATTAATAACCGTATTGTACACTTAGGAGATGCAGTAGTATATCTTAGTGCATGTTTATTACCTATGCCATATGCTATGGCAAGTAGTGCTATAGGGGCAGGTCTTTCTGATTTTATGACACCAGGCTGTATGATATGGGTTGTGCCAACTATGGTCATTAAACCCTTATTAGTAACTTTCTTTACATCAAAAAAGCATAAAATTATGGGTAAACGCAATATTATTGCTATCTTTTTAGCGGGCATTGTAGGGAGTCTAGCTTATGCCTTTGTAGAAGGCTTGCTTTATGGTAATTTCTTAGCAGCCATTTTAGGAATACCAGCAGGTGCGCTTCAACCTATAGGTAGTGGTGTACTCTTCGCTACATTGGCAATAGCTTTTGATAAGATGAACTTAAAGAATCGCTTAAACTTAAATCAAAACATGAAGATAGACTTAAAGGAGGAGATTATATGATTAAGAAAATGACAATACTTTATGAAGTACATGATGGTTTATATGTGAATTTAACCAATAAATGTCCATGTAGATGTACATTCTGTTTAAGAGAAGAAGATAATGGCGTACATGGCTCTGAAAGCCTATGGTTAGAGCATGAGCCTTCACTAGAGGAAATTATTGCAGAATTTGAAAAGCGTAATTTAGTAGATTATAGTGAAATTGTATTTTGTGGTTATGGGGAACCACTTACAAGAATTGAAACTGTAATCGAGGTATGTAAATATATTCGTTCAAAGAGTGATATTAAAATTAGAGTGAATACTAATGGACTGGCAGACCTTGTACATAATAAGCCAGTAGCACATATGCTTACGGGTTATGTGGATGCAGTTTCTATTAGTTTAAATGCACCTACGGCGGAGGAGTACGATGCAGTAGTTAGACCACGTTTTGGTATGATTTCTTTTGATGCAATGCTTAAGTTTGCAAAAGATGTTAAACAATATGTACCACAGGTTACTTTAACAGTAGTAGATACTATTGGGCCAGAAGCAATTGAGGCTTGTAGGAAAATTGCTGAAAGTATTGGTGTGAAGTATAGAGTGCGTAAATATGTATAAACTTTTATGTAAATAAATGATATAATCTAAAAATAAAAAGAAGCAGACAAGCATATCGGGTAATGACCTGATGCAATTGTCTGCTTTATTTTTTTAGATTCCAAACTCATTTTGTCTATATTTAGTGTCTCACATTTGGTGTGCTACCTGAAATCTGTACTTTTAGACACACATAAAAATCCTTACCAAAATATATTTGAAAATTTAAAAAAATATATTTTTTTTTTAAATTTTATTAAAAATTATATTTTTTCTAATATAATAATGTTGGATAATAAAATATTAGGAGGTTTTATATGAAATTCAAAGATATTAAGTACCTTATTGGTATAATGATGCTTTCTCTACCAATGACAATTGTTAATGCATCGACAATTTCAGACTCAGAACAATTAATGAGTCAATTAATGACAGCGACAGATGCCGTTTCAATAACAGACAGTACAAAAATTCAGCTTTACATGGAAGCAACTGGTCAAACATATGACCCCAATGTTATAGAAGTAATTTATATACCTGGAGAAAATCTAGAAGAAGACAGAAGCCCACTTGCAGATTTCCTTGATAGTGAACTTTATGTGAAAAATTTTTCCACATACCCAGCAGTGCGTCATGACCAGATACTAGATACACGAAAGGCTCCTGCTGGTGGAGAACTAAAAATAGATCGTAACTATAAATGCTATAATAGAGTTGATTTAGATATATATTCGGAATCTGCTTGGGACTTAGTTTCAGAATTTTTAGGTGCTACCTATAACTATGATTTGAAAGGATCTGAAACTGTATCTTGCGGCTTCAGGAAGACTTACTCTTATGCTGTTCAGGCTAACGTATACCCAATATTTACTGTTAGAAAAGGTGAAGTTTGGGATAAAGACGTTCTAAGTGATGACCATGATGCTGACTTCCTCCTTGAACAAGCTACTGGAACATCTGTGAGTATTTCAAAATTATAATATGAAGATAAATAATAACATTACCAGTATTGTAGGTATCATGCTATTTTCCCTAGGACTGCTTAAGATAGCAACTGTCTACATATTACAAAGTTCAATTGCTATGATAGCTAAGTTCTTGACTGATTTGCACTTTGGAAGTTTTAGTTCTACGGGGTATATGATAGATATTAAATTCCCGGTAGCACTAAGTGCTATAGTAATGATACTTGGAGTATTCTTGGTTATTAAGAATAATAAAGCATAAGAATGAAAAAGACCTACTACTCTGAACTGTTACTCGTCAAGTAAACAACTAAAAAATAAAAACTTTTTGTCCAGTTAGGTAATCCTAGCTGGATTTTTTGTGCTTATTGTAAATAAATTTTATGTTTCTCTGAATAAATTAGTTCTCCTATTTATATCACCTCTGTGCTCTAATCATAATTTTTATTGCCATTGCACTTACATAATACCGGGATCCTTGTATAGAAATTTATCGTTCATAGAATTAAACAAAATAGACGGTGTACATTCTGTAGAAGAAATTGCATAAAGTAGATAAAAGGCTCTATATTACCTAGTGAGCAGTGTAGGTATATAGAGCCTTAATTATGTTATGGCAGACATAATTTTAGATAAGAAAGTAAGCAGGTTAGATTCTTTCTATTAAGTAGGAGCAAGTTGTCCTATTAATAAACTATGAGGTGAGTAGGTAGAATTATACCTAAATCGTATAAAATGTAGAGAAAAAATATAAGGTCTAATATAAAAAAGTAGGTAGAAGCCATGAAGTAAGATGCTATAAAGATAAAATTGGCATACAAATGAATCACTAGGCGTATTATACAAGGTGATAAATGTGTTCTTCAAAGGGAGGAATAAAAGTGAAAGACCGAGAGCTTGCAACTTTTTGTAAGGAGCTTGCCATTATAGTACGTGCTGGAATGACTTTGGAAGAAACATTTGAATTTATAGAACAGGATAATGAAGATGATGATATAAAGCAGATTATTAGAAAGATTAAGAAGGCACTCAAAGTAGGTAGGTCTATGGATAAGGCGTTACAGGAGACAGGAGAATTCCCAGAATATATGCTGTACATGATACAAATAGGTGTAATGTCCCATAGGTTAGGTGATATATTAGAAGCTTTAACTCAAAACTATTTACGAGAAGCCAGATTAAAGGCTAGCTTAAGACGTGCAGTGAATTATCCCATTTACTTAGGGGGGATTATGTGTAGTGTTATGATCTTATTGGTAGTTAAAGTGATGCCTATTTTTGATGAGATATTTAGTAGTTGGACGGGAGAATTAACACAGGGTGCAAAATTTTTTTTAAGGTTAGGTAAGTGGATGGAGGGCAGCACAGTAGGTGTTTTTATAAGTATGCTTATTTTAAGTATCCTAGGAGTTTTGTGTATTAAAACTCAAAAAGGGAGAAAGGTAAGTAGGCATATATTAGGTTATACAAATATTTCTGCAAGGATAGATATAGCCCACTTTTCATGGGTAATGGGGATTATGTTAAAGGCTGGCTTTAAGCTAGATCAGAGTTTACAAAAAAGCTTATTAGTAGTGAGAAATAAGTCAGTGAGGCAAAGGGTAAAGTATTGTATGCAAATGATAGGTGAAAAGGAAACCTTTGAAGATGCTTTAATAGAGAGCAAGATTTTTTCAAGAGCAATTACACGCATTATAGTAAGTAGCTATAATAATGGACAATTGCAAGACGTGATGAAACAAGTAGGAGAAGAGAGTGAAAGAATTGTTCAGTATGCCTTGGAAAATAGGGTTTTAGCGATTGAAACTATTTTAGTAGGTATTACTTCAATTATTATAGGAAGTATTTTAATAACAGTTATGCTATCACTTATGGGAGTTTTAATAGCATTGGGTATATAAGGTTAGTGAAGACTAATATACTAACAATAATAAGTAGTACTTTAAGTATAATATTGAGGAGAGAATATCATGAAACGGTTAGGGAGCATAGGTTCACTAATTTTATTATTCATATTTTTATGCAGTGCAGTGATGCTCGTAATACTATGTATAACTACTTATGAAAGTATTATTAAGTCTCAGAAGGAACAGCTAGAAATGCGTACATCAGTACAGTGTTTAGCCAATAACATAAGAAAATCCGATTGCAGGGATGCTATAAATATAAAAAGGGTAGAGAACATCAGTGTTTTAGTTTGTGCAAAGCAAGATGAGGCGGCTACATATGAAACTTGGATCTATGAGTATAAGGGAAGTTTGTGTCAGATTAGTAAGCATCAGACTGAGAAGTTTAAACCAAGAGAAGGTAAAAGGATTTCTAAAATAGCCAGTTTAAGTATAGGTGAAATAGTTCCTAGTCTTATTAAGGTTGAAGTAAAGGATGAATTTGATCTAACACATACTTATATTTTTACAGTAAGGAGTAGTCAAAATGTGGTGCAAGATGAAACTTAAAGAAGGAAATATATGGGGGAAGCATAGTGCCTACTTAACTGAAAATATAATTATGTTATTTGTATTACTGGTAATTGTGAGTGTAACTTTATCTAGCTTTATCAAGGTAAGGCGGTTAGAACAGGAAAGCAGAGAACAGCTTATGGCAAATATAACAGCCCAAAATCTTGTGGAATATGGCAAAGCAATGCCATCTAATTATGAGGAGATTCTTATGAATTTAGGTGGTGAGTATATAGAGGGGAAATATTATTTTTATTATGATAGTGATTGGAAAAGGCTGAAAGAGAAGCAGTCTTATATGTATATTGAAGAAGTAGTTATAAGGGACGAAGAATTACTCAGTGGGACACTTAGGACAATTCAAGTGAATGTTTATGATAGGGAAGTAGATGAAAAATATATGATTTATAATTTAATGGCAAAGGTGTACTAAATAAGGTGTGAACTAAGGTTTAGATAAAGTATATAGAGGAAGGAAAATACCATAATGAAAGTAGAGGAAAGGAAGCACCTAATTATGGGGGGGACATCTATTATTATCATATTGAGTACGTTTATTATAGGTGTACTTATAGTTTTGATGGTGTCAAATGTTTATGAAACTTATAAGGTCAATCAAGACTATGTGGCAGATACTCTGGCATATTATACAGCAGATGGAGAGGCCACAGTTAAGCGGGCTTTAATAGAAGAAAAACTTTATAGGCTTTACTATTCTAAGGTGAATTTAAAATATGATGTTTTAAATATCATGCGGGTTATAAAAAATATTAAGAATCTAGAAGTTATAAATCAAGATGAAAATAGTTTAATTATGAAGTACAAGGTACCAATTAATCAAGAAGAAGATTTAGTGGTAGAACTGGAAGTTAGCGAGATGGAAAATGGCTTAGAGGTGAAACGTTTTACAAAGGTACTTAAATGGCGAGTAGAGTAGATAAAGTTGTAAAGATTTTATCCCATTTTTAATAATATAAATTAGAGTCTGTAAATTAAAACTGGGGTGAATGAAAATGAAAGACATTATGGTGTACTTAAGAGAAGTTAACACTGTAACGATTATGCTTAGAATGATACTGGCTATATTATTAGCAGGAACAATAGGTATAGAAAGAGGTAGAAAGAGAAGACCTGCAGGCTTTAGGACGCATATATTAGTATGTGTAGGTGCAACACTTATTATGATTACAAGTCAGTATATGGTGGATGTACTTAAGATAAATATGGATATAAGTAGAATGGGAGCTCAGGTTATCAGTGGTATAGGTTTTTTAGGTGTGGGGACAATTATTGTAGTAGGTAGAAATCAGGTGAAAGGTCTTACTACAGCAGCAGGTTTGTGGGTTTGTGCTTGTATGGGGTTAGCTGTAGGGATTGGATTCTATGAAGGTGCCATTATTACTTGCTTGTTAGTAGTAGGTATTATGAGTGGTTTGCAACGATTAGATAAATATGTACAAAGCCACTCTAAGGTAATTAATATTTATGTAGAGGTAGAAGACATGAATGCATTAACTAATTTATTGCGTTATTTAAAGGATGAAGACATAGGAGTTTCAGATTTAGAAATTCAGAGAATTAGCAGCATGGAAGGGTTACAAGAGATGAGTGCCATGATGACATTAAGCCTATGTGAAAAGTGTCATCATAGCGTAACATTATGTGAGCTGGATAGACTATCAGGTGTTAAATTTCTAGAAGAAATTTTTTAGAAGTGTTTAATACCCTAGTAAAATAGGCTATCATATAAGAAACTATATAATTACACATATAAGGTGCAGATATTTATGAGAAGTAAATGGTGGAAGGATTAGGAGCACATGAAAATAACTTTACAAGATATACAGGGATTAGCTAGTAGTAATGAAGTTTTTGAGCGTGGTATAGATTATTATAAGGAAAAGAATGTAGGCGAAGTACGTGTAGAGGATGGCTATGAAAATACAGAGATTATGTCCTATGTACATGGTTCCATGGGCTATTATCATACTAAGGTAGAAGTTAGCGAAGAAGGCATTGAATGGTGTGAATGTGATTGTATTGCTAGTTTTCGTTATGAAGGGGCATGTAAACATGTAGTGGCTATGTTGCTTAAATATTACTATGAAGTGTTACCTGGCCTTAAGTCTGGTATAAGAGGTGAGCGTTATTCTCAAGGCGCACTAGCTTATTATGAAGATCAAATTATGAGAGAACAGGATTTAGAAATAGGGGACAATCCTGTTATTAAGGCAAAACCTAAGTTAATAGAGGATGGTGGTGGATCTTTTGAACTTAGTTTGAGTGTAGGGGAAAAGAAATTTTATATTGTAAAAGATTTATATGAGTTTAGTGAAAATATGGTGCAAGGAAATAATGTAAGCTATGGGAAGAATTTAGAGTTTATTCATGATATTAGTGTTTTTGAAGAAACATCTAGACCTCTCGTGGAGTATGTTATGGATAAAACCTATGAGTACTTAGATATATTAAGGCAAGTAGGCATGTATCGTGGTTTTAGTAAAGCAGACAGAAAAACATTGCCATTAGGGAGCAAAGCTTTTGATGAGTTTTTTGAAATCGTGAAGAATAAAATAATTGATGTAAGTTTAAGGGGAGATGCAAGAGAAGTACTTTGCCTTGAAGCAAATCCTGAAGTGAAACTTACAGTTAATCAGCAAGATGAACACTATGAAGTCATAAGTTCTTTAGTAGATTATATTCCTTTTTCCTTTGCAAATCATAAATATATATTAGCAGGAGACAAGCTTTATTGTGTAGATAGGGCTTTTTCAAGGGATATATTTCCTCTTTTATGGTATATGTATGAAGCTAAGAGAGTGCATGGTAGCACAAAGTTAGAATTTGATGAAACCTTAATGAAGCGCTTTATGCTTTCTAGCCTAGGGAAAATAGAAAGACACTTACCTGTGGTGATGAGTGAAGAAATCAAGGAAGCTGTAGCACCAGAACATGTACTTATTAAAGTCTTTTTAGATATGTCAGATGAAGAAGACATTGTAGGAGATATTGAGTTTCACTATAAGACTTTTCACTTTAATCCTTATGGTCGCTTAAGTTATGAGGTTACTGAGAAATTAGAACATATTGCAAGAGATACAACAAGAGAGTCTCGTATGAATAGTATTTTAAAAGCTTATAATTTTCGTACGCAAAATGGGAAAATTTATCTAAAAGATGAAGAAGATATTTATAACTTCCTAAGAGAAGGTATAAATGATTTGATGGATTTAGGTGAAGTTCATGTAACAGATAAGCTCAAGGGAATGAATATTATTAAATCTCCAGTAGGTGCCATAGGATTACGTATTCAAAATAATATGCTTCATGTGGCACTAGAGCAGGTAAATATGCCAATAGGAGAAGTGCAAGCCATACTAGAAGCCTATAAAATGAAAAGTAAGTATTATCGCTTACGAAATGGTTCATTCATTGATATGGGGGATAGAAATATTGGAGATTTTGCAAATATTGTAGAAGGTTTAGGGATGAAGGCAGCTGACCTTATAGAAGGAGAAGCAACATTGCCTAAATATCGTGCCTTATATCTAGATCAGATTCTTAAACAGAGTGAAGATATTGAAGTAGAACGTGACAAATACTTTAAACAAATTATACGTGATGTAAAAAGTGTAGAAGATGCAGACTATGAAGTAGCTAAAACAGTTAAAGCTAATCTTAGAAGTTATCAAAAGACAGGGTATAGGTGGTTACGTACTATGGCCAATTACGGCTTTGGGGGAATATTAGCAGATGATATGGGGCTTGGTAAAACGTTACAAGTGATAACCCTTATTGCCTCAGAAAAAGCAGAATCCACAAGTAAACCATCATTGGTGGTCTGCCCTACGTCTCTAACACTTAACTGGGAAAGTGAGCTTATGAAGTTTGCACCAAGCTTGAAGGTACTTGTACTCATGGGTAGTGTAGAAGAACGTAAGACACTTATGGATAAGGTTATGGATTATGATGTAGTGATTACCTCCTATGAGCTTCTAAAAAGAGATATTGAGAACTATAATGACTTACAGTTTAGATTTTGTATAGCGGATGAGGCACAATATATCAAAAATGCCAATACGCTCAATGCAAAGGCATTAAAAATGATAAAAAGTGAAGTTCAATTTGCATTAACAGGTACACCGATTGAGAATTCTTTAGCAGAGCTTTGGAGTATTTTTGACTTCATCATGCCAGGTTATCTCTTTGGATATACTCATTTTAAACGAGATTTTGAAACACCTATTGTAAAGAATCAAGATGAGGTAACTACAGAACGCCTTAAGAAAATGATTGCACCATTTATTATGCGTAGGCTTAAAAAGGATGTACTTAAAGAACTTCCAGATAAAACAGAAACTGTGATTTATAATACTATGGAAGATATGCAGCGTAAGCTCTATACAGCACATCTTGCAGAAGCAAAACAAGAGATTGAACAAGAGCTTAAAGCAAAAGGTGCAGGACGAAGTCATATCAAAATGCTGGCCTTACTGACAAGACTGAGACAATTATGCTGTCACCCAGCACTTTACCTACAAGATTATAATAAAGGTAGTGGCAAGCTTGAACAGTGTATGGAATTAGTAAGAGACTGTGTACAAGCGGGGCATAAGATATTAATCTTCTCTCAATTTACAAGTATGCTTGACCTAATTGGTAAATCATTAAGTCAAGAAGGTCTAGAATATTTTATGCTAACAGGCGCAACTAAAGCAGAAGAACGTATTCGCCTTGTTAATGAATTTAATAATAGTGCAATACCAATTTTCCTTATTTCCTTAAAAGCAGGAGGAACGGGGCTTAATCTTACAGGGGCAGATGTAGTGATTCATTATGACCCTTGGTGGAATCTTTCAAGTCAAAATCAAGCTACCGATCGTGCATATCGTATTGGACAAAAAAATAATGTGCAAGTATTTCAAATGATTACGAAGGATTCTATTGAAGAAAAGATCAAAGAACTTCAGGATAGAAAAATTGGTCTTACAGAAAGTGTGCTTCAAGAAGGAGAAGCTTTCATTAGTCAAATGTCAGAAGAAGAAATTAAAGAATTATTTAGCTAGAGAAGAAGTATCACAAAGTAAGCCATAAGTACTTTAATATCTCGTTGATTCTAAATAAAAAATAGGCTATCCAAAATTAATTTAAAAGATTAATTTTGTGATAGCCTATTTTAATTATAAAACTGTTTTTCCTACTGGTTTTACATTAAAAATTTAATGAATAGCTAAGAATTATAAATGGTTTTCCTATATTTTAATGTATGTTTAAAAGTATATATATTTGGTATATACTTTAAGGTAAAATGTTTTATAAAGGGAAAATAGAGTTTGGATTTTGCACGCTAACTTAAGACTTAAGCAATAAACAATAGATAAGGAAGGTAAGGCATATGCAAGCATTAAAGGTTTTAAAGAAGTACTATGGGTATGATGCTTTTAGACCAGGACAGGAAGAAATAATAAAAGAAATTTTATCAGGGAAAGATGTTTTAGGAATATTGCCAACAGGAGGGGGGAAATCTCTGTGCTATCAGGTACCAGCTCTTTTATTAGAAGGTATTACTATTGTCATCTCACCACTTATTTCTTTAATGAAGGATCAGGTAGATACACTTAAAGAATATGGTATACAGGCAGAGCTTATTAATAGTACACTCAGTACTACAGAGTTCAGAGAAATTGTAACACAGGCTAGAGAAGGTGCATATAAACTACTATATGTTGCACCAGAGCGTCTAGAAACAGAAAGTTTCATAGATCTTATGAAACAAATGCCTATTAGTATGATAGCTGTAGATGAAGCGCATTGTGTTTCTCAATGGGGGCATGATTTTAGACCAAGTTACAGACGTATTTCACAGATGATAAGTTTTCTAGAAAAGCGTCCAATAATAGGGGCATTCACAGCCACAGCTACACCACTTGTTAAGAAAGATATTAAAGCCCTGTTAGGTCTTCAAACGCCTTTTGAATATATGAGTACTTTTGATAGACCTAATCTTTATTTTGAAGTTAAAAAGCCTCAAAATAAACTTCAAGAAACTGAAAATTATCTTAGAAAGCATATGGACCAAAGTGGTATTATTTATTGTGCTACAAGAAAAAATGTAGATGAACTTTGGGAACGTTTAAATAGATTAGGAATACCAACTACGAGATATCATGCAGGCCTAAGTGAAAAAGAACGCACACAAAATCAAGAAGATTTTCTTTTTGACCGTATTCCCCTTATCGTAGCAACGAATGCTTTTGGTATGGGGATTGACAAACCTAATGTTAAGTTTGTGTTGCATTATAATATGCCTAAAAATATGGAAGGCTATTATCAAGAAGCAGGTCGTGCAGGTCGTGATGGTGAGGATGCAGAATGTATTCTTCTTTTTAGTACACAAGATATTATGACTAACCGCTATATTATTGAAAATGGGACAAGTAGTAATAATCACAGCCAGGAATATGAGAAGCTTAATAGTATGGTGGCTTACTGTAATACAGAGGGGTGCCTTAGAAATTATATTCTTATGTACTTTGGGCAACAACCATTAGAAGATAATTGTCATAATTGTAGTAGCTGTAACAATGATATAGAAGAAACAGATATTACTATTGAGGCTCAAAAAATTATGAGTTGTGTAAAACGTATGCGCGAACAATTTGGAAGTACACAAGTAGCAGATGTATTAAAAGGTGCAAATACTCAAAAGATACGTAGTATGCATTTTGATGAATTAACAACTTATGGTATTATGCGAGATTATCCAAAGGATACGATTAAAGAACTTATTTCTTTTTTAGTAGCAGAAGGATATTTACATTTAGAAGGCTCCAAGTATCCAGTTTTAAGGCTTACACCTATGAGTTATACGGTGCTTAAGGGGGAAAAACAAGTATCTATCAAGCGTATTCTACAGAAAGAAGAAACAAAATCAAGCTTGTCATCTATAGCAATGAATGATCAAGATGTAGACTTTGTACTCTTAGAATTATTAAGGCAGACTAGATATAAAATAGCAAATGAAAATAGTATTCAACCTTTCATGGTATTTCCGGATACAACACTTAAAGATATGAGTAGACGTTATCCAATAAATGAAGAAATGATGCTTCAGGTATCTGGAGTAGGAGAGTATAAGCTTGAAAAGTATGGTAATAAGTTTATAGAAGTTATTCAGGGGTATGTAGAAGAGCATAATATTACAGTTATTGCAGCACATGAATGGGGAGAAAGAGAGACGGCTGTAACACCTAGGGGTGCTCAAGTAACTAAGGCAGCCCCGAGAGATAGTCACTTATTAACGTATGAGCTTTATATAGAGGGAAAAACTATTGAACAAATCGCAGATGAGAGAAACTTGACACAGATGACAATAGAAAATCATTTACTTAAATGTGCTAAAGAAGGAATGGAGATTGATTTTAGAAAATTTATACCAGAGCAGCATGAAGCTGAAATTATAGATGCAATAAAGACTTGTGGGCCAAAGCTCCTTAAACCGATTAAAGAATGTTTACCTCCAGAAGTAAGTTATACAGCAATTAAATTTACTTTAGTTAAGTATGAATTAGGTCAGGTTAATTAAAATGTTGGCATAGATGTGTATTATTCAAGTAAATTTATACCCAAATAGAAAAATAATGGAATGATTTGAAATGAGAATATAAATTGGTTAATTAACCGATATTATTAAAGTAGATAGAAGATAAGAAGCACTAATACCTCTTAAAGTGAGTAAAGTTTTAGTTAAAGAAACAAACTAAAAAATGTACACCGTGTATACAATTGTTAATAACTTGGGTAAAATGTGAATAAAACTGTGGATATAGTGTATTAGTGCTGTACAATATGTGGATAAATAAATGGTAGTAAAAATTAAAATACGGGTATAAATTAGGACAAAAAATAAATAGTGTGGTAAAATATAGTAAAAAAACTAAAGGGGGTAAGAAATAATATGTTAATTAAAAAAGAACGAGTTGTTTATCAGGGGGCAAAGTTATACATAGAGTATGCACATAAGGGCGACATAGAAATCTACACACTCGTATTAGAAACTGTAACTCAAGAAAGAATTAATTTATATGCACATGATTCAAAGCGTATTATTGATTTTATTTTTGATGCTGCAGTAGCAGAATTAAATGCAGGAGCAGGTAAAGTTGTAGATATGGACTACATTATTACAAATGCTTACGAGTAAGTAGTAATATATAAAATCCCTATTAGGATACTGGTAGTAATTCCTAATGGGGATTTTTGCGTCTTTAACTGTATTATGTTATGATAGAAATAATTTGATAAAAAGTGCGTTAGAAGCAATAATAAGGAGGTAAAAATGATACTAGATTATGGCAAAAAAGAACTAGAGCAAATCGCAAAATTATATGGTGTAAAAGGTGCATATAAGTTAAAAAAAGCAGAACTTATAGAGGCATTAGTTGAGGCAATTCCAGCAGGAATGGAAAGTAATTTACCAATGTTAGATAAGGTGGATATTGAGCGCTTTGAAGCGGTAATGAATGAACCTGTTGAAATTATGCAAGATGAAAGTCTAGAGGCATACTATAACCTTATGGAACTTGAACTTGTACAACTTATAGACAATAAAGAGGGCAAAAAACTTATCGTAGATGATCTGATTAAAGCAGCTTATAGTAAAATTGATATAGATAAGATTATGCCAGTCATTGAAAAGAATGCTATCCTTAGACAACATATTATGGCGACACTTAATTTATATGGTATTGTAAAACTTGACTGGATAGTAGAATTATATAATAAATATTATGAAGAAAAGATTTCAGTACAAGACGTAGTAGAATTTGTAAAAAAAGATATGCGTATTGTATGTCAGTCTAAAATTATGGAAGATTGTTTAGTGGAAGAAACAATATATGCATTAGATAAAAATAATTTCCATGATTTTGTAGGTGTAATGGTAGAGAGACCATACTATATACCAAGCAAAGAGATGTTAGAGTGCTTAGCAGATGAAACATATTATGAAAATACGTTAGCTATTGAAAAATTAAAATCACATCTTAGAACAAACTTTACCCAAGATGAAGATATCATAGAAGAAGCAATCATTGCAATTACAATGATTGCAAGAGTAGATAGTGATCGTACAGGTAAGACAATGGAGCTTATGCTAGAAGAAATGGCTAATATCGGTATTGAATTTAAAGACTTAGCACAAATTCACGAAGTTATTAAACATATTGTAGCTGTAGTGAATAATACAAGAAAGTGGATTAATAAAGGTTTTACATCAAATGAATTAAGTCCACATACTTTCAATGAGCAGACAGGTCAAAAAGTAAAAGTACTTGATATTGGAAGAAATGCACCATGTCCTTGTGGTAGTGGTAAAAAGTATAAAAAGTGTTGTGGAAAATAAATGAAACACTGAGGATAAGATGTGGATAATGCGTATAATTACTCACAACCTGGTGAATAATAGAGAAATATGTACCTGTTGATAAAAATCACTTGTAAATTGGAAATTTACAGGTGATTTTTTGCATAGGAAACAAAAAAATATTGTCTTTAGACATAATAAGACAATATTTTGCATGGATAATATACCTAAATTTAGTAAACTGAATATGATAAGAACCTATTATTTAATTTTAAAGAAGGAGAATACAAAAAATACATAGCTTTAAATTAAGACTTAAAAAATAGCTAAACTAGTTAAATAAGACAATAGTTATGAAGAAATCAAAGAAGGGGACACTTTGAGTATGGTGTTTTAACACAATAAATAGTGAAGGATGGGTTATAGATGGGAGAAGGACAGGTAAAAAGAATATTAACAGAAGAAATAGTAAAAGACAAAATAATGATAAATGTTAAGGATAACGTAACAACTTCAGATTATGATAAAAAATTGGAAGCTGGTAAAGTAATAATAGAACAAGTACATATTACATATAATTTTCAAGATGAAGTAATCGTGAAAGTAAAAGTTTATAATGAGACAGATTTTAAAGTAAAAGAGGAAGTTCAATTATACATAAAAGATTTAAACTCTATTTATGCCACATGTAGGCCAGTGCTATGTGCATGTAAAGAGATAGAATTAGATGCTAAACAGGGAGAAATAGTAGAAATAAAAATACTTCCAGAGGCATTTATGATTATAGATGAAAAAGGATATAGGTATAGAGATAGCAATGAATTTGAAGTTTATATTGCTATAAATAGCATAAACTTTAAAAATAAAAAAACAGTAGAAGAGAATTCCATTATAAGGAAGATAAGGTTTCGAAGTATCCTTGAAGAAGGTTGAAGTTAATTTCAATTAGTAATGAAGACAAAAGAAATATAATAATATATATCATTAAGAAGACATCAGTTGGAAATAAAGGTATATAAAATATTATCTAGGTGATGCCTTCTTAATAAATATAAGCATATATAAGAAGTGTGTTCAAGAAAGATTATAATCATACTAAAATGAGATTGATCCTTTAAATGATTTCATAGTAATCAATATAGTGAGTAGATAGGTTTTATAGGTGTTAATTTATAAAGAATGATAGTATAGAAAATAGTTTTATAAATATTTATAAATAAAAACATGAAAAAACTGTTGACATATGTCCATAATAAGAGTATTATTAATTAAGTCAATAGGACATGTCCTAAAGACAAAATAAATGAACTTTGAAAACAAAATAGTAATCATATAAACCAGTCGATTCATTAAACTACTTTAAGTAGTAAATGAGTACAACTTCAAATAGAAGTTATACGTACTAAGTAATTAAGCCAGCAACATAA
>JAZKZQ010000107.1:0-7927 GCA_045612745.1 Cellulosilyticum sp. | reverse complement strand
TTGTACCAATTTTTACTTATTTGGCAACTAAATATCACTACCAGTAATAATTTTTAAATCTTGCATCCTCAAAACAAGTGTTATTCATTTTTAAACAGTAGTTTCGCAATTACCTATTATACTCTTTTTTTAATTATAGCCTATAAGAAATGCTTTTTAAACGTTATCCCTTCAAATACTTTTTGTATCAGTGAATTCAATTTATCTCCTAATTGCTTAAAGCTTTGTTCCATTCTAAATTTCAATTTAAGAAAAATTGCAACGCTCTTTAGCAATTTTTCTTACCGAAGCAATAATGCAATGCATTTTTGCTAGGTGTATTCCTTATTGGAATAGCTCCCCTTTAAATGCTCTTTGCATTAATTCATCAAAATTTCAATTTGTCGACTTGTTGAATGAACTGGGCAAACTCATTTTGAAGCTCAACTGGTGGGAAAATAAACTCTAACTCTGACAACTGGCCTTTGCTCAATATCCCCTTTAATGACATATTTATCGTACTTTGAATGTATGGCTGTGATAGCTTAAACATTTCATACATAAACCATACATTATGCTTCTTCGGAACAATAGCATTTATTTGCTGATTAAAAGCCACTTGCCTATCTGCAATTGCAACATTTCCTATACATTTGATACTTCCTGCTATACAAGTCATTAGAACACTTCCTGCTCCAACACTTCTTCCAACTTCAATCCCTTGTTCTGATAAATACTCTGTTGCCTGTGTTAATATAGCTGATGGAGTATTAATGTTATCAGACTTAATCCACTCGATATAATCCCCATAATATTCAGGAACTTTTCTTGATGGAGTATTACCAGTAACAATCTCACATTCATCCCCTAGCACTCTTTTTTCCCATCCTTTAGAATTATTAATCGGGTCACCAAACGTCTCTATAAATTGGGATTCTTTTATTCCATATTATCCAATATACTTCTGGTGTGCTAATTTAACATTATTTTGACTTACCATAGCATATTGTAAGGTTGTATCAATCTTAGTGTGCCCCAATAATACTTGCACTTGTTCAATGGGCATCCCCTTATCTATTGCTTTAGTTGCCAGAGTACGCCTAAACTTGTGTGGATGTACTTTATTAATATTAAGTTTTTTCCCTAATTCTCTTAGTCTAATTTCTACTCCACTAATTTTCAAACGCTCATATGGCTGATTTAAAGTAACAAATAATGCTGGATTATCATCCTCTCTTTGTTCTAGGTATTTCTGTAAATGAATCTTTGCTCTAGCATCGAAATATACTTTTCTCTCTTTATCTCCTTTTCCTAATACGATACACTCTCTTTTAATAAAATCTATATCCTCTCTATTAAGTGCTGTTAGCTCACCTACACGCATCCCTGTTGACGCTAATACATCTATAATAGCCAAATCCCTTATACACTCACAATGGTCTCTCATTAATTCTAATTCTTCATCTGTATAAGTTTCTTTAACAGTTGTGCCCGTCTTTATTTTATGAATTCTACGAGCTGGACTTTTTATAATATAGTTTTCATCTTCTAACCAAGAAAAGAAACTAGAAATAATTCTACGTATATTGTCTATGGTCACTTTCATTGCCTTTCGCTGTTGTTGGTACTCAGATAAATATAATCTTAGGTCTTCCGTAATAATTTGTTTTACAGGCTTATTTATCTTCTTTATCATAAATACTAGAGTCGTTCGATAATACTCTATAGACTTTTCAGAACATCCTTCTACCCTCTTAGCAGCTAAAAAAGCTTGTAACATTTCTTCATTTGAATAATTATCAACTCGTTTTACTACTTCTAAATTCCTGATTTCTTTACCTACAAAAGCCTGCTCCAATACCTTATGCAAAATATCCATTTGCTCATTATTTAGCACTTGCAACATTCTTTGTTCAATTTCTATTTGTAATTGATTCACCATATGTTATAACTCCTTTAAATTATATTTCTTTCAAGAGAGTTAACATATTTTTTAATCTATATACTGCTATGTACCTATTAGAATAATTCTCCTTTAAATGCCTTTTGCATTAATGAATCAAAGTTAGCTTCTAGTTCTTTAAGACTTTGCTCCATTCCAAATTTCAATTTGTCGACTTGTTGAATGAACTTGACGAACTCATTTTGTAACTCCATTGGTGGAACAATTATAATTAACTGCTCCTCTTGTTGTTTTGTGATTGCTTCTCTTGTTGCACCATTGCTTGTAGCAATACTCCACAATAATTGTTGGTAACTATCATTTGTTAATAAGTTACATACAAATTGAGGCTGTACAATGTCTTTCTTACATCTAATTATAGACACATGCTGATTTACTCTAGCAGGAAGAATATTTTTAGGTACAACACAACTTCTTGCTACAGATGCTCCTGTAATATTCAGTAAAACATCATCCTCTTCAATTGTTACATTATCTAATTTTTTTGCTTGTTCATCATCGATATGGGCTAAATCCTTATAGACAAATTCATTGTTGTACACATTCATACTTCTAATTAATGATATACCTTCATCCTTATAGCTCGCATTTCCACCTTTAGGTGTTGCTCCTGAACCTATCTTAGATGTTATATCTTTGCAAGACTGTACTTTCCATCCCTTTGAATTTATGACTGGGTCGCCAAACATCTCGATAAATTGGGATTTAATGAGTTCATCACATGCTTGTATTTGCTCTTTACGTTTATCAATTAACCTTTCACACTTATTCAATACATCTACTACTCTTTTCTGTATTTGAATCTCAGGCACTACTACTTGCAATTTTCTCAAATCAGTAACAGAAAAGCTTGCTTGATTTACTGATTTCTTTGTTATTTGAGGAAGTTGTCTCCTAAAAAGTAAGCTTCTGAAGTAATAAAAAGCATATTGCGGATAAATAATCTCACTATTAGCACGTAATGCCAACAGATTCATCCCATGAATAATAAGACTATCATCATTATTATAGATAGCAACCTTTCCCAAATGTTTCTCACTATTAATATGTGACATCAAAATGTCTCCATTTTGCAAAATATATTCTTTATACTTATCAATATCATTAATATCTGCATATCCCATTTTGCCTTTGTCGACATATCCATTAGCTATTGTTTCAATCCTTGTTATTGGATAACCACTAGCACCATCTATTTGTTTTATACTTACTCCGTTCCTAATAAAACAAAATACCTCTTCTAACTTCATCCATCTAATACTCATCTTCCTACTCCTCCAACATGGCTGCAAGTTCTTCAATTCCTGCATTTACTTCTGCCTCAAGTCTCTTGATATTTGCAAGAATTTCCTTTGGATGAGCATACTCTATTTCTTCATATTCAATTTCTTTGTATTTATTAATAGAAAGGTCATAACCATTATCCCTAATCTCTTGTACATCTACAAAGAAACTTTGCTCAGTACGTTTTCTATCCTGCTCTTGTTCTATCTGATTAAAACGCTTAATAATATCTGGAATATCATTTTGCTCCACAGGCTGTCTCTTATCATCTAGCGAATAACCATCCGCTTTCATATCATAGAACCAAACCTTATCTGTTCCACCTGCTCCTGTCTTTGTAAAGATAAGGATAGCTGTGCTAACTCCTGCATAAGGTTTGAATACCCCACTTGGCATAGAGATAATTGCTTCTAGCTTGTTATTATCAACAATCTCTTTTCTAATGTCCTTATGTGCATTACTGCTTCCAAAAAGCACACCATCTGGAACAATGGTTGCACTTCTACCACCTGTTTTAAGTACCTTTAAGATAAGTGCTAAGAATAAAAGCTCTGTCTTCTTTGTCTTAGTCACTTTTAAAAGGTCTGCTCTTACAGATTCATAATCCAATGAGCCTTTAAAAGGTGGATTGGCAAGTACTAGGGTGTATTTCTCCAGGTCTTTGTTATTCTCTGATAAACTATCTCTATACTCAATGTTAGGATTGTCTACACCATGAAGTAACATGTTCATTGCCCCAATGCGAAGCATGGTTCTATCCATATCAAAGCCATAGAACATGTCATCATTATAATGCTTTTTAAGCCCTGCATTTAAAAAGAGGTCACTGTGGTTATCTCTTAAATACTCACTAGCCGCCACCAAAAATCCCGCACTTCCCATTGCAGGATCAATAATTGTATCTGTTGGTGTTGGTTTCATTAGTTCAACCATCATCTTAATGATATGTCTTGGTGTTCTAAATTGACCATTTGTTCCCGATGTAGCCACTTTAGAAAGAAGATACTCATAGATGTCTCCCTTTGTATCTCTATCTTTCATATCAAGCCCATTGATTCCATCTACAACCTTTGAGAGAAGTAGTGGTGTAGGTACCTTAAAAATAGCATCTCCCATATATTTTGAATAAGCTGAATCTCCATCTTGGTGTAAAGTCTTAATGAAAGGAAAGACTTCATTTAGTACGATATGATACATCTCTTCCGCTTCTTTGTCCTTAAACTGACTCCATCGTAAATGCTGTTTATCAGCAGGAAACATGCCCTCATACGGCAGTCCTAAAATGACTGCATCACTTTCTTTTGCTGTCTCTACCTCATCAAGCTGTTTGATAAAAAGTAAATATGTAAATTGCTCAATCATCTCAAGCGGATTTGTAAGTCCTCCTGTCCAAAATGTCTCCCATATCTTATCAATCTTATTCCTAATTTCTCCTGTAAGCATTTTTTCTGTCACCCCACTATGTTTAAAAAAATAATAAAAAATCAATCCATTAAGTACAATTATAACAATTCTAGTCATATCTTGCCATTGTATTGCCAAAAAAATTATATTTTTTCACAAAAAATGCTTATATTTTATAGTCTTTTCACCAAAAATAACTTTTCCCTTACTTAATAAATGTTCATTGTTTCTTCATCTTTTATACTATTAGCAAGCTTTGTAGCATAATAGACACACTGTCTTTTGATCCCTCGGTATATAATGTCATCTTCCTTATCAAGCTTCTTCATGCCACATTTTTGCATTACTCTTATACTTGCTGTGTTCTCAGAAAATGCACCTGCTATAACCGTAGAAAAACCATTGCTTAAAAGTTCATCTATAACTGCCCTTAGCATTTCAGTTGCGTAACCGTGATTATGATACGATGGATGTATTACATAGCCTAACTCAATAGTATTGTTATCTATTTCAACATCATTTACAAATCCAATTAAGCAATCATTTTTATAAATGCCACGCTCGAAATGATCCTCCGATAAAGCGTATTGTTCTATCTTGTTAATCATATTGTGTAATTCTTCTTTGGTTTTAAAATCAGGTATCATAAAAGTTTTCTTAATGTCATCATTCATCAGCAATTCTACTAATTGTGCCCTATCCTTTTCACTGTAGGGTTTAATTTCTAATCGTTCCGTCTTAATCGTTTTTATCATATGCTCCCCTCCCCTGTATCAAAAATAAAAATATGAAAAACTTATATTTTGAACCAGTAATATGGTCTAGACTTTAATGGTTTAAAACCCAGTGCACTGACCAAATTACGGGACGGTATATTGGATTCTATGCAATCCCACTGTAACACAAGCCCTTCCTTTGCACATTGATTCACCATTGTTTTGGCTAATACTGCCCCAATACCCTTTTTTCTATATACTTCATCAACCTCTATGTCTATAGTTATTACATTCTCATATCGTGCTGAACCAAAGATTACCCCTATCACCTTATCCTGACAAACAGCAACATAAGATTTACTATATTTTAGAAAGTCCTCTTTCGTGTTCCACGATTCCTGCATTCTATTACGTAGCATATCCGCATCCGCATATGCAAGACCATCCATTTCACAAATACTTATATTCTTTGGCAGTTCGCCAATCTCATCATAGCTTTTTTCACGTCGATATGAATATTCCATCTCCGAAAATATCTCATACTCCCCTTTATAAAGCTTTAAAACCCTGTTAGATATCTCTTCGGATTCGGATGCAAATTCAAAATATTCCTCTCCTACTTTCCTCATGTCACCCAGTACACGATCAAGAAATCTTCTTAGTTCTGCATCTGTGTACGCACTAATATCTCCTGCAATACCACATCCGCCTACGCAATAGGAATATGTGATATACAGTCCAGGAAAATGAACATTATCCCTCCAGATTTTACCCTTACTGATTCCTGCAATAATCCCAGCAACACTGGGGTTATTGTAAGGAACTATTTCTATCTCTCTCATTCCATCTCCTCCTAATTTCCCTTTCTGCAAACTGTGGTTCATCTTCGTGCATATTTTTGTGAATATGTACAGTATGAAAGGCATTTCAGACAAGTCTCACAGTGATAAACTATAACCCTCATTAAAAAATATAACTTTACACGAGTTCCACCCTATAAAAAAATAAAATGTGTAAACTACCTTATGCAATCAAGCTCTCATCGGTAGTTAACACATTTTATTTTTTGCACTGCTACAAGCTTACATGCTCATTTTAAGTTTTTTCAGTGCTTGCAATTATTCATTTCTAAGAGCCTTTACTATCTCTAATGGTAGTCCTATTCTAGCAGAAATAGTTTCATCATCTAATAAGTCTAATAAAGCCTTTGCTGCGTCCTTCTTGGCTTCTTCTCTACCTCTTTGTTCTGCTGAATTAATCAGATTGGCCTTATCATGAAGTGACTTTTCCCTCGCATAATAAATACTCATTGTTTCTTCATCACTACTTAAGTACTCAAGTTTGCTCTCTGCTTTTTGTATTGCTGGCTCCATCTGTACCAACTCCTTCAAAGTCTCCTCCGAAATATCTTTCTCTAAAAAAGCTAACCATCTTTCGATAGCATTATCCTTAAAATTCTTTTCTGTAAGTCTTCTAAACTTAGGATACTCTAAAAAGTGAATCTCTGCTACATCTGTGAGCATATAATCCTTTTCCTCATCTTCCCAAAAGTGAAAAGAAGAATGATATCCCTTTGTTCCTAAAACTTCAAAATCTAGTAAGTTAATTGTTATCACTCGTGGTAGCTTGGCATAATCTTCACCTTGCTTAATACCACTAATATATAACTTACTCAGGTAAAAAATCGTTCGCTTCTCCATATTACCTTGATTAGTAAGCTGTACCTCAATATCAATCTCTTCACCTTTTGCCGTCCTAGCTCTTACATCAATGATACCAGTTTTATCTTCAATAAGTTCTTTTGTCAGTTCTTTGTTTTCTATAATACTTACTTCTGCGATAGGCTCTGCACATGTTCTCTTTAAAACTGCATTTAAAAAAGATAGTAAAATATCTTCATTTCCTTTTTCACCAAACAACTTCTTGAAGATAAAATCATTTAGTGGTTTTACTTTTCTCATATTTTTACCTCTAGTATTTCTTTCTAGCTTTGACTACGTTTTTAAATATTATACCATAAGTTTATGATATACATTTAATGAGGTTTTATTTTAACGTAAGAAATAATAACTACAAAACACCAATTGTCTTTCTGGTCTGTGGTTTGCAGACTTAAACAAATTTACTTATTCTATCCAAATAATTATTTGCACACTTTTCAGCCTCTTTGGGATACATGTAATTACAATTAAGTGCAACTTCTATGGCTAGTTTTGAAAACAATTTATATGTAGCAACGAGAGCCTTCTTTAAATCCTGCTCATCGTAGTGTGCAAAACAATTTTTTAATTCTTCTAAAATAAATTCATCTGCCCACTTGTCAATAAATCTTCCATCATGCCATACATCTACACCCTTTATTTTATGACAATACAATTCTATCATCCTAAGCAAATAGTTTTTTTGATAGGCATCCACACACATTTTTGCAGACCAGAGTTCTCCTCTGAGGAGTTTCTTAGCCGCCCAAATGCTGTGGAAATAAAAATCATTCACCATATTAATATACTCTTCTTCTGACAAGTCCGACTTTGAAGTGTCTGCTTTTACAAACTGTCTTATGAGTTTTTCAAAACCTCCT
>JAZKZQ010000106.1:0-18564 GCA_045612745.1 Cellulosilyticum sp. | reverse complement strand
GGTATAAAAGGACTTATCATAAATGATAATTTAAAGTTTATTTATGAAATTGAAGAAGATGGGACGGTGATGATTAGGAAGATTCAAGTAGCAGAAGCATACTTAAATTTGGGGTATACAACGCGGTTGCTAGAATTTTTAAGCAAACAAAATGAGTATAATGTTATTTTACCTTTTGTAACAACACCGAAGTTAGCACATATATGCAATAAATTAGGAATTGAAAGAGATGATAGTTGTGTAGAGAAATATGGATACAATAGTGCATTCTACTCTATTGCTAAAGATTTTGCATTTTATGAAGGGAAATATGGGCATTATATTGTAAGAAAATTAGGGTAAATATATATAGTGGGGGAGTAAAATATGGGGGATTATGATAAAAATAGATTAGGGAAAATAAAGGGAAAAAAGATTAAATTATATCATCAACTTGTAGGAACTTTTCTTATTATTAGTATTTTACCATTAATTTTAGTAGGCAGCTTAATATTAAGAGGAGTAACTAGTAGTATGCAAGAGTCGGTAGGTAGTTATTCTCAAAAAATAGTAGAACAACTTAATTACAATATTGAGTATCAAATAAATTATGCGAAGATAACTATAGCTGATTTATCTGTGGATAATACACTAGTTAATTATGTACATAGTGCTTTAGGAATGAATAATAGCGAAAGAATTGAATATACAAAGTATATTGATAAGAAGTTATCAAGTGTGTTTAATATACAAGAAGCTATTATTGGTGTAGATATTATAAAGGAAGATCAAATCATCTATAGTAAGCACAAGAAAGATCTTATTAAAAATATAAAGGAATTTATACAGACAGAAGAATATAAAGCATTAAAGGAAATCCCTAATGCACAGTTTAGATGGAATTTTGAAATGGTACAAGATGATACAGGAAATTGGGTACCACAAATATATATAGCTAAGAAGTTTAATAACAAAGATACAATGTGTATATTTGAAATTGAACCAACATATTTCCAAGAGATGGTAGATTTAGCTAGTATTGAAACAGATATTCCTCTTATAATTATGAATCAAGATAATAAAATTATTACCAGTAATGATCAAGTAGGATTAGCAGTAGGAAATGACTTAAATAGTCAGGGATATATAAAGTACATTGAAAAACAAGAAGCAAATACCGGAACAGGTCTGTATGGTTTTGATATTTTAAGCTACTTTAAGTGTTCAAATGGGTGGAAGATTGTAAGTGTAGCACCTATGAATGTGCTCATGAAAGAAGTTAATGCTATTCTAAGGAGTATTAATGTTATATTAGTAGTTTGTATGCTGATTATTATAGGTATTAGTATTATTCTTGGAAAACGTATTACAGCACCTATTAAAATGATATGTGAGTATATGGGGAAGGTAGAATTAGGTGAATTAAATATAGAAAAAGCACTTTATAAGGAAATACATATTTCTAATTTAGAAACAAAACAATTGGTAGACGGTTTTGTAAAGATGACAAACAACTTAAAAGAAATTATAGAAGATGCCGAATTGGTTACAAGGGGTGTAGAAAAAAATTCAATAACCTTACAAGAAATTGCTATGAGAACTACAAACTCTGCTAAAGAGATTGATAAGGCCATAGAAAGTGTAGCTATTGGTGCACAAAATCAAAACAAAGAAATGGAGATTTCAACTGAGCTGATTAATAAACTTTCTGTGAATATTAATAAAGTAAGTGAAATGATGCATGAAACTAAAAAAGCATCTCATGCTACAATGAAAGCCAGTGAGGCAGCACAAGGTGAATTAGTTACTTTATCAAATCAAGCTGAGATGACGATTACAATCAGTAATGAAGTAAGCAAACATGTAGAGTCACTAGGTGAAGAAGTATCTAACATACATCATATACTTAGTATTATAAAGGGTATTAATAAGCAAACTAATTTACTAGCACTGAATGCAGCAATTGAAGCAGCTAGAGCAGGAGAGGCTGGTAAAGGATTTGGTGTTGTTTCAGATGAAGTTCGCAAGCTTTCCGCTGAAATTGAAAATGCGGTAGAGATTATTGCGAAGGCACTATCAAAAGTAGAAGAGAAAAAAATAGCAACGCGTATACATCTTGAGAAAGCAATAGAGGTTTTTAGTAAACAACTTCCAATTGTGCAAGAAACTACAGCAACATTTGAAAATATTTATGCACAGATGGAGGAAGTTGATGCAAGTATGAGCGAAGCCAATGAGGTGCTTCAAGAAGTTATGCATCAAAAAGAGGAAGCAGCACGAAAAATGAGTGAGATTACTGAGATTATTGAACATACAGCCAGTGTAGCAGAAGAAGTAAGTGCAGAAAGTGCAAGTCAGACAGATACGATTACTCAAATGGGAGGACTTTCTAATGAATTAGCTGCAACAGTGGTTAATCTAAAAGATGCATACGGCAAGTTTAGAGATCAATAAGGAGTATTTATTATTCATTAAAAAAATAAGGGATATAGCTTGACTTATCAAGCAAGCTATATCCCTTATTTTTTATTTACCTAGTTTAAATGAGCTTTTGAGAGCTACAATGCGGTTGAAGCAGAACTTCTCTGATGTAGTATATTTAGGATCTACACAGAAGAATCCATTTCTTACAAATTGAAATTTGTCTAGTGGTTTAGCATCTTTGAAAGCAACATCTTCAATGAAACCTTGTAGAACTTCCATAGAATTTGGATTGATTTGTTCTAAGAAGTGTTTTCCTTCATTTTCTGGTGCATCATCTAAGATAAGTGGTTCATAAAGTCTGAACTCAGCTGGAAGAGCTGTTTTAGCATCTACCCAGTGGATTGTTGCTTTAACTTTACGTCCTGTGAAGCCAGAACCACTCTTAGTTTCTGGGTCATAAGTACAGTGTACTTCTACGATATTACCATTTTCATCTTTGATAACATCTGTACATTTAACGAAGTACGCACCTTTAAGACGTACTTCGTTGCCTGGGAAAAGACGGAAGTATTTTGGTGCTGGTACTTCCATGAAGTCATCTTGTTCAATGTAAAGTTCACGAGAAAATGGTACCATACGTGTACCTTTTGTTTCGTCTTTTGCATTGTTTTCGATTTCAAGCATTTCTGTTTGATCTTCTGGATAGTTTGTAATTACTAATTTAAGAGGTTTAAGAACAGCCATAGCAAGAGGAGCTTTTGGTTGTAAGTCTTCTCTTAAGAAGAAGTCAAGCATTTGGCTATCTACTACAGAGTCAGATTTGGCAACACCTATTTCACGGCAGAAGTTACGAATAGCCTCTGGTGTAAAACCACGTCTTCTCATACCTGCAATAGTAGGCATACGAGGGTCATCCCAACCATCAACAACGCCCTCATCTACAAGCATTTTAAGTTTACGTTTACTCATTACTGTATTTGTGATATTAAGTCTAGCAAACTCAATTTGTCTTGGTACACATGGCATTTCACATTCTGCAACAACCCAATCATAAAGTGGGCGGTGTGCTTCAAATTCAAGTGTACAGATAGAGTGTGTAATACCTTCAATGGCATCTTCAAGTGGATGAGCAAAGTCGTACATTGGGTAAATGCACCATTTATCACCTGTATTGTGGTGAGTTGCATGAGCAATACGGTAAATAATAGGATCACGCATATTCATATTAGGTGATGACATATCAATTTTAGCACGTAATACTTTCTCACCATCTTTAAACTCACCATTTTTCATACGTTCAAAGAGGTCAAGGTTTTCTTCTACACTACGGTTACGATATGGGCTTTCTTTACCTGCTTCTGTAAGTGTACCACGGTATTCTTTGGCTTCATCTGGTGTAAGATCACACACATAAGCCTTACCTTTTTTGATAAGAAGTATAGCACGATTGTACATTTCTTCAAAGTAGTCAGATGCGAAAAGTAGCTTATCCCACTTAACGCCTAACCATGCTACGTCTTCTTTAATAGATTCTACATATTCTGTATCTTCTTTAACTGGGTTTGTATCATCAAAACGAAGGTTTGTTTTACCTCCGAAATCTTCTGCAAGTCCAAAGTTTAAAAGTATAGATTTAGCGTGTCCCACATGTAGATAACCATTTGGTTCTGGTGGGAAACGTGTAATGATTTCATTATGTTTGCCAGATTGTAAGTCTTCTGTAATAATGGTTCTAATGAAGTTAGATGCATTATTGTTTTCCATTGACATATTAATCTACCTCTCTTTAAAAATATATAAAAGTATTTTCAAAAAATTTGAAAAATATTATAATAAATATATGTAAATTTGACACTCAATTAATAACAAATCCCTTATGAGTCCGCGTATACGCCTATGATTTACAAAATATTTGCTATCATTATATTTTAATGCAAGATATCTTAAAAATAAAGGGTATATAAAGAAAAAGTTTTAATAAGCAATAAATAATTACCTTATGAAAGTAAGATAATGAAATAATGGTGGAAAATATAAAACAAGAGATAGAAATTATAGTTAGGGTTTTTAAACAAAGGTAACTTGTTTAGTAAGATGATTAGTATCATTCAGACCTAAGAGCATAGGGCTTAATTGATCATTAAAATTAATTGTAGTGATACAAGTATTGCCTAAAGCGAAATGATGATACATAGATATTTTCCAGCCAAATAAACCAATGAGTGTGGCTTTAATAAAACCACCATGAGAAACAATAGCAATGGTTTCGTTAGGGTGCTTTTTGACAAGTTCTTCAATGCACGTCTTACCACGAAGGCTTACATTATAAATGCTACCATCTCCATCATACATAGGACCAGTTTCATCATCAACTTTCCAAGTGGCAAAGTGCTCTGGATACTCACGTGCAATTTCTTTAAAAGTCATACTTTCCCAGCTGCCAAAATCAATTTCACGTAAATCATTTACTTTAACAGGGGTAAGATTTGTATTTTCACAAAGTATACAGGCTGTTTCATAAGCACGATTTAAGGGGCTAGAATAAACTGCATCAAAGTTTCCTTGAAGCCTTTTGCTTAAATACTTAGCTTGTATGATGCCTTCTTTAGATAAATCAATATTTTGTACCCCCTGAACTTTACCAAGAGCATTCCAAGGGGTTTCGCCATGGCGAATAAGTAAAACAGTTGTAATCATAGAAGTCTCCTTAATATATGTATTTAAGAATGATTATAATGAAAGATTTAAAAAATTTCAATATAACATAAATATCCTCAAAATAATCTCATATTATAATGTTAAATGTAGTAGGAGGAATCTCGATGTTAATGTCGTGATGCCTCCTATATGAGTTTATTATGTCTAAATAGCTAAACTTTGTAAATGTGAAATCTATAATAAGGAACTACTTAGAAAGAAGAAAAGGTAACAATAAAATCTTCATGTTGATTTGTCCTTATAATAAAAGTATCAAATAATGGATTAGGAAGAGTCCTATTTGCCATAAATAAAATTTTGTGTTTGTAGAAAAGGTAGGTGCCTAAATTACCAATAATAGTAAGCGGTTCACTATTAAAAGGATAGGTGATGCCGTTGTAAATAATAGAACTAATAGCATTAGGTGAGCAGATGGGTAAACGGAATAGGGCAGTAGTATTAGCTTCAACATGATTAATTAAGCAAGAGCTTATAGCAGCAACATCGGAAGTAAAATCAGCAACGTCACGTGGAATGACTACACCAAAGGCAAAACCTGCACGATCCCCATCTAAGGCAGCTCTAGCAATAAGTCTAGAAGGGGACAAGGTGATAAAAGCATTAGCAGCTGTATTACATAAGTCACTATCAGTACCTATTTCAGAAACATTAAGCGTATAAAGATTTGTAACAAGTGGTCCACAAGAAGGTTTACAAATAGGGGGCATTTCAAAAAGGAGTGTCCAAGGATTTGAATTTGTTTCTACAGACCAAGTTTCTGTAGAGCGATTAGTGACACCTGCGTCAGCGGCTACCATAAAAAAAGTAGTAACGGGACGTCCACTGAAAGAGGTAAGTCTAATGTTATCTAGAGTAAGTGCAATAGTGGCACAACCATGTAGAACAGGCTCACAAGGCATGTAAAGGGCAACTCTACCAGGAATACCTGTATAAGCTGTATTACCAAAAGGGGCACACTTGAAAGTTGGTGTGGTAAAACCTTTATAAGTAATTTTTGAGCTCTTATGTGAATCACCACTTAGGTCTAGAGATAAATCAAAAGAAATTGTATATCCACCAGGAAGAGAATTTGTAACACTTGCAGTATTATGATCTTTTGTAAGGCAGAGCTTAGTACCAAAATCAATCCAGCCAATGAGGTTGGCTAAGGCACCCTTACTATCAGGTTCTGCATACTGTACATTGAGCATAGATAAAACCTTCTTTCTTTTTAAGATGACAATATACGTTACTATATATTATGTACATGCAGACAAAAAGGGACAATATTTACAAAGAAAATTAATAGTTGAAGTATAATAGAAATATAAGTATAATAAAGAAAAAAGTGTACGAGAAAGGAGAATGACATGTTTACTATGCAAGCTTAATTCAAGGGTTAAAATTTTTACAATTAAAAAAGGTATCTTTTTTTGTTGTGCAAAAAATTGGATCATATGGAATGAATTAATCAAGCATAGGCAGTCATTTTCTTTAATAATCTTCTTTAAACATATTAATAAGTTTAAGATAGGAAATTATCTCATGGGGATTATAAGATTTAATCCATTAAAAAATGTAGATAAAAATAGGAAATGTAGCTGTGAATGTCTATGTACATTTGCAGTTTTTTTATGGATGTATGAAAGTTCGATTTTTAACTTTCTTAGCCCCGAGAGCGTGGGCTAGTCACCTTCTTGTAAGGGAGAAAATTTAAGTGCATAACAAAGAAAGCACCTTTAAAAATAGAGGTGATTTTATGACAGTTGTATTAGAGTGTAGAAAAATTAGTAAAGAGTATGGTAACCAAAAGGTTTTAAGGGAAATCAATTTGGAAGTATATCAAGGACAAAAAGTAGGAATCGTAGGTACAAATGGAGCGGGTAAAACAACATTAGCAAATATTTTAATGGGAGAACTAGAACCTACTTCTGGGCAGCTTATTTGGCAGAATGATGGGCTACAAATAGGTTATATGAAGCAAATCGTAGATACAATTGCAGCTACAAAGGAATTAAAAGAGACACTAAGTGGTGGTGAGAGGACTAAAGCTATACTTAAACAGATACTTTATAATAAATATGATGTTTTAATATTAGATGAGCCTACCAACCATCTGGATTATGCAGGTGTCAAATGGCTTATTAAGAAGATAAAAGCCTTTAAAGGAACAGTTATTATTATTTCGCATGATCGTTATTTCTTAGATGAGTGTGTTACACGAATTGTGGAAATAGATAAAGGAAAGGCCGTGGTGTATAAAGGGAATTACTCATGGTATCGAGAGGAAAAAGTAAGGCAATATGAAATAGCACTTAATGCATATCTTGAAGAAGAGAAAAACAGAGAAAGAATACAAGGACAAATCAAGGCATTACGTACATGGTCTGATAAAGCCCATAGGGAGTCGCGCAAAAAGGCTGTTGTATCAGGTAATAAGTTTGGAGGGAAAGAGTACAATAGAGTAAAAGCTAAAAAGATGGATAGGGCTATAAAATCGCGTATTAAACGGTTAGAGAAGATTGAATTAAATAGTGTGGGAAGACCTGAAGAAGAGCAAAAAATTTTGTTTGAAGTGACTAAAGCAGAGAAAGTAGGAAAAGTTATTGTAGAAGCAAGAGACATAGGAAAGTGCTACGGCAATAAGGTTCTTTTTGAGAAAAGTTCTTTTTATATTAAAAAAGGTGAAAAAGTAGGTTTATATGGCATTAATGGATGTGGTAAGACAACTTTAATCAAAGCCTTATTAGGTGAAGTAGAGGTAGAAGGAACGCTTAGGTTAAGTAGTGCAAGACGTGTTGGTTATATTAGTCAAGAAGTTATAGGACTGAGTGAAGAGAAGACAATTTTAGAATTATTTGAAACAACGACTCAAGAAGACTACGCCAAAGTACGTACAGCCTTAGTACAAATGGGTTTTAGAAGTGATGACTTAAGTAAGAGAATAGGTAATTTAAGCTTAGGGGAACGTATGAAGATAAAATTATTATTAATGATTAGAGAAGGGTGTGAAGTATTAATATTAGATGAACCCACTAATCATATTGACCTACATGTAAGAGAGCAGCTAGAGGAAACATTAGCTGCCTATAATGGCACAATTATTTTAGTTACCCATGACCGTTATATGTTAGAAAAGCTTTGTGATAAATTATTAGTTTTTGAAAATAAAAGGATTAACCGCTATGAATATGGGATTAGGGATTATTACGAAAAACTTAAAAACTATGGGAGTTCTAAAAAAGAGGGGAAAACAAAAAAAGAGCAACTCGAAATGAGTATGCTCTTAGAACATCAAATTGCATATTTAGTAGGTGCCATAAGTAAGTTAGAGGTAGGTAGTGAGGAATATAATACTTTAGATAAAAAGTATTATGAACTAATGCAGCAAAGAAAAGCATTGTAAAATTTAAAGCAGGAGATAATGCCCTTGCTTTTTCAAAGTAATTAAGTTAACTTCTTTCTCTCCTCATCTTTTAGGTCGCAAAAGAAAGCTGGGTCAAGTGCTACTACTAAGCTACATTTGAAGTAATCTGTTGAGGTGCTTAGTGAAGATGCTTAGAGAGGTTTTAGGCGAAGTGTTCGAAGCGTAACAAAGTGAAGCAAGTTTTTCGCCGTTTCTCTAAGTATCGAACTTAGCACCTCATAGATTACGGAGGTTTGTAGCGTGTAGTAGCACTTGACCCAGCGGACCATTTTGCGACATCCCCTTTAAACTTTAATGAATAAAGTTGATAAATATTGTAATAATGGCTGAGTTAACAAAGTCTATGAATAAACAGCCTACAATTGGTACAACGAAATAAGGTGTAGGAACGAAGCCATACCTATTAGTAAGTTCATCCATATTGGCAATGGCATTAGGTGTTGCCCCCATTCCAAAGCCACAAATAGCAGAAGCAAACACAGCTGCTTCATAATTTTTTCCCATCACTTTAAATACTATGATATAGGCAAATAAACCTACAAGTATTACTTGTGCAATAAGCATGACAATAAGTGGTAATGCTAAATCGAAAAGCTGCCAAAGTTTAAGTCCCATAAGTGCCATTGTTAAAAAGAAGGAAAGGCTAAGACCACCTAAGCTTTCTATTTCTTTTTCCATAAGCTCTTTACCACTAAAGTCATAAATGTTTCTTATTACAGCAGCTACTAACATAGCACCAATATAAGATGGGAAAGTAAGTCCAGTAAGCTGGATAAAATCAGAAACAATAGAGCCAATGCCCATAGCAATAAATAGGAGACAGGCACCGTTAGTGAGTTTTTTTAGAGATAAAATATTATGGTTTTCTTCATTGTAATCTCCTACCTCTGTTGGGGGAGTCTTGGAATTTTCATTATGCACAGTTTTTAAGCGTTTACCAAGGATTAAACGTCTTGCTACAAGTCCACCAATGATGCTTCCCATAATTAAGCCAAAGGTTGCAGAAGCAAAGGAAACAGTTGTAGCACCTGTGATTCCCATATCTTCAAGTATTGGGCCGAAGGAACCAGAAGTACCATGACCACCAACCATAGGAATAGAACCAGTACAAAGACCAAGCAAAGGTGTTAAATGGAATGTAGAAGCAAGTATTACACCTACTATGTTTTGTAAAATAACAAGTACAATAGCTAGTCCAAGGAAAGTAACCACTTTAAAGCCACCTTGCCTTAAAATTTTGATACTTGCTGTAAAGCCAATACTTGTAAAAAAGGCTGTCATAAATATATTTTGAAGTGTTGTGTCTAAATTAATGGTTGCAATACCAGTTATTTTAAGAATAAGTACCAGTAAAGCAAATACAAAGCCACCCACAACAGCAGGTGGAATACAGTATCTAGACAGCAAAGAAAATTTATTCCTAAGGAATTTACCTAAATAAAATACAAGAGAAACCAAAGCCATAGTTTCATAGATATTTAAATTAACTGTCATATTTTCTTGACCTTTCTTTAATGTTTTATAAAAGTTTTAATCTAATGTAAGTTATATAGTATAATGAAATTAAAACATAGTTAGATATTTATGTAAAGCATGATTTTTTTCATTATACATTTTAGTAACATTATACCCACTTATTTTATCCTATACGCAAACAGGTAAGATTACGCTAAAGAGGGGATGGGATTATGTTATGGCATATATTATGGATAATAATAAAAACGGCTATGCACCTTAAATGTGCCTAGCCGTTTTGTAGCATCATATGAGATGAGCTATATTATTCAATATTTTTACCTGTAAATGCTAAAGGTAAAAGTTCTTCTAATGTATATTCAAGATATTCATCTCTGCTTTTAGCAATATAAATTTTAAATGTCTTAAGATCGCAAAACTCAGCCATCACTTGTCTACATACTGCACAAGGTGCACAGTAGTCACCTTCACCTACGGCAATACCAGCTTTGTTTCCTACGATTGCAATGGCTGTAAAATCTTTTTGACCTTCAGCTACGGCAGTGAAAATTGCTGTTCGCTCTGCACAATTAGTAGGCGTAAAGGCTGCATTTTCAATATTACATCCTTGATAGATCTTACCATTTGCACCTAAAAGAGCTGCACCTACCTTAAAATTTGAATAAGGAGAATAGGAGTGTTGTTGTGCTTCAAAAGCTTTGTCAATTAATAATTTTACATCTATCATATAGTCACCTACTTGTAATGGTTTTTCTCTCGGGAAACACATTATATCACCTGAAATTTGCTATGTAAAGGGAAAAATAGAAAAGTTATCAAAAAGAGAAAAATAAATAAAGAGTTTTTAGAGTACTGCGGATATTATTAGAAAAATGTGAGAAATTAATAAGGGATAATTATAAAAATATGTTTGTAGAAAGAGGGATCAGTAGGTGATAACAGCAATGAATGCCCATTATGTTCAAGGTAATCCTTTATTTACGAAAGTTAACAAAGTACCTAAACAGTACCCTTATCTTACAGAAGATGAGGATACTGAGGTCGTTATTATAGGTGGTGGGATAACCGCTGCATTATTAGGTTATTATTTAACAAAACAAGGTGTAAAATGTATGATAGTTGAAAAGCATCGTATAGGTTTTGGGAGTACAAGTGTAGCCACATCTTTATTACAATATGAACTAGATAGTAGGGCAAGACAGCTTGAAGAATATCTTTCATTAGAACAAGTATTACAAGTTTATAAACTGGGACTTAAAGCTTTAGAAGAGATTGATAAAATTATACAAGAACATGGTAATAAGTGTAGTTATGAAAAAAAGGGTACACTATGCTATACAGCAAAGGAAGTACAGATAGGAGAAATAGAGGAAGAGTATAAAATAAGGAAGGCAGGCGGATTAGAGGTAGAATATATAGGGGCTGCTGAAAATCCTTTTGTATTTGACCTGAAAGCGGGTATATATGCACCTCATGGTGGTGCACAGTTTGATCCGTATCTTTTTACCCATGAGCTTTTAGAGGTGAGTAGTAATATTAAAGTTTATGAAAATACAGAGGTCATTGATATAAAGTATTTACAAGATAAGGTAGTGGTTCAAACAAGTTATGGTAATGAGGTTACAGCAAATATTGCTATTTTAGCTACAGGATATGATACAAATAAATTTGTTAAACGAAGCTTTGGGACCAAAACAGTAAGTTATAATATAGCTACTAAACCTGTAAAGGATTTAACAAAAATAAAGAACATACCTATCATTAGGGATAGCAATGAGCCATATTTTTATTATCGTACAACAGCAGATGGTCGCATTATTGCTGGTGGTGGAGATATGCCTTTTGAACCTAATATGTGTAATGAGAAACTGGCAGAAGAGAAGTATACTATACTAGAAGATCGTATACGTCAAATGTTTCCTCAAATAGAAGATTTAGAAGTAGAATATAAATACTGCGGCTGCTTTGCATCTACATCAGATAATCTGGGCTTTATTGGGAAAGATCCTAATCATGACAAACTCTGGTACTGTTTAGGCTATGGTGCAAATGGTATTTTATTTGATGTACTTGGTGCAATGATGCTGACACAGTTGTATAAGGGAGAAGAAAATCCTGACTTAAAGTTATTTGAAACTAGCCGTTTTGATAAATAAAATAAAGGAAATGTCACAAAATGGGTCGCAGGAGCAGTGGGTAGCTAATAGCTACGCCTTCCGTAAGTTGTGATGTGCTAAGTTTGATAATCAAAGCAACGTGGGAAAACTCGCTACACTGCGTTAACGCTCGGTGTATCGCGTTGCTCAGACATTCCCACTAAGAACGCTTTGACTATCTTCACTAAGCGCATCAACAACTTACTACAGAGGTAGCCTATTAGTTACCCACTGCTCCAGCTTTCTATTTGGACATAAAGGGTGGGGAGTGAAAAGAGTTAACTTCGGAAACATTCCCACTAAGAACGCTTTGACTATCTTCACTAAGTGCATCAACAACTTACTATAGTGGTAGACTATTAGCTACCCACTGCTCCAGCTTTCTTTTGCACATCAAGAAGAAGAGAGAAAATATAAAAGCCAAGAAGCTGCTGTACTGTGCAACAGCTCCTTAGCTTAAAAACGTTTATCCAGAAAGGTTATAAGAGCTTAAATCAAGAGCAACCTTATATAAATGTCTTATTTGAAATAAATATTTTTAACTTGCCAACCACTTTCATTAACATATAGTGTAATGTCAGCTATGAAGTTGCCTTCTTCAGGAATGGCTTCATCATTCCAAAGTGTACAAGAAACAGATTTTGGACCAAATTTGGCAATGACTTCAGAGATACGATAAGTTTTGGCATACTTAGTTGAAACGTTGACAGTAGCATTTTTAACTAAAATGATTGGGGCACTATTGCCAGCACCACAAGGTAAGAAGTAGCGGAGCTGTGCTTCTAATTTTAAGAAATCATAAGCATGAGCATCTTCAATGTATTTATCTACATAGACCTTAGGTGTCTTATCATAATCTGTTAATGTACTAGCAGCGTTTACAGCAGCAGCAAAGGCTTCAATTTGTTCTATAGAAGTAGCCTTTAAGCCACATGCCATAGGGTGCCCACCACCACCGTCAAGTAGATGAAGATAAGGCTTAAAGCTTTGGAACATATCATATTCTTCAATAGAACGCCCAGAACCTTTGTAAGTGCCGTGAATGGTTTTAGCAAAGACTACAGTTGGACGATAGTACTTTTCTTTGATTTTACCAGCTACAAGACCCACAACACTTTCATGAGCAGTTTCATCAATTTGAATAATAATATCTGGAAGATTACTAATGCTAGATACTTTTTCATCTACACGGGCAATGGAGTCCATTTCTTCTTCTTGGCGACGTTTGTTAAGGTCATCTAAGTGTTTTTTAGAAGAAATTAAGTCATTGTAATCTGTTTTCATCAAATATTGCAATGCTGTTTCAGCACTTTCAAGACGTCCACAAGCATTAAGGCGAGGGCCAATTTGAAAACCTAATGTACCTACGGAAATGCGAGAGTTAATAATGGTTGCAGCTGGAATAGCATTTTGATTAAGAACACTAAGTCCAGTTTTTACCATATGTCTATTTTCACCTACAAGGGGAGCTACGTCACACACAGTACCTAAAGCTACAAGGGACTGAATACGTGCAACAAGGGCTGGATTTGGTTTTACTTTAAAATGAGATAGTAAAGCTTGTCCTAATTTATAGGCTATTCCTACACCTGCTAATGTTTTATAAGGATACTCACAGTCTTCTTGATGAGGATTAATGATGGCATCGGCAATAGGAAGTACAGCAGGAAGTTCATGGTGGTCTGTTACAATAACAGTCATGCCTAAAGATTTAGCATGTGCCACAGCCTCCGTAGCAGAAATACCATTATCCACAGTAATAATAAGTTTTACACCTTCACGATGGGCCGTTTCTACAATACTAGGATTTAGTCCATAACCATCTGTTTCACGTACAGGTAAGTAGTGATCCATATGTGGGTAATTGAGTGCTTCAAATACAGAAAGTAAAACATATGTACTTGTCACACCATCCACGTCATAATCTCCAACGACACGAATTTTTTCGTTACGTGACATAGCTTCACCGATAAGCTTAACTGCAGTGTGGATATCTTTAAGCTTATCAAAGTGTTTTGGACGGTTTGTACCCACAATATATTCCTTGATTTCATTTAAATCAAAATGATTACGTTCACAAATAATGGCTGCAATAAAGTCGTATAAATCATAGGTTGCAGCTACTTCTTCTATAATACTTTTTTGCTCAGGTGTATAAGTTTTTTCTGCATGTTCTAAAATAGTTTTCATACAAATCTCCTATCTAATTGTCATAGATGTATTTTAGTCCATAGCATAGGGAATTTCTAGTACTAAAATTTAGTAGGGGAGTTGCAACTCTCAAAAAGGTATATTATAATGACAAGGAAGAATAACTATTAGTATAACTTTAGACAAGAAGTATGCATATAATAGGAGAAACACTAATATTTTTAAAAGCAATGAAAGAAAGAGTATTATATAAGGGCTATGTCAGAGAATAATCCATTTAGCTGTGAGGATTTCATAGAACTCATGTAAGAAGTGCATTCTGGAGCTAAATATGTGAGCTTAAGTTTATGGTAAGCATATTTCGTAAACCTGCGTTAAAGGGAAGAGATGAAGTAGCGAGTTTTAGTTACTTTAACCAGAGTGGAACCGCGAGACACCTTGCCTCTGAATAGAGAGGGAGGGCTTTTTTTATGCCAAAATTTACTCTGAGGAGTTGCTTAAGACGGATACAAGCTTAAGTAATAGAATGGGGAGATGATGATGGGAATAATAAGAGAAGAAATACGAGTTATTAAAGAAAGAGACCCAGCTATTAAAAGTAGTGCAGAGGTATTTTTATATCCTTGCTTTTATGCTATTTTATTTCATAGATTAGGGCATTTCTTGTATAAACACAAATGGTTCTTTGTGGCAAGGCTTATTTCACAGATTAGCCGTGGACTCACAGGAATAGAAATTCACCCAGGTGCTACTATTGGTAAAGGTTTATTTATTGACCATGGTATGGGGGTTGTGATTGGTGAAACCTGCGAAATAGGAGATAATGTGACAATTTATCATGGTGTGACATTAGGTGGTACAGGTAAGGACCATGGCAAACGTCACCCGACTATTGGGAATAATGTCATGATTAGTACAGGGGCAAAAGTACTAGGACCTTTTAAAGTTGGGGATAATTCACGTATAGCTGCTAATGCAGTTGTACTTCAGGAGGTACCAGAAGATAGTACAGTAGTGGGGATACCAGGTAAGGTAGTTAAAATACAAGGTAAACGGGTAGATCCTTGTAAAGAGCTAGACCAAATCGGTATGCCAGACCCAATTAAAATGGAACTTTGTAGAATGAATAGTCGTATTGCTGAATTAGAAACAGTTATTGAAAAAATGAACACCCAATTAGAAACGAATATTAAATTACAAGAAGCAACTAAGTTAGATAATAGTCATAATGATATTTGTGAGCAGTATACACAAGATGAAACATGCTATATGTACTATATTTAAATAGACAATAATGAAGAAAGAGGGAAGAAAATGATTAAGATTTATAATACACTTACAAAACAAAAAGAAGAATTTAAACCAATTGAACCAAACAAAGTGCGTATGTACGTATGTGGACCAACAGTTTATAACTTAATTCATATCGGAAATGCGAGACCTTATATTGTATTTGATACAGTACGTCGTTACTTTGAAAGTGTAGGCTATGAGGTAAATTACGTACAAAACTTCACAGATGTAGATGATAAAATTATTAAGAAAGCAAATGAAGAAAATCGTACAACAGATGAGGTTGTAGCACAATATATCGGGGAAACACTTAAAGATGTAGGTCACCTTAATGTGACACCTGCCACACATCATCCACGTGTTACAGAAGAGATGGATAACATCATTAAAATGATTGAAACACTTATTGAGAAAGGTTTTGCTTATGAAGTAAATGGTACAGTTTACTACAATACAGCTGAATTTGAAGGCTATGGTAAACTTTCTAAAAAAGTACTTGAAGAATTAGAAGCAGGTCGTAGTGAGCGTATTACACTAACAGAAGAAAAGAAAAATCACATGGACTTCGTACTTTGGAAGCCTAAAAAAGAAGGAGAACCATACTGGGAAAGTCCATGGAGTCAGGGACGTCCAGGATGGCATATTGAGTGTTCTGCTATGGCAAAATGCTATTTAGGCGATACAATTGATATTCATGCTGGTGGAGAAGACTTAGTATTCCCACACCATGAAAATGAGATTGCTCAAAGTGAAGGTGCAAATGGCACAGAGTTTGCACATTACTGGATGCATAATGCTTTCTTAAATATTGATAATAAAAAAATGTCTAAGTCACTTGGAAACTTCAAAACACTTCGTGATGTAGGTGAAATGTATGGTTATGATGTCGTACGCTTCTTTATGCTTAATGCACATTATAGAAGTCCACTTAACTTTAGTGCAGAGCTTATGGAATCAGCTAAAAATAGCTTAGAACGTATTAAAAATGCTAAAACAACACTTGAGTTTGCTTTAAGTCATAGTCAAATAGAAAGCTTAACAGCAGAAGAAGAAAATCTTCTTAAAGAATTACCAAACTTTGAAGCTCGTTTCCATGAAGCTATGGAAGATGACTTTAATACAGCAGATGCTATTAGTATTATTTTTGAGCTTGTTAAATTTGCTAATACTTATGCAAAAGAAGGTGCTTCAAAGCCTTTCATTGAAGCAGTACTTGGATTATTTAATAAATTAAACGATACATTAGGTTTATTATATGATCAAAAAGGCGATACTGAAGATGGTTTAACAGATGCAGAAATTGAAGAATATATTGAAAAACGTAAAGCAGCTAAAAAAGCAAAAGATTTTGCTGAAGCAGACCGTATTCGTGAGTTCTTAAAAGATAACGGCGTATTAATCGAAGATACTAGAGAAGGTGTACGCTACAAAAGAGTGTAGGAGATAGTATGAAAAAATCAGTAGTAGAAAATTTACTAGAAGTAACAGTAGGTCCTATGAACCATAAGGCTAATACGTATTCACCATTAGCACTTGCTTATATTGGTGATGGTGTGTATGAAATGTTTGTACGTACCTATGTGATGAATAAAGGGAATGCGCCTGTTAACAAAATGCATAAGGCATCTAGAGAACTTGTAAGAGCCAGTGCACAAGCTAAGATTTATTATCTTATAGAAGAAGCTTTAACAGAAGGTGAGATGGCTGTTTTAAGAAGAGGCCGCAATGCAAAAAGTATTTCAGTTCCTAAAAATGGTGATGTGACAGAATATAGACATGCTACAGGATTAGAAGCACTTATTGGTTATTTATATATAGATGGCCAAATTGAACGTATAAAAGAGCTAATTGATTTAGGCCTTAAAAGACTTGATGAATCAGATACAAAATAAAAAGGGCTTAAAAAAGGAGAAACAATTATGACAAAAGGTAAACATATACCAAAGGATAAAAAACAAGGCTTTAAAAGAGAAGGCTTTAAAGAAAACTTTAAGGAAGAAAGCATAAAAAAAGATAACTTCAAAAAAGGTGGTTTTAAGAGAAATCGCTTTGAAGAGGAAAACTTTGAACCAGTAGAGATTGATGAAAATGTACTATTTGGTAGAAATGCGGTCATTGAAGCCTTAAAAGGTGAAAGAACTATTGATAAAATCCTTGTACAAAAAGGTGAAAAAGAAGGTTCTGTTATTAAAATTATTAGTAGTGCAAAAGCTAAAAATATCGTTGTTCAAGAAGTAGAAAAATCTAAGCTTGATGAATTAACAGGACGAGAAAAACATCAAGGAGTTGTAGCTTATGTAGCAGCTCATGAATATGTTAGTGTAGAAGAAATCTTAGAATATGCAAAATCAAAAGGGGAGCAACCTTTCGTTCTTATTTTAGAAAATATTCAAGACCCACACAACTTAGGTGCAATCATTCGTACTGCACATACAGCTGGTGTGCATGGTATCATCATTCCTAAGCGAAGAGCAGTAGGTCTTACAGGGACAGTTGCTAAGTCTTCAGCAGGTGCTCTAGAGCATACCAAAGTAGCTAAAGTAAGCAACATTCAACAAACTATCAAAGAACTTAAAGAAAGTGGTTTATGGATTGCCTGTGCAGATATGGGTGGTAAAACCTTATTTGAAGAAGATCTTACAGGACCAATTGGTATTGTAGTAGGTAGTGAGGGCGAAGGAATCTCTAGACTTACCCGAGAAAACTGTGACTATATTGTAAGTGTACCAATGTACGGAAAAGTAACCTCTCTGAATGCTTCAGTAGCAGCAAGTATTATGGTATATGAAGTAGTACGTCAAAGAAATTTTAAATAGATAATAGAAAAGAGAAGAGGATGTCGCACAATTAATCAGATTAGTTGTTCGACATCCCCTTCTCTTTTAGTTTGCAATAAATATAGTTTATAAATTGTTTTTCTATAGCGTATATTGACATGTAATATTATATGACATATAATAT
>JAZKZQ010000105.1:0-22125 GCA_045612745.1 Cellulosilyticum sp. | reverse complement strand
ATGATGAAAATAAAAATTTTAATTCTATTTTGGTTTTATCAACTGAATATAGTAAAGAATATCATTAAAAGTTCAAGATTATCTTGAACTTTTTTTAGGAATGCAAAAATGGAACATTAAATAGCAAAAATGGCACAATAGGTATAAAAAAAATAGAGTTTATTGTATCATATCAAAAAACATAAGAGAATTTTCGACAGGAGTAAAATAAAATGAAAATTAAAGTTTTTTTTGAAAGTAAAATAATAGAGTTTCTTAATAGTTTAGCAACATTATTAGTAATGCAAACTGCAAATTCAGCTTGTATATGGGTTGCACATCAGCCTGATTTTCCAAAAGAAGCAGAAAAATTTATTCGTAGGTTACAAAAAGATAAATAATGATATAAAAGAGATTTATCTTTTGTAAAAAGTTTTCAATTGCAATTGATGCTGTAGTGTAATATCCATAATTTTTAATAAATTAGTTTGGAGGTAAAAAGGATGAAAGCATTAGTATGGAAAGAGGGAAAACAATTATTATTGGAAGAACGTCCAAATCCTACAATAACATCTGAGAATGATGTGGTAATTAAAATTAAGTATGCAGGTATTTGTGGAACCGATTTACAGGTTATAAAAGGTAATGAAACAATAGTGCCCAATATTATTATGGGACATGAAGCAGTAGGAGAGATTGTAGATAAAGGAGAAATGGTAACAGAATATCAGATTGGTGATAAAGTTATTATTGATCCAAATCAGTATTGTTGTGACTGTGAATACTGTAAAAAGGGACTTACAAATTTCTGTACTGGGTGGAATGGTGGATTGAAAATTGCAGGGATTAATATAGATGGAACGTTTGCAGAATACTTTTCCTGTCATAAACGTTATGTACATAAGATCCCAGATGAAATGTCTTTGGAAGCGGCAGTTTTGATTGAGCCAATGGCGTGTGTACTAAATAATATGAGAGCAGCAGATATTAAAGAACATGAATCAGTTTTAGTTATTGGTTCAGGTCCAATGGGAGCATTATGTCAAATGATTGCCAAAAATAATGCAGGTTTTGTTATGGGGATTGAAAATTCGGATTATAGAAGAGAAGAATGTTCTAAATTCTGCGATGTAATATTAAAAAGTGATGACTTAACATTAGATGAGATAAGAAGAAGAAATAATGGACGTTTATTTGATGTCATTATTGATACTGTAGGAAATCAAATGGAAAATATGCTAACATTGTGTGAAAAAGGTGGAAGAATGATACCTATGGGAATGAATAAAATATATGAATGTAGCATAAAGCCATATCAATTTATTAGTATGGGAATAAAATTAATTGGGGCTAGTGAATACAATATGTTATTTTCTGATACTATTCAAGCAAGCAGAAGATTTAATGATCTTGAAAGTATTGTAACAGGGAAATATGCTATTACAGATTATATAAAGGCATTTAATGATGTATTGGGATATGACATGGTATCAAATGAGAAACAAGAAATTAAACAGATGAAAGCTGTATTTGAATTTTAATAGATTCGTAAGAGGATATACATATATATGAAGGGGGACAAGGGTTAATAATGAAAAGGATAGATATATTAGAAAAATATTTAGGGGGTTTGTATCAGAAAGAAACTATGTACATACCTATTATATGGAATAAATATGTTGGGTTTGAAGAATATAACAAAATCTCGAATGATATTATTGAAGTAAATACGATAGAGTTTTACAAGTTTGTAATACAGAAAATTAAGAGTATGAAGTGTGAAACTAGTAAAGATATTAAGGATTCTCAAATTTATTGTGCCATGCCAAGATATACAATGGCATGGGATATCCATAATCAGCAAACCTTAAGCAATGGGACACTGATTAGAATGTTGATTTTGCTACCAATGCTTAAGAAAATGAATATTAATGTACTTTATCTTCTTCCAATTACTGAATATAGTAATAGAAATAAAAAAGGAGATATTGGTTCTCCTTTTGCAATCAAAGACTTTTATAAACTTGACCCAAATCTGCATGATGAGATAGTAGATGGTCTAGAAGGTTTTACATTAAATGATGAGTTTCATGTATTAGTGGAAGCGGCCCATATTCTGGGGATTAGAGTAGTTATAGACTTTATACCAAGAGTAACAGCAAGAGATAGCAATTTAATCAAGGAACATCCAGATTGGGTATATTGGATTAAGAAAGACTATGAAAAAGATTTCCTTACACCGGAAATTCCAGGATTGGATTTCTTTCAGGAATGTACAGAAGAGAATTTGGAACAGGTATACCATGCAGAAAGTACTAAAGAGCATTTAAAACAATTTGTTCAGCCGCCAAATGTACAAGACAAGGAAGAATGGGAAAGAATTCTTCAAGAGGTAGATAGTAAAGGGGCTGATTTATTTGAGCTGATTGAAGAGAGGATGGGAATTACCACTCCACCAGCTCATTCCGATTGGATTAATGATGTTCAGCCAATATGGACAGATATCACATTTTGGAAATTATATTTAGATAATAACCAGAAAGCAGCACAATATGTGGATGAGAATCAGCCACCATATGTGATGTTTGATACAATAAAAGCAAATAAGTTTCCGGCTAAGATTCCAAATCAAGGCTTATGGGATTTGTTTACTGATGTGTTAGAGTATTATACAAAAGAATTTAAATTGGATGGATTCCGATTTGATATAGGACATACACTTCCAGGAGAACTATTGGAAAATCTATTTAGTAAAGTAAGAGAGTATGTTGATAATCCTATTTTTATCAGTGAAGATTTATTCAATAGAAACCATAAGAGTGCTTTAAAAACAGGTTATAATATTATGTTAGGAAGTAGTTGGAAAGAAGTAGAGAATATTAAAAAGGAAAGTTATGAAAAATTCATATTAGAGTTATCTGTTATGAAGATTCAAGCGTATGCGTGTGCGGAAACTCATGATACTCCAAGAATTGTTTCAAGAGAGGGCGGAGTAGATCTTGCAAGAGGACTTGCTATTGTAAACAACTTTCTTCCCAATGGGGTTCATTTCATTTTGTCTGGTTATGAGGTGAATGAAGTACAGCCAATGAATTGTGGATTGGCAGATAATACAGGTGGAGCAAAAGTTGATAAAGCATTTTTTAATAATATTGCTATTGATTGGATAAGCAAAAATGCATATGAAATGCTTGCCTATGTCATAGATGTAAATCAGCTAAGAGTAAACTATAAAGAAATCATAAAGCCTGAAATGTTTAAACTATTAAATCTTAATGATGAATGCATTGGTTTTTCATACAATGATAGCATCATTATAATAATGAATTTGGATTTTAATAAGGACACTGAGCTTTGTATAGAAAATATAGACTTAGATGATTATGTGAAAGTTATTAGTAGCAATAGAAAAGATACTAAGGTGATTATTAATAGTAATACTATTCATCTTGTACCAGCAGAGGCAGTTATTTTATTAAAGACAAATGGAGAAGGGGAGAAATAATTTAATTATGGAAAATAAAGAAGTTATAATTTGGCATGAGATGGATGGTGTAGGGGATAGTAGCCTGAAATTTTTAGAATTAATTTGTCAAGAATTAAGGGAGAAGGAAAAAATAGAGTTTAAGTTTGTACAGATGAATATTAAAGTTTTTTTAGAGCGTTTAAAAAATATAGATAAAGAAACAGAAAAACCAGATATGATCTTTTTTGGACAGGATATAGTAACATTAGAACAGGCAAATTTTTCAGAAGTACCAGACAAATTTGCAAAGTACATGGATGAAGAAATTTGGAATTCTATGAAATATAAGGGAGTACAAAGAGGTGTACCATATTTACAAGGTAATCATGCAGTATTCTTTTACAATAAAAAGTATTTTAAAAATAAACCGGAGACATGGGATGAGATTATAAATTTCAAAAAAGACGGTGTATGTAATTTTGCTATGAATTTAGTGGAGCCATTTTGGTTAATGCCATTTATTTATTCTTTATATGGTACGCCTATTGAAAATGGAAAGGTAACAATTACACCAGAAAATACCATGGAAGTGCAAAATTTCATTCTAAGCCTTATTAAAGATGGAGTATGTTGCACTTACAGCGAGATAAACGCTATGGCTGAAAAATTTGTAGCAGGTGATATTGCGTGTATGCTTAATGGCGAATGGGTATATGAATATGTGAAAGGGGAAATGGGCGATGATGTAGGAATTTGCCTATTACCTAAGATTGGGGAAACAGTATTACATGGTATTTCTTCTAGTGTTGGAATAGCCTTTCCAGGAAACTCTTTGAATGGAATAAAGAAAAAGGAACTTGAAACATTTACGCATTATATGTTAAGTAAGGATGTTCAAGAAAGATGGTTGATGGAGCATAAAAGAATTCCTGTAAATACAGAAGTTTTAAATGAGATGGAGCAGTTAGCAGTGGATGAGAATATGCTTGTTATTTATGAACAGATGAGAAAAAATCAGTTCTTATTTAATGAAGAATGCATAGAGGAAATGTGGGATCAAGGAAAGGAAATTCTAAAAAGAATAGCAACTGTTTAGCCGCTATTAAGCTATTAAATAAAGATAAAATTATTTTGATATAATAAAGTCTTTTTAGGGCTAATAATGGACTTTTACCATACACACATCACGTTTAGCTTAGTTATCATCAAACGGTATATTAAGGTCTTTGGTAAATAGGCAGATTACCCCATCTATTTTATCTAATAATTGTTGGATCAAAAAATCTAAAATCAGTATGTTATCCATGGTATTAATTTACTGTGGCTGAACAGTTACAAAGAATAAAATCATTATCATAAGTTAAGGGGATGAAGGTATAAAATGAAAATTAAATTAGTGAGTGAAGTATCTATTGATGGAAAAATAACATTTGGAAAAGGAAGTAGTAGTAAGGATTTATTTTCTCTACTTTCTACAGAAGATATGAGATTTATCCATGAAATACGAAGTAAAGTAGATGGTATACTTGTGGGAATGAATACTATACGTTGTGATAATCCATCATTAACATGTCGATACGTAGAAGGAAAAAATCCTATTAGAATCATTCCAACTAATAGTTTAGAAATACCAGAAGATGCAACTATATTAAATGATGATATTCCTACAATTATAATCACACCAGAAATTAATGAGGAAAAGATATTAAAATTTGAAAAGTATAAAAACCTCGAATTTGTTTTTGCGGGAAATAAAAAAATTGATTTTGTAGAAGCATTTTCTAAGCTAGAAAATCAATATAAAATACATAATATTATGTTAGAAGGTGGCGGTAGTTTAAACTGGCACTTAATTGATAAAGATATGGTAAGTGAAATTACGATTATAAGACTACCAATTATTATCGGAGGAAAAGATAATGTATCATTGGTAGATGGAGAAGGATACAGGGAGTGTAAGCTTGCAAAGAAATTTAATTTAAAAGATGTTGAATGTAGAGAAAATATTATAATTACTAATTATGTCAGAGCATAAAAGAGGGGGAGAAAAATTAGAATGAAAGAAAGAAAGATTGTACTGAAGGAAGACTTAAAAAAGGGATTTGAAGAATTAGGTTTAAGACAAGGGGACAATATCATAGTCCATACTTCATTACAGAGTTTAGGTTTCGTATGTGGAGGTGCACAGATAGTTATTGAAGCACTTCTTGAAACAGTAAAAGATAATGGGACAATTTTAATGCCTACACAAAGTTGGAAAAATTTGGACCCTGAGACAGGGGTACATTGTGAGGAGCCGAAAGAATGGTGGCAGATTATCAGAGATAATTGGCCAGCTTATGATAAAGATATTACACCAACTAACACTATGGGAGCCGTTGCTGAAATGTTTCGCCAGTGGCCAGGAGCAAAGAGAAGTAATCATCCAGCCCGTTCTTTTGCTGCTAAAGGAGAAAATGCTGAATATTTAATAAAAGATCATGATTTATGTGATATTTTTGGAGAAGAATCACCTATTGGAAAATTATATGCATTAGATGGAAAAGTACTTATGATAGGGGTTGGTTATGATAAAAATACATCAATGCATCTGGCCGATGTAAGGGCAAGTTATCCTGGAAAAAGATATATAAAAGAAAGTAGTGCTATGATGGTAGATGGAAAAAGGCAATGGGTAACTTATGAAACTCTTAATGTAGATGGAGAAGATTTTGAACAAATTGGAAACGATTTCGAAAGTACAGCATCTGTAAAAAAAGTAACCATTGGGAATGCAATAGCTACTTGTATGAGTCAAAGAGAAATTGTCGATTTTTCAGTTCAATGGATTGAAAAAAATAGGAAATAAGAAGGATATAAAATGGATAAAAAAGAATTCTATGATAAAATTAAAAAAGTAGCCATACCGATTACGATTCAAAGTATTTTACAAGCACTTTTAGTTCTAATTGATCAATTGATGATTGGAAGCTTAGGTAGTGCTAGTATTGCAGGTGTTGGGCTTGCAAGTAAATTTATTTCATTATTTACTGTAACAATGACTGCGATTGTTACAGTGGCAGGAATTATGATTGCACAATATAAAGGAAATGGAAATAAAGAAGGAATTAATAGTAGCTTCTTTTCGAATTTATATTTTTCTTTGTCAATTGCAGTTGTTTTTATATTGTTAGTTTTAGTTTTACCAAAGCAGATTATGGGGTTATACTCTGAAGACTATGGAACTATAGATCAAGCAGTAATTTATCTTGAAATAATGGCAATAGGATTTATTCCTAATACAATCACCCTAATGTTTTCCGTATTGTTACGAAATATGGAGTCAGCAAAATTCCCTATGGTAGCTAGTGGAGTTTCTGTAATTACTGATACCATATTAAATTATTTATTAATCTTTGGGATAGGATGTTTCCCTAAAATGAACGTAGCTGGGGCAGCATTAGCAACTAGTATATCTAGAATTATAGAAATGATAATTGTTATTGTATTCTTTTTTAAGATTAGGGAACAAAGGGGAATTAAGCTAAAATTTGTTTTTAATTTTAAAAAAAGTTTTATTAAAAAAATTGGTTCTATGATAGTACCAATCTTGTTATGTGAATTTTTGTGGAGTCTTGGTGAAAATATATATGCAGTCATTTATGGACATATTGGAACAGAAGCATGTGCTGCAATGACCTTAACTTATCCAATTCAGAATATTGCTATAGGGGCTTTATCGGGAATTGCTGCTTCTGTAGGAATTATTGTAGGTGAATCGTTAGGTGAGGGAAATAATGATAAGGCATATGTCCAATCCAAAAAATTTATTAAGGTCACATTGATTGCTGCAATAGTTATTGCTGTGTTAATTAGTGTGTTTGCAAGATATTATGTAAAACTATTTAATGTAAGTAATGAAACAAGAACTGTGACTACTTACATATTGTATGCATATTCTCTTGTGTTCTGTGGAAAAGTAATGAACATGGTGCTTGGGGGAGGCGTATTACGAAGTGGTGGCAAGACAAAATATATTATGATAGTTGATATCATTGGAACATGGTGTGTTGGTGTACCATTAGGGTATGTTGCAGCATATGTATTAAAACTACCAATTTATTATGTGTATTTTATTCTTTCAATGGAAGAATATGTGAGATTTTTGATTGAAATCTATCTATTTAAATCAAAACGTTGGGTGAGCAATATAGCAGAAGCTGTATAAACATTGAAGAGTTGCAAGTACTTATTTTTAAGTAATTGCAACTCTTCAATGTTTATTGTTATATCCCGGTAGAAATTAATTTAACACAAACTTAATAGACAAAAAAAAAACAATTTGATAGAATTGTCTTAATTCAATTTGAAAAGATAAGAAACAATAATGCTTATTGTCTTTTAATTAATTAATTGATCACGGAGGATATGATGTATACTTTTTTAAAAGGAGTTATTGTAGGAATTGGGGGGATTGCTCCAGGATTAAGTGGAAGTGTACTACTAGTAATTTTTGGTCTATACCAAAGAACAATTACTGCAATAGCAACATTATTTAAGGATTTTAAGAAGAATTTATTATTTTTAATTCCGCTAGTTTTAGGAGCGGGAACAGGTATATTAATATTTAGTAAAATTGTGGATTACCTTTTAGAAAACTATGAGAGGTATACCAGGTTTGCGTTTCTTGGTTTAGTCGTAGGTACGATTCCGCTCTTTTATAAGGAAGTGAAAAAGGAAGGATTTTCTAATAAATATTATAGCGTAATACTAGTAGCAGCTATGGGGGGATTAGCATTATTTTCTTTTAATAAGAATTTATTTCCGACTATAACTAATCCTAATTTATTTCAGTCCATATTATTAGGTGTAGCAGTGGCCGGTTCTTCTATCGTTCCGGGAGTAGATAGTGCTGTTATATTATCCTCACTAGGACTATATGAATTATATGTGGGTTCTCTGGCTGATTTTAATTTATCAATTTTGTTACCAGCAGGAGTAGGATTAGTCATAGGGGTATTAGTAATATCTTTTATTATTAATAAATTAATTAGTAGATATTATACCATGACATTTTCTATTATATTTGGATTGTTCTTATCTATCATTCCTAATGTTTTAAATGGTAGTTGTGCATTAGCTTTAAATTTAGAATTGGCTCTTTGTATTGTAATAGTAGCTATTGGATTTGGAATTTCATATTATTTAGGTGATATCAAAGAAAATAATATGAAATTAAAGCAGTTATTGAAGACATTAAAGAGGGTGTAAATACTATGGATAAGTTTATTAAGACACAGTCACCTGCAAGAATTATTGCAGTTGGATTTGCTTTTATAATATTCATTGGTTCAATTTTACTTATATTGCCATGTAGTGTACAAGATGGTGTGCAGTTAAGCTATATAGATTCTCTTTATACAGCTACAAGTGCAGTTTGTGTTACTGGACTCATTGCAGTTGATGCAGGAGATACATTTACGCCGTTAGGCCAAACCTTTCTTGCACTTTTGATACAGACAGGTGGTTTGGGTGTTTCTGCAGTTGGAGCAGGTATTATTCTTGCTATGAGAAAGCGTGTTGATTTAAAAGGACGAAGCCTGGTTCGTGAGGCAATGAATTTAGAGTCTGGAAAGGGTATTGTCCTTTTTATAAGACATATTTTTATAGCAACAATTATATTTGAGCTTCTGGGAGCGATGTTAAGCTTTTGTGTTTTTGTACAAGACTATCCACCCATTAAAGCAATAGGAATTAGTTTATTCCATTCAGTAGCAGCATTTAATAACTCGGGGTTTGATATATTAGGTGATTTTCAAAATTTAATACCTTATCAAGATAATGTTTTACTTAATCTGGTAACGTGTGCCCTGATCTTTTTTGGTGGTATTGGTTTCTTAGTTATTCATGAAATTTGGACAAAAAAATTTAGATGGAAGAAGCTTTCTATGCATGCTAAAGTTGTTTTAAGTGTTAGTGCATTTTTAATAGTAAGTGGGACTATTTTAATACAGGTGACAGAAAAGATAAGCTGGTTAGGTGCATTTTTTTGTAGTGTTTCTGCAAGAACAGCTGGTTTTTCTACATATGCGTTAGGTGACTTTTCCACTTCTGGATTACTTGTTGTAACGGCATTAATGTTTATAGGCGCTTCTCCAGGTTCTACTGGTGGCGGTATTAAGACGAGTACTTTTTTTGTACTATTTCAAGGTATAAAGTCAGCTGCTACAAATAAAACTGAAAAAGCATTTCATTATGCTATTCCAAGAGATGCTTTTCGTAAGGCAGCAGTGATTACATTATTAGCAATGGCTGTTGTGTTTACTGGTACCTTTGTAATGACCGTTATGGAACCTCATATTCCATTAGCAGACATTCTATTTGAAATTACGAGTGCCTTTGGTACAGTTGGTTTATCAACAGGTATAACACCAGGATTAGGTGTAGATAGTAAGCTGCTATCTATACTTATTATGTACATTGGACGTTTAGGGCCACTGACAGTAGCGTCACTTTGGTATTTTTCTAGAGGTGAGAGAGTGAATTTTCCAGATGGTAATATTGCAGTAGGATAGAGAGGGATAAGATAATGTTTAATAGAACAAAAAGTGAAAAATTAATATATGGTATAGTTGGACTTGGGCGTTTTGGCTATGCACTTACAATGGCTTTAGCAGAAGCAAATTCAGAACTTCTTGTCATAGATAGTGATGAAGAAAAAATTCGTGAGATACGTGAGATTACTGAAAATGCATTTGTAGTTGGTAAGCTTGATAAAAAAACTTTGATGGAAACTGGCATACAAAATTGTGATGTGGCTGTTGTTTGTATTGGAGAACATATGGATATATCTATTCTTACCACACTCAATCTTGTATCAATGGGGATTCCTAAGGTTATTTCTAAGGCTACAAGTTTGGAGCATGGTTTAATTCTAGAAAAGCTTGGTGCGGAGGTAGTTTACCCAGAAAGAGATATGGCAGTACGTCTTGCAAATCGTCTTGAAATTTCAAAGGTGATGGACTTTGTCCAGTTTAGTGAAAGAATTAATGTATCTAAAATGGAAGTACCACGTAAAATTATCGATAGGACAGTTATAGAACTTAATTTACGTTCAGAATTTGGCTTAAATATTATTGCAATAGAACATAATGGTACAGTTATAGAAGTAATTAATCCTAAGTATATATTTAGAAAGAATGATATCTTATATCTTTCAGGTAGTAAAGAAGGCTTACTTAAATTTAATGAATGGATAAAGGCCTAGGTAGTATAGGCCATAATTAAATAGATGACATTTGAAAGAGCTACCCATAAATTTATAGGTAACTCTTATTTTTTTATAGTATAAAAAGTAGGCTATTTACTTTTCCATAATCAAGTATATAAGAAAAGTTATTTGATTTTATGTAGAAAATTCTGTAAATTACTACAAAGAAATAACTGAATATTGTAAAAAATACATAATCGAATATTAATTATCCATATGTTATAATAATATAGAATATATTTAGGGGTGCTACAAATGAAAAAATATAAGATAAAACCACTGAATGCATACTATCACTATAAGTTAAGAAAAGATTGGATTAGAAGAGTACTTTTTTTAGGTGTTGGTATGAGTGTTATTTGTTTTGGGATTGTAGTAAATAAGCAACAATTAAGGGAAGATTTAAAGGAGATAGGTATAGGAAGAGAAGAAGATGAGAGTTTAGAATCTATTTATATTGATGGAAATAACATAGCATATGGTTTATATAAGTATGAACAAGAAGTGAAAGGCATTTATATTCCCTCTAGTAAGCTTGAAAACTATGAGGATTACATTGCTATGGCTAAACGTAGCAATATAAATAGTTTTGTAATTGATGTAAAAAGTGACCAAGGATATTTGAGTTTTGCATCTAATAATAAAAAATTGATAGAAATGGGGTGTGTATTAGCTAAGCCACCCATCGCAAATATTAATGAGATTATGAAGAGACTTTATGAAGAAGATATTTATCCCATTGCGCGTATTGTGACTTTTAAAGATAATGTGGCAACTGAGCATTTTCCTAATTTAGCAATAAAAACCTTAACTGGTGAGGTGTTTGAAACTAAGGCAGGGGATAGATGGCTTAATCCTTATGATAAAGAAAATTGGGATTATATATTAGAGATATGTAAGGAAGCTATTAAAGAAGGTTTTAAGGAAGTACAGTTTGACTATATTAGATTTCATGAATCTATGACAGAAGAAAGAGTACAATTAAGTACGCATAAAAGTAAATCACAAATAATTACAGAATTTGTGGCATATATATGTAATGCGTTAGAGGAATATGGTGTAAGTATTTCTGCAGATGTATTTGGAGCTGTTGTCATGAGTAAGATAGATGGAGAAAATGTAGGACAAGATTTTACTCAGTTAAGTAAATATTTAGATTATATATGTCCTATGGTCTATCCATCTCATTACGCTGCCGGAACATTTGGAATAGAGTATCCACATATACAATGTTATGATATAATATTAAGGTCTATGGAAATGGCACAAGATAGATTAATGGAAAATCCACGAAAACAACGAAAAGCTCGAATTAGACCGTGGTTACAGGATTTTACCTTAGAAGGGATTGAGCCATATCAATTTTACGGAGAAGAACAAATTAGAAGTCAGATTCAGGGAGCATATGATGCCGGAATTGATGAGTGGCTATTTTGGAATGCGTCAGGCAACTATACAGAAGCTGGATTAGATGATGAGTAAAGGATGTGATTCTTTGATAGATGAAAAAAAAATCATTCTTATGACAAAGCTTGAAATGTATAATAAGAAATATGGCAATGAGGATCGAAAACGTTGTAGGTATTTTCTTGAGGATTATGTATATATAAAAAATCTTAAAACGAGAATATGTTTTACGATAGTAGTGTTATTTTTCTTAGCAATAGGAACGATGAAACGTATAGTTATTAATTTTATAATTCCAGAATCATTAGAACAATTTATAGGTGTATATATAGAACCGTATATCATGCCATGGTTAATTGGTATTGTAGTTTATACAATGGTGTCTTCATGGGTATATAGTAAAAAATATAGGAAGTCTCAAAAACGCTTAAAAGCATATCGTAAGATCTTAAAAGAATTAGATGATTATGAGAGTAGTAAAGAGGGGGCTTTAAATGAAAATTGTTGAGAAATTATTATCTATAAGACAAAGTATTATTAAGTTGTACAAGCAGTATGATTATGTTACTACACCTATTTTAAAGTTTACCATGATTTATATTATATTAAATATGTTAATAATAGAAACAGGGTATCAAGGTACTCTTAGTAATCCTATTATGGTATTATTCATTAGCCTTATAGGGAGTGTACTTCCGGATAAGGGGATGGCACTAGGAAGTGTGATACTAATACCTCTTTATGGACTATCTCTAAATCCTATATTAGCTGGTATTATATTTATATTTTTAGTGATTTTATATTTATTATTTATGAGGTTATTTCCAAAGGAAAGTTTATTAATTATTTTTACAATAGTAGCCTTTATACTTAGGATGGAAGTTTTAGTGCCGTTTATAGCACCATTATTAGGTGGATACATAGGCATTATAGGTATGCTTTTAGGAATATTTATGTGGTTTGTAATACCGAATTTAGCAGAGGCTATCGTTATTACAGGCACAGGAAAATCAGCATTAATAGAAGCTGTGAAGAATTTAGATACAATTAATATACAAAGTATTGTAATCGATCAAACTATGCTATGTATTATGATTATATTTTTTGTAGTATTTAGTACGGTTTACTTTATTAAGAAATTAGAAGTGGATTATGCAGCTTATATTGCTATTGGTATAGGAGCTGTTATGAACATTGTTGGCTTTACATTGGCAATATTATTTTTAAAGATAGATTTAAGTTTAATTACTATGTTATTAACAACACTAATGTATATGTTAGTAGCTATTATAGTTGAGTTTTTCTCAAAGGTATTAGATTATGAGCGTTCAGAACTTTTAAGTTTTGAAGATGAAGACAACTATTATTATGTGAAAGTAGTGCCAAAGATATATTTAAAAACAACTAGTCGTAAAGTAAAACGTGTTTATAATGCTAAACCGAATAGAAATTCACATATGCCATATAATATTACGGAAGATGAACAAGATACAAATCTTTAAAATGAGGTTTGTATCTTTTATTTTGAGTTTATGTATATTATATAAAAGGATTAACAAAAATAAAAAATATTTATATGCTTAAATACACGAAGCACATAAAACATGATATAATAAAGTGTAAATAAAAGATAAAGGAGTTTTGGCCAGTGGATGTAATAGATGTAATAAAAGAAGTAATTAATAAGATACCTTATATCGGCATCCCACACATTGGCATTCGGGACATAATAGATGTATTAGTGGTTGCATATTTAATATATATTGTGCTCAGATGGATTAAAGATACAAGAACATGGGCACTTTTTAAGGGGGTAGTTGTGGTTTTAGCTGTAGCTATTGTGGCTTATGTGTTTCAGCTACATACACTATGGTGGGTAATCTCCAAGACTATTACCTTTGGTGCAATTACTTTGCTTGTTGTTTTTCAGCCGGAGCTTAGGCGTGCACTTGAACAGATTGGACGCGGTAATATGTTTGCTACCATGTTCAGTATGAATGATAACGAGCAAGATGGCATGACGGATGAAGCCATTGAGGGGATTGTAAAAGCATCATTGCATATGTCGAAGTATAAGACCGGTGCACTGATGGTAATTGAACAGGATACTAAATTAGGGGATGTAGAACGTACAGGAATTAGTATTGATGCAGTACTTACAAGTCAACTTTTAATTAACATATTTGAAAAGAATACACCACTTCATGATGGTGCAGTTATTATTAAGAATAATAGAGTGTCTGCAGCCACATGTTTCCTTCCACTAACTGACAGCATGGATGTTAGTTTAGAACTCGGTACAAGGCATCGTGCAGCGATTGGTATATCAGAAGTATCAGATGCTATAGTTATTGTTGTATCAGAAGAAAATGGGACTATCTCCTATGTAAGAAACGGAAAAATTAGGCGTAATTTAGACGCAGATATGATTAGAAAAATATTACTTTCAACTAGAAAGAAAAGGCGTACTGATAAAAAGCTACTAGATAGGAAACGTGCAATCTGGAAAGGGAGGGTCAAAGATGAATAAGATATCAAGAGAGGATCTTTCATGGCGAATTTTATCATTGGCCTTAGCTATGATTTTGTGGTTATTTGTTATTAATACACAGAACCCTACCCAACCACAGACTATAAAAAATGTGCCTGTAACGATTAAGGGGTTAGATGCTTTAGAAGCACAAGGATATGTACTTAAAAATGAAGCTGAAATTAAAAATCAAACTTTTTCGGTAACAATTAGAGGACCACGTTTAGAAATTGATAAGGTATATAATAATAAATTAATTACAGCAACACTTAATCTTAATCAATATTTAGGAGATCTAAATCAAGACTCAATTCAGTGCTTAGCTAATTATACGATTGATATTATGCTAGATGGGCACTCTATTACTGTGACAGATAAAGAGCCACAATTTACAAGTATTGTGCTAGAACGTGAGGCATCTATGACACGTAATGTAACATATAAGATTTTAGAAGGTAGTATTGATGGTTATGAACTTTTAGGCAATCCAGTACTTAATCCTACAACTATTGAGGTAAAAGGTGCTAAATCAGCTATCAATAATATAGCTGAAGTAGTCGTAAATATTGATGGCAGTACATTTTCAGACGAGAAGCTAGTACAACGTTTACCAGTTACTATTTATGATGAAGATGGTAATGAAATAACTGGTTTAATTACTTCACCGCAAAATGTGGAAGTTAGGTTATTAATAGGTAAGCTCAAGGATGTACCACTAAAGGTCAATATAAAAGGTACAGTACCAGAAGGGTATGTACATGTTGGTACTAAATGTGATCCACAGAAAGTTACTATTGTAGGAAAAGCTGAGGTGGTAGATAATATAAATGAGATTTCTATAGAGCCTATTGATATTAGTCAGATTACAGCAACAACAGTAGTGCCAGCTAAGTTACAATTACCAGATGGCATTACGACTAATGATACAGGACAAGTAAATGTTACTATAGAGATGGATAAGAAGAATACGTATATATATAATATTCCAGTATCTATGCTTAATATAGAAGTGAAAGGACTTGATAGTAATTCTAGTTATGAAATAATAACAAGTGAGGTTCAAGTAAGTATTTTAGCAACAGCAACAGAGATTTTGTCATATAATACATCTCAGATTGCATCTAATCTTAAGGCAACTTTAGATTTAACAGGTTATACCCCGGGAGATTATACATTGCCTCTTAAATTACAACCTCTAGCAAAGTTTGAGATATTAAACAATAATGTAGACTTGGAAGTGAAGATTACAACACATGATGAAGTGAATGAGGAGGAGCCAAGTCAAACACCATCAGAAGAAGAGTTAATCACACCTTCTGATCAGGATAATACAACAGAAATAACAGAGGCAGCTAAACTTTACTTCTAAAAAATTAAATAAATTACTCTAAAATCTAAAAAAGGTTGGTACAAGTTTTTGCATCAACCTTTTTTAGATTTTAAATAAGTGTTCATTTTGCCTAATAAATAATTGAAAATAAAGTTAAGTTGTAATAATATATTATTATGTAAAAAAAAGGCGGATTGGCATTAAAAAAATAGGCTTAGAAAGTGAGGGAAAAGATGAGAAAAAATGTAACTATGGCAGATATAGGTAAAGCATTAAATGTAAGTACGGTGACAGTATCTAAAGCCTTGAGCAATAAAGAAGGAGTTAGTCAAAATGTAAGAGAGCAAATTATACAGATGGCACAACAAATGGGCTATGCATATAGTGGCAGTAATAAAAGCGATGAAAAAGATACATATTATAATATTGGTATTTTAGTTCATGAACATTTTATGAATGAAGCGGGTAACTCATTTTACTGGAAAGTATATCAGAACATAACCAGTAGTTTAAATGCCAATAATAGCTTTGGTATATTAGAATTATTAGATCGTAATTATAAAAAGCATTTACCTAAGATTGTTACTGAAAATAAAGTAGATGGCCTAATTTTATTAGGTCAAATGACAGATGACTATGTTGAACTATTGTATAATACAGGGATACCTATATTATTATTAGATTTTTATAATCAAGATGCAAAATATGATAGTATTATTAATGATAGTTTTTATAGTGCTTATATGCTAACTAATCATTTAGTAAGCATGGGACATACCAAGATAGGTTTTATTGGAGATATATATGCTACAAGTAGTATTTTAGATAGATATTTAGGATACTGTAAATCGCTTATTGAACATCATATTCCACTACGAGATGAGTATACAGTTTGTGATCGAGATAAGGATGGGGTTTATATCGAATTTGATTTACCAGAAGATAGACCAACTGCCTTGGTATGTAACTGTGATGAGATTGCCTACGTACTAATTAATAGGCTTAAAAATATGGGATTAAGCGTACCAGAGGATATTTCAATAGTAGGTTTTGATAACCATCAGTTTTCAACCTTTATTAGTCCCTCACTTACAAGTGTTTCAATCAATGATGAAGAAATGGCTGAGGTAGCAGTAACAAATATATTAAATAAGATTAAAGGAGATAATAAACCTTTAGGAAGACGTATTGTTACAGGAAATATTATTTATAGAGATTCAGTAAAAGACCTTCGATAAGAACAAAAAGAATAGGGAATATCGCTTAATTAATATAAAGGATTATGCGATATTCCTTTTTTTAGTTGGTAGGATATATAGATTTCTTTGTTTTTATATATAAAGGTTAAGTAAAAAGCTAAAATAAATTATTATTGATTTAATTTAATTGATAATTTATAACATATCTAAAATTAATTAAATTTTAGATATGTTACTTAAAATTAAGCTTTTATTTTATTAAAATGCATAGATGGTAGGTTTACTGTGAAGGATCAATTACATAAGGTTGTAGTCTATCAGTACCAGAAAATACTTATGCTATAAGAGTGGGTACTTACTATATTAAGACTATTAGTTTCAAATGCTTAAAGTAATGAAGATAACTTAGATATTATAAAAATATATAAATTAAATTATTGGTGTGTTCAGAGGGGAAACGTTATCAGGAGTATCTTATTTATACTTAGGTTATAGTGAGGATGCGATTCAATGGACATATGAAGAAGAAAAAATTCACTTTGTTAATGAAAAAGGACAACCTTTTGATCCGGGTTATGCTTATGATCCAAGACTTGTAAAAGTAGAAGATATTTATTACATTATCTGGTGTACAGATTTCTATGGTGCAGCACTTGGGATAGCAAAAACAACAGACTTTAAAACCTTTACAAGACTTGAAAATCCGTTCCTTCCATTTAATAGAAATGGTGTACTTTTTCCAAGAAAAATAAATGGTAACTTTATGCTTCTTTCTAGACCAAGTGATAGTGGACATACACCATTTGGAGATATTTTCTTAAGTGAAAGTCCAGATATGGAATTTTGGGGGAGACACAGACATGTTATGACAAGAGGTTATCGTAATTGGTGGGAATCTCTTAAAATTGGTGGGGGGGGGGCAGCACCTATTGAAACAAGTGAAGGATGGTTATTATTTTATCATGGTGTAGCAGGGACTTGCCAAGGTTATGTATATAGTATGAGTGCAGCAATCTTAGATATCGATGAACCATCTAAAGTTAAATACCGTTGCCAACATTTTCTTTTAACACCAGAAGAATGGTATGAAGAAAGAGGATTTGTAAATAACGTTATATTCCCATGTGCAACACTTCAAGATGCAGATACAGGTAGAATTGCAATTTACTATGGTGCAGCAGATAGCTACGTAGGTTTGGCATTTACAACAATTGATGAAGTTGTAAGTTATGTAAAAGAACATAGCAATATGATAGGCGATGATGATGAATTAGGTATTAAATAAAATAAAAGATTTTTAACAAATAATCAGAAAATTAAAGATATAATATTCTAAATTTGTTATACTATAGAAAATAAGAAAATAAGCTGAAAGGGGAAACTACATGTTTTATATAGGTGTGGATTTAGGTGGGACAAACATTGTGGTAGGGCTTGTTGATGAGGATGGGCGTATTATAGAAAAACTTCAAAAGCCTACTTATAGAGATAGGGGAATTAGGCGTATTTGTGATGATATTGCAAATATGTGTAAGGAAATTATAGACACATATCATTTGGATGAGATGAATCTAATTGGAATAGGGATAGGTGCACCTGGAACTATTGATAGAAAGAGGGGGCGAATTGTATATTCTAATAATATAGAAGTAAGTGACTTCGATATTATAAATTATATTAAAAGAAAGTTAGGGAATTTAGCAAACAAAATAGTGATGGAAGTTGCCAATGATGCAGATTGTGCGGCTTTAGGAGAAGTAAAAGCAGGTGGTGCGAGAGGATATGAAAGTGCTATTGTGATTACACTTGGGACAGGCGTTGGTAGTGGAATCATTATAGATGGAAAGATATTTAGTGGTTGTCAGCCTGGTGGTGCTGAATTAGGACATCAGGTAATTACATATAATGGGAGACAATGTACTTGTGGGAATAAAGGATGTTTAGAAGCCTATGTTTCAGCTACAGGGCTTACAAATATGGCAAGGGAATATGCAAGAGCCAATAGTAATTCAGCTTTAAATACATTAGTTAAAGGAAATTTGGATAAAATGAATGCAAGAATCCCCTTTGATGCGGCTAAAAAGGGGGATCAGGTAGCAAAGAAATTAGTGGATGAGTATATTACGTATTTAGCTATTGGTATTAATAATATGATGAATGCATTTAAACCAGAGATTATATTAATAGGTGGAGGCGTATCTAGACAAAGGGATAGTTTAATATATCCTCTTAATAGAAAACTAAAAAATATGGTTTTTGGTGGGGAGATGATGACAGAAATAAAAATAGCAACTCTAGGGAATGATGCTGGACTTGTTGGTGCAGCAATGCTTTGTGAGAATTAAAAGATTGTAAGAATAATGAAATCAGTTTATAATAAACAGGATAGACTATATTATACCTCAAAGAGAAAGTGAGGAATTTTTAAATGGGTAAATTATTTGGAACAGATGGCGTACGTGGTGTTGCCAATACAGAACTTACAGGCAATCTTGCTTATCAAGTTGGTCAAGCTGGTGCCTATGTTTTAACAAAAGAGACTAAAAAGCAACCCAAAATTATTGTAGCTAGAGATACACGTATTTCAGGAACAATGCTAGAAGCTGCACTTATAGCGGGTATTTGTTCAGTAGGTGCTAAAGCAATTTCAATAGGTGTGGTGCCTACACCAGCAGTAGCATACTTAACAAGAGAACTTGGTGCGGATGCAGGGGTTATGATTTCTGCTTCACACAATCCATTAGAGTTTAATGGTATTAAATTCTTCAATAGTGAAGGGTATAAATTACGTGATGAACTAGAAGAAGAAATTGAAAATCTTATTTTAACAAGAAGTGACAATATTCCAGCACCGACTGGTGAAAATATTGGGACATGGGATATGGATCATTCAGTAATTGATAAATATGTAGATTATGTATGTAATACAATTCCTGGTGATTTAAATGGTCTTAAAGTACTTGTAGACTGTGCAAATGGTGCAGCTTCAGAAGTAGCACCTATCGCACTTGCACGTTTAGGTGCAGATGTTGAAGTGATTCACCACAAACCAAATGGGGTGAATATCAATAAACTTTGTGGTTCAACACATATGGGAGACCTTCAAAGTCAAGTAGTAGGACGTAAGGCAGAAGTAGGGATTGCCTTTGATGGTGATGCAGACCGTTGTCTTGCTGTTGATGAAAATGGTGACATGATAGATGGTGATCAAATTCTTAGTATCGTTGGTTTAGATATGAAAAATAGAGGTATCTTAAAACGTGATACAATCGTTGCCACTGTTATGAGTAACTTAGGTTTCACTGTTATGAGTAAAGAGCAAGATATCAACCTTATTCAAACAAGAGTTGGTGACCGTTATGTACTTGAGAAGATGCTTAAACATGGTTACAACCTTGGTGGTGAGCAATCAGGTCATGTTATTTTCTTAGACTATAATACAACAGGAGATGGACTTATTACAGCTATCCAATTATTATATGTTATGAAGAAAACAGGCAAACCTTTATCTGAACTTAAACAATGTATGCAAATTTTCCCACAAGTGCTTGTCAATGCACATGTTAAAAATGAAAATAAACATGCATATATTGAAGATCCAGAAATTCAAGAGAAAATTGCAGCCCTTGAAGAAAAATTCAAAGGTGAGGGTCGTGTACTTATTAGACCATCAGGAACAGAACCACTTGTACGTGTCATGATTGAAGGAAAAGACCAAGCGGTTATTGAAGAAGAAGCTAAAGTACTTGCCGCTTTTATTGAAGAAAAATTAAGTGAATAATATACAGATAAAGAGAGTGTCATGGAATGATAGATAATTTCGTGGCACTCTCTTTTTGAAGCCAACCAAGGCAGTTTATAACAAATGTTCCATTATCTGTAGAAGCTAAATTAATTTTCGTATGATCAATAAGATAAGAGTTAGATAGGACAATTACTAGGATCACCTAAATCATCAGTAGATAAACGGATAGGTTGTGATTGCATATTTACCTTATTAATAATTGTATTAAAAGTTGCAGTATTTTCTATAATAATGGTGCCCGTATCAATCTTATTTACTTTATCATAGCGTGTTAAGACTTCTTTGAAAGAAGTAGACTCAGCGCCAGTTTCTTCAAGGACATAAATAGAAATAGTTCCTTTATCTATGTCAATTGTAATGTCGTATGTACTATCTTCAAAGGAATTGATAACTTGAGTTTGATTAACACCTTCAATACTACTTAAAGCATTTAAGAAATTCTTCTACACGAATAGTAATTTGAAAAGTATTAATATTTATAAAAAAATTAATTTATTTCAATCAATTATAAAAAAGATTTGGTATAGAATTTTATGGTTTATAAAATACTATCAATGAGTAAGATGATAATTATTAAGTTCAAAGGAGGTAAAAAATGTCAGACGAATATAAAGGTGATTTAGTTTTATCCAATGTTGTGAATAAGGTTGTATCAGAAGGTAATGCGCATGCTGAGCAAATTACAAAACTTATTAAACATGATGGAGAAGTAGTAGGCTATGAGCTTGCATCTGGACGCCATATTTCTATATCAGAAGCAATTAATATGGCTAAGGCTAATCAACTAGACCATGTTGGCGTATCTACTTCAAAAGATGGTACAGAGTATATTCGTTCACTAGCTGATGGAGATGAGTCAAATAATTTAGGTAACTTACCATCAATTACAGAATAGGCATTACACTATAAAAGTGCTATTTAGACTAAGAATTATCTTAAGTATTTTTGGGAAATAGCACTTTTATTATAGTAATGAACAAAAAATAGCGATAGGGGAACTATCGCTGGAAAAAATATTGTCTGTTAGTAATTGTTTAAATAATATTGGGGTTTGTGAGATAATTGGAATGGGGAGGAATCATAACTATCTCCTAGTTAGTATGTCACCTTCTAAAAAAACTATGCTAAAAATTAGAGGAATATTAATGTGGCGATTTATA
>JAZKZQ010000104.1:0-4461 GCA_045612745.1 Cellulosilyticum sp. | reverse complement strand
CTGCGGAGTTTTCTGTTACGAGCTTCTTTGCTTCTTCCGCTTCCGCTTTCATGCCTTTAGCCATATACATACCGATGGTCTTGGAAACCTTGTTGCGGTTTGCGCGGAGCGCGTCTGCGTCCTGTTTTGCTTTGCGGTTTTCCTCGTCGAGCGCGATTACTTCGTCAACGAGAGGGAGTTTTGCGTCTTGGAATTTGTTTTTGATGTTTTGCTTTACGATTTCGGGATTTTCGCGAACGAATCTTAAGTCAAGCATGGTTGGATTCTCCTTTATTTTAGATATAATAACTTTTGAGGGTAAGTGTGGGCGATCTGCGATAAAAAAAGCCTTTTCACCCCTTGCTATGGGACGAAAAGACTCCGTGTTGCCACCCAAATTGCTAGTTAGGCGCCCTATAGTTTAATCCTTCCTAATATAAAGAAAAATAAACTATGGCAAGCCTCTTAAACTAACCACTCATTAGTAGGATAAAGGCTACCAACCTTTCGATTCATCACCGACAGCTTCAAAAGTGGAAAGATTTAACCTTTCACCGATTCACACCAACCATCGGCTCTCTGAAGAAATTTATAAATCGTAGCTTTTGTCAAACGCCTATTTGCAATATATTATTTCTCATTTCTTCCATTATATTGTGTTTTATTCTAATGCACAAGTAAAAATTTATTTTTTGTAAGATTTCTTGCTATTTTACTAACATATGTTATGCATAAGGTTTACCAATTATGCTTTTATTTAAATGTTTAAACTTACTTTTTATTTGTAAGACGTGCAATATATTCATTAATATAAGGAGACTCTCCCTTAAAGCTTTCTATCTCCTCATTGTGATAAGCTAAATGTATAATGGCATTACGGCGAATAACATTTTTCCCACGCCAACCACAAGAAGTACCACTTATCTTTTCTTTAAAATATTTATTATCCATCCCTGCATACACTTGTGGCTTCTCCAACATATAAGAAAGTGTAGCAAAATCCTCTAAAACATTTTTTGTTGCCCTTTCATTATAAGGGCATTTCAGCTGGCAGAAATCACACCCAAATATATTACCCTTTAGTAAACCTAACTCTTTATCTGTAAGATCCTTCTTTTGTGTAAGATAAGATAAACAAATGTTGGGGTTACAACGAATTTTATTAATAGACTTTGTTGGGCATTCATTAATACATACAGTGCACCCCTGACATTCAGTATATTCTCCAATTTCTTCTCTTCTACGTTGGTCTTTACAGTCGATTTCTAAGTCCGTGATAATTTCTCCTAAAAACACATATGAACCATACTGCTTCGTAATAATCATATTATTACGCCCAATGAAACCTACTCCTGCCAAATAAGCAATATACCTTTCTGGTAAAGCATTACTATCTACAAAACTTAAAGCTTTACCGCCTAATGAAACAATATACTCACTTATTTGCTCTAAATACTTCTTAACTACTCGGTGATAATCAGCCCTTTGTGTATATACTGAAAAACCATTACTAACTACCTTATTTTCATTATCTATTTCATTAGGATGACTTTCATGCAAATAAGGAAAGGCAATACAAATAATCGTTTTTCCTTCTGGCATATACATATTAGGATTAATACGCTTCTCAATTTCTTTCTCTTCAAACTCATTTTGTAATCCTAAACTTTTTCTCATCTCCAAAAATGTCTCTAGCTCTGTAAACCTCCTACAAGGTACAAATCCCACACACTCTAATCCTAACATCTTACAAAAATTTTCTATCTGCTCTCTCAACATAGTGCCTCTCAACTTCATCTTATCTTATTTTATATTGGTAAACTATATCATAGTGCTTTAGTCAATATACTTTTTATATTATTCCTAGTCTACCCACACTTATTATACACTACACAAAAAGAACTGTCCTTAAATCATAAAAATGGTATCCTCCTTTCTGGCTAAACAAGTTTTATTAATCCTACTTGTTCGTCTAGAAAGAAGCATACCAATATGACTACTCATTTATTTTTTACAAAGTATCTTAGTAGAACACTTTATATTATATTACATTACTTCACTTGTTCTACTGTATATCCTTTGTTTTTAAGATTTTGAATAACACCATCCTCACCTATATAATGCCCTGCACCTACAACGATAAAATATGTTTTTCCTTCCTTATTGTTTAGAAGTGTCTCTATTTTTTCTGTCATATCTTTGTCTCTTACTGTCCATAACTTATTATTATATTCATCTAAAAGGACTTTTTCTGCAGCATCAACACCATCATATTTTTCCTTTTTAGGGAAAGCTTTCTTAAAATCTTCTACGTTACCATCCTGCCAATATTGTAACCAATCATTAACAGTTTCTGTGCTTTCATCTCCTAAATCATCATCTAAAAATATTTCTAAAGCATCAGATAAATTATTTTCTTGTAGCTCTGGGGAGAAACCATCAAACATGCCGGCTTGATAAGCATAGCTTTCTAACTCATAAATAGGCACACCGTTTACTAAGGCATCTGATGTAAAATAGTTATCGATCCCTAAAAGTGTAGCAAGTTGTTGTTCTTCTACTGTACTAGAACTTGATTGTGCTGCTGTTGAAAATGTAAGTGCTACGCACCATGGTTTATAAGCTGCTATATCTGACTCTGATATGCCAAGCTTTTTAGTAGCTTGTATTACCTCTTTATATAAATCCGCTGGAATATGATCCTTTAGTGTAGTACCATCTTTGTAAACAGCTACTTTATTATAATCTGCAATACCTTCTTGATTATATAAATTAACTTCTACCCCTAAAGCATCTGCAGACTTATAGGCCTCTAGTATATTTTCATTAAAAGGGTAAATATCATAGTTGGCTATATGTATAGAACCTAACATATAAACTATATTATCATCCTTTTGAACCTTCCATAATAAACCTTTAGAGCCCCCATCTAAATCTTCATAAAATGCATTTATGATACGTGTTCCAAATACTGCTGCTTCTTCTAGGGTGCATACTCTATCTAAATGAATATCTTTACCTGTTCCTAAAAGGATTTGTCTGTCACGCATGTAGGTGATGGCATCCTCTCCTAGGTCTACTTCCTTAGCATATGTATATTGATTGAGTACTTTATAGATACCTTCTAAGACTTGGCCTCTTGTTATTTTATCAGATTGTGCATAAGTAAGTGTTGCTGCATCTTGTTTAAGTACAGTTCCTGAAATAGCTTCTAATTTCTTACCAATTGCACTACAATACTCTTCAAATCTTTTTGCATCCATTTCCTCTTGCATATTATCATACCAAGAAAGTGGATAAATGCCATACTTCTCACCTTGTACCAGTGTGGATGTAGACCAATTATGCCAAGTCATTTCTTGTGCAATTGTTGGTAGTCCGTAGCATACAAGTATGCTACTTGCTATTCCCATAGCCATTAAGCGCTTTTTTATCATTTTAAATCCCATTTATATTCCTCCATCTGTTAATTTTATAATAATTTAAATATTCATTATATAATAGCATATTTTAAAGCAAAATGTAACTGCTTAGCACAGTAAATTTATACTATAGCTAACATGCTGATTTTAGATTTTTGGGATTTAGTTGTTAACTGGTGTTCATGCCCTTTTATCTCTTATATTTTATCTTTATTTAATAGCAGTTGAAAAGTTACAGCAACATAAAAATAAAGTCGAATTTTACTTTTAAACTAGTAAATTTCGACTTCTATCTCTTGCCTCTATTTAATCATACCTTTTGCTCTTAGATATTCACCTAACTTCTTCTTTTCAGTATGTGCAAAAGTTTCATTGTAATCTTTTGTAACATATTTAATAAGACCACATTCACGTGCACCACGTAATGCTTCTCTCACATCATCTCTCGAAAGACCTGTGCGCTTTGCAATTTGTGCCATACTCTCACTCCCAAAATAAAAGGCTTTGAGTACCCTGATTGTTTCATTTGTATTCATTAGTATATCCTTTCCACTTCTTATTTAACTCTTATTTTAACCTAAAATATAAAAAATAAAAAGCCTATTAATTTTTCAAGTTTTATTTCTTTCCTATAATTCTTGTGTTAATATTACTTATATTACAAATTTTTTAATAGACGGGATGATAAAAGTGAGTTTTAGTAAAAATTTTATTTGGGGTGCTGCCACAGCTTCTTACCAAATTGAAGGAGCTGCTTATGAAGATGGTAAGGGCCTTAATATTTGGGATACATTTTGCAAAGAACCAGGCAAAATATTTAATGGTCATCATGGCGATATTGCTTGTGACCATTATCATCTTATGGTAGAAGACGTAAAGCTTATGGCTAAAATTGGCATAAAAGCTTATCGTTTTTCAATCAGTTGGAGTCGTATCTTACCTCATGGTACTGGTGAAATTAATAAAGCTGGTATTGATTTTTATAATCGTCTTATCGATACTTTATTACAATATAATATTATACCTTATATGACCATTTACCATTGGGATTTACCTTATG
>JAZKZQ010000103.1:0-11136 GCA_045612745.1 Cellulosilyticum sp. | reverse complement strand
CAAACCTTATTCCAGATGGTAGTATGATTCAGGTGGCTGAAATGCCTGTTTTTGATTTTAGAGTACCTAAACCAATTGGGCAAGATATTAAGTCTGATAATAAAGTTTTAAGATATGGTAATGGGTATGATCATGTATTTAAACTAAAGTCTGGAGAAGAAGCGATTAAACTATTTGATCCAATATCTAGACGTTTTATGAGTGTGACAACAGATGCACCTTGCACAGTAATGTATACCATGAATGGAGCAGATAGTTCATTAATACTTTCAAATGGAGAAGGGGCTAAACCTAATTATGGTGTTTGCTTTGAAACACAAAGGCCAGCTATTGGTTATGATGAAGTGTTCAAGGAACTTGTATTATTAAAAAAAGGTGAAGTATATAGCCAAAGTACAACCTTTAAATTTGATATATTATAGGTTGGAATTTAAAATATATATTAGAGTAGAAGGCAGAAAGAAGGCGCTATTGCATTTTGCAATAACTCCTTCTTTCTGCTTAATTTATTTCTAATTCTTGACAAATAAATGGAAGAAATTTATAATGATTTTGTAACAATTACTTAACAATATAAAATAACTTAGTAATAAAAGGGAGTATTTATGTAATAATGCTGCCAGAGATTAAGTAAATATTAAATGAAATGACGTGAAAATGAAGGCTTGGAGGTTAATTATGAAGTTAAATAAAATATTAGTAATGGGAATGCTACTTACAGTAATGGGAAGTAATGTGCAAGCAGCAGTTGTTGGTGAGGTGACACAGGATACACAAATCGAGAACCAAATAATTGAAGAAGGTGCATCGGTAACAATATTAGGAGTAAGTGAAAATCATTACACAGTTGTTACAGAAGATAAAGAAACAGTAGAAATCGAGAAAGATTTAGTAAAGGTAGATGGAGATATTTCAAAGACTATAACTGAAGAAACTAAACTTAGAGAAACACCAAGTGCAACAGGGGATATTATTCAGTACATAAATGAAGAAGTACCAGTTAAGGTTCTAGAAAAATATGGGGACTTCTATAAAGTAGAAGTTAATGATTTACAAGGATACATATATAAGACACAAATTGATACAACTGATTTAGAACAAGTAAAAGATAGCACACCACAAATTCAGGAAGAAGTGGGTAGTTCTAAGGGGGAAGAAATAGTAGCTACTGCTAAGAAATACTTAGGTGGTAGATATGTATATGGTGGTAACAATCTAGCAACAGGTGTAGATTGCTCAGGCTTTACGCAACAAATTATGAAGAAGTGCGGTATTACTATTGAAAGAAGTTCACGTAGTCAATATGCTTCAAATGGGAGAAAGGTAAGTGTATCAGATGTTCAGCCAGGAGATCTTGTGTTTTATGGTAGAAATGGTGTGACTGTAGATCATGTAGCTATCTATGCGGGCGATGGTCAAATCATTCATGCGAGTAGTGCTAAAACAGGGATTAAAATGAGCAAATTACACTATGGCAAACCGATTATTGGTGTAAAAAGAGTAATAAATTAATCACAATGGTTTAATAGTTGACACAAGTTTAAACATATATTATAATAATTTTGTAATAATTAATTTAAATTTGTGCAAAAGTTAAAAGCCAAATAGTTATCAAATAAGGAGGAAAACAAGTGAGAAAGATTAAATTAATAAGCACTTTACTTGCAACACTACTTATGTCATCTGTTTCTGTATTTGCTTCGGAATTACCAAAGGAAGGCGTTGTTACTGAAAATACTAGGGCATATAGTGTGCCAGAAACTGAAGAAGTAGCATGCTATGTTTATGAAGGAGAAGCATTTGAGATTGTAGAAACTTTAGATAACTATTATGGCGTGTTATTAAATAAAGATGAAGTTATATATGTCGCAAAAGATAGTATGCAGGTTGAACAGGAAGAGGTAGTGGAAGAAGAAATAGTAGAAACTGTTCAAGAAGAGCAAAAAGAAATATCAGTGACAGAACAAGTTTCTAAACCACAGGTAGCAAAATCAAAGGGTGAAGAAGTAGTTGATTATGCTAAAAAATTTATTGGAACACCTTATGTAAGTGGTGGAAATAGTTTAACTAAAGGTGTAGATTGTTCAGGATTTACACAACAAGTTTTTCGTAACTTTAATGTAAAGTTAGATAGACGTTCTAGAGATCAATTTGCCAATAATGGTGTATCTATTAAGAAAGCAGATTTAAAACCTGGGGATTTAGTTTTTTATGGTTACAATAGTGTGACACATGTAGCAATTTATATAGGAAATGAACAAATTATTCATTCACCAGTACCTGGTAAAACAGTATCTATCGCACCAGTATGGCAACGCGGAGATGCACCAATTATGGGATATAAACGAGTAGTTTAAAGGAATAATACATATATTAGAGCTATTACTCAATCAGTTATGATTTGGGAATAGCTCTTTTTATATTTCCAAAAATAGAATATTAGTCATTTGTGTCTAGGGTGATTTGATGATGAGAGGAAGTGTATGAAATAAGGAGATTTACATATAATACCTTTGTTGAATATTAGTGCAAGGAGTGGATTAAGATGACAAAGGTGCGTGCTGGATATGCTTGTCTCAATTTATCTTTAGAGGATAGCTTTAGAACATTTCGTCTTAAAACGGTGGAAGATAAAGATGAGAATAAGATTACAGAGGTGATTTGGCATAATATGCGTTTGTTTAAAACCATTATTTTAGATAATATACAAAATAATATTTATGTATATAGATTATCCTCTGACCTTATTCCTTTTTGCACCCATCCTTATATGAAAGCGCTTTACAAAGAAAAAGTTGAGCAAAATGATGAGATGCAGTCTATTTATGATTTGATTGATACCCTTAGAAAAAAGTATAAATTACGAATTAGTATTCATCCAAGTCAGTTCAATGTATTATCTAGCCCAAAAGAAGAAGTGGTAAGACGTTCTATAGAAGAAGTTAATACTCAGGCAAGCTGGATTAAAAGAGTAGGGGGGCAAAATGTAGTGCTACATATGGGTGGCATTTATGGAGATAAGGGGGCGGCAATTAAGCGACTAGAGGAGAATTTAAAGTATGTAGCATGTGATGTACTTTCCATAGAAAATGATGATAAATCTTATCATGTAGAAGATGTAGTAAGTTTATGTGAAAAAAATAAGTTAAAGTGGGTATACGATTTTCATCATGATAGGTGTCATCCTCTCATAGAAGGAGAGGAGAAAGTAAGGCAACTGATTAAAGCATATGCACCTGATAAGTATCACTTATCAACAGGGACACCTCAAATTAATTCACGGCCTCATGCTGATTATATTAGTAGAGAAGATTATAGTGCATTCACAAATTTTTTAGAAAGCTGTGATATAGAGGAAGTAGATGTCATTTTTGAAGCTAAAAAGAAAAACTTAGCAATTCATGAAATATTAACCCCACTAGATGCAGGATATTGGCAGTTAAAAGAGTAGGAGATGAAAGAATGATTAAATTAAGGCAAATGTTTAAAACAATTAGTTTAGTACTTGTGTTTAGTTTACTTGTAATAAGCAGTCTAAGAGTAGAAGCGAAGGAGGGGAGCAAAAAATTATTACCCATATATTGTGTAGACACTAAAGGTGAGAAGAAAGTAGCCTTAACCTTTGATGCAGCATGGGGAGCAAGTGATACTGACCAAATTATTGACATACTTCAAAGATATAATGTAAGGGCTACTTTCTTTATGGTAGGGGATTGGGCAAAGAAGTATCCAGAAGCAGTAAAAAAATTTCAAGAAGCAGGGCATGATATAGCGAACCATTCTAATAAGCATCCACACGTATGTCAAATGAGTAAGGAAGCCATAAAAAAAGATATATTAGAAGCTCATGAGGTACTTCAAGAGATTACAGGTATAGCATGTGATTTATATAGACCACCTTATGGTGAATACAATAACACTGTTTTAGAAGCAGCACATGAATGTGGCTATTATACTGTGCAGTGGGATGTAGATTCTTTGGATTGGAAAGAATATGGACTAGAACCACTTATAGATAAAGTTTTAAATCATAAAAATTTACGTCCAGGTACTATTATACTCATGCATAATGACACTAAATATACGGCACAAGCACTAGAGGCAATTGTTAAAGGGATTATAGATAAAGGTTATACCTTTGTACCCGTATCAGAGCTTATTTATAAGGATACAAATTGTAAGATAGACCATGAGGGAAGGCAGTTAGCACCTTAAATAGAGAAAGCTGTTACATTGTATGAGGTTAATGTAACAGCTTTTTATAATAAAATTAAGAAACTTTGCAGGTACTTTCTAATTGTTTTTCAAATAAAGGATTTAATAATAAGTCAAGTTGTGTACTAATTTGCAGTACTTCTGGGGAGAGTAAGTTATACTCGTTTTTCTTAATTGTAAGGCTTAGAATTTTTTTTAGGTGAATAATTTCATTTGAGGTAGGAATGTTCATTTAATCGGCCTCTCTTTAGAAAAAATGTGACTAGGATGTAAGCACCTGACTAATATTATAATATGTATTAAATGAGAAGATGTGACTTAAAAATATAAAGCAAAATAAAATTTTAGAGTTAATGGTAACACTTGTTTTATATGGCTTTGATTTAAATAAAATAGGTGAAACATGGAATAAATACTAATGGTGCTGAATATGATGTTAAAGGCAGATGAATAAAGTAAAGAAACAAGGCCAGGATAAGGAGAGGGTAGGAATGATAGAGCACATGTTAGAGAATAATAAAGTACTACTTATAGGAAAAGTAGTTAGTGACACTAAATTTAGTCATAAGGTATATGGTGAGGGATTTTATACCTTTGATTTGGAAGTACCTAGACTAAGTGAATCGGCAGATATATTACCAGTTACTATATCAGAGAGACTATTACCATCAATTGGGGGAAATATACAAGGCAAGGTATTAGAGATCGAAGGACAATTTAGATCTTACAATCAATATGAAGAAGGCAAAAATAGATTAATTTTAACTATTTTTATTTTTGAAGTTAAGGAAGTAAATCCGAGTGAATTAAGTAGAAATAAGAATGAAATTTATTTAAATGGTTTTGTATGTAAGGCACCTATTTATCGGACAACACCATTTGGTAGAGAAATTACGGACTTACTTCTTGCAGTTAATAGATCGTATCATAAATCAGATTATATTCCTTGTATTACATGGGGTAGAAATGCAAGATTTGCACAAAATTTAAACACAGGTGATCATATTCAAATAAGCGGACGTATCCAAAGTAGAACCTACCAAAAGAAGTTAGAAACAGGGGAAGTAGAGGTAAAAATAGCTTATGAAGTATCTATTGGAAAGATGGAACAAGTAGATGAAAATACACCACAAATGGATCATATGATGCAGACAGAGGAAGAAGAAATAAATTGATTAAGTACATAATATTAACAAAGACCGCAAGCTTAAACGCTGCGGTCTTTTGATTATTTTTTAATGGATTTAATACAATGTAAGTTAGAAAGAGTTATGATATAATGATTAAGGTGAGAATAATATAAGAAGATTATAAAATGATCAAATAAGGGAATGGAAATATGGGTAACATTATAAAAAAAGATATTGTAGATACACAATTTGCTGAGTATGTTATTTTTAAAGAAAGACGTAAAACAGCAGCTATTAAAATAGATAAAGATCTTAAGGTTATTGTAAAAGTTCCTTTATTTATGAAAGAAAGTGAAGTAAGAGACTTTATTCACAAATATGAAGGGTGGATTGAAGAGACTTTAGATAAGAAGAGAAGTATAAAAGAGAATAATGATTGGGTTTTAAATAAAAGGATTATGTATTTAGGTGAATATAAAAATATTGATATTCAAATTGTACCATACGCAAAAGAAATTATTATTTTAAATAATAAGGGAATTAAAATGATTAGTACAGGAGAAGAAAGTGCTATGCGTAAGGCTATGGAAAGTTTTTTTAGAGAGCGAGGGAAGAAGTTATTCACAGAACTTACACAGCAGTATGCTAGTATAGTAGGAGTGACATATAATAAGATTACAGTACGTAAGCAAGAAACTAGATGGGGAAGCTGTTCTCAAAATGGTAACTTATCTTATAATGTAAAATTGATGTGTGCACCTAAAGAAATGATAGAATATGTAATTTTACATGAAGTAATGCATTTAAGACATTTTAATCATAGTAGTGTATTTTGGGCAGATATTGAAAAGATTATGCCAGACTATAAAATGCGTATGAATTATTTAAAAAAACTTGGACAAAATTTTATAATATAGTATGTTGTAAGAGGAGGAAGAATTATGGAGAAGGGACTTGTACAAGTCTATTGTGGTACAGGTAAAGGAAAGACGACTGCAGCTATTGGTCTAGGGATTAGAGCATTAGGAAATAATTATAAGGTCATTATGGTACAATTTTTAAAAAACAATGATACAAGTGAATGTAAAATGCTTAAAAACCTAGAACCACAGTTTAAGGTCTTTAATTTTGAGAAGAAGAGAGGTTTTACCTGGGAACTTACAGAAGAGGAGAAGTCTGAAATTAACAGTGAGACAAAAAATGCTTTGAAGTTTGCAAGTAAAGTAATGGACACAGGGGAGTGTGATGTACTTATATTAGATGAAATTTTAAATACTGTAGGATTAGGATTGCTGGATGAAGCAGAACTGTGCGAAATTATTGATAATAAGCCAGAGGAAGTAGAATTGGTGCTTACAGGGCGTACTTTATCTGAGAATATTGCGAAACGTGCAGATTATATTAGTCATATAGATGCTCTTAAACATCCTATGGAAAATGGTATACCAGCAAGAGTTGGTATTGAATATTAATATATATAAGCCTTAGTTAAATAGGTAGGGGACCTATTTGACTAAGGCTTATTTCTTATCCACTAGTTTATGGCATTTGATAATAATATATTAATGTGTTTATGTGATGGGTATGTGAACAGCAAGTGGAAAGAAACTGAAAGTTAACAAGTAATATTTGGGTTTTTAAGCATTTAGTAGGTCAGACATATTGTAAAGTCCATTTTCTTTATGCCATAAAAATTTAGCAGCCTTAAGTGCACCTACAGCAAAGACTTCTTTAGAAGTTGCTTGATGTGTAAGGGAGATAAATTCATCATTGCCAGCAAATAAGATTTCATGTTCGCCTACGATTGTACCACCACGTACGGCATGAATACCAATTTCTTTTTGTGGGCGTTTTTTACGTACTTGTGAGCGGTCATAGCAGTAGGTGTATTTTTCATCTAATGTTTCATTAATAGCATCAGCAATGGCCAGTGCTGTACCACTTGGGGCATCAATTTTTTGATTATGATGTTTTTCAATAATTTCAATATCAAAAGCGCTATCACTTAAGACTTCAGCAGCACGCTTTGCAAGGGCGATTAGAAGGTTAACGCCTAAAGACATATTAGCTGAGAAGAAAATAGGCAAGTTTTTACTTGTTTCATGAATGAAATCTATATCTTCTTGGGATAGGCCTGTAGTACAAATAACAACTGGTATTTTATGTTGGGCTGCAAAGTTTACAAGAGGCTTAACTGCTGAAGCAGTAGAGAAGTCGATGATAACATCTACTTTAGTTGTACAATCTTCTATATTTTTGTAAACTGGAAATGGATTAGAGATACTTAAATAAGGATCTATACCAGCTACAAGTTCTAATTCTGGGTGGTTTTTAATAATGCGTGAAATAGTCTGGCCGATTTTACCGTTACAGCCATGCATTAAGACTTTAATCATATGAGTAATCCTTTCAAGTTTAAATTATAATCTAGAGTACATCAGAGGTACTTTAAATTATGGGCTTTATAATTATTTAATTGTATTATAAACTAAGTCTTTTGTATACAGCTAAAGGTTATAAATGACTTAGCTTTTAAAGAAATCATAAATTGTAGTAAGGATATAGTATACATCTTTTTCTTTCAAATTATAGTAAAGAGGTAGACGAATAAGACGTTCGCTTTCCTTAGTAGTATAAATATCAGTACCGGAGAATATACCATATTTTTTGCCAGCAGGACTATTATGAAGTGGGATAAAGTGAGGGGCAGGGGTAATGTTATGGGCAAGAAGATATTGGGTGAATTTTGTACGCTCATTCATATCTTTTAGTTTGACATAGTACATATAGGCATTATGCGTACATGATGAAGGAATGGTAGGTCTAGTTAAAAAACCTTTTTTTTCTAAATCTGCAAGCTCAGTATGGTAAAGTTCCCATAATTTAAGGCGTTTACTATTAATGGTTTCTCCATGAATAAGCTGAGCATGTAAATAAGCAGCATTTAATTCGCTAGGAATATAAGAAGAACCACAACTAAGCCAATTATATTTATTCATAGGATTTCGTAAGGTACCACGTGGTGTTGTGCCTTTTTCTAAAATAAGGTCTGCCGTTTCAAAGAGAAGCTTATTTTCTTCACTTGTATAAAGTGGATTGATGACTAATGCACCACCTTCCCCCATAGTAAAATTGCTCGTTTCGTGAAAGCTATAGCAACCAAAGTGACCGATACTACCTAAGGATTGCCCCTTATAACTAGACATTACACCTTGGGCGGCATCTTCTATAACCACAAGATTATAATGATTAGCTATACTTAAAATATCATCCATATTGGCAGCTACACCAGCATAATGTACAGGAACAATAGCTTTTGTACGAGGGGTAATAGCTGCTTCAATGAGCTTTTCATCTATATTTAAAGTATCAGGTCGAATATCTATAAAAATGATTTTAGCACCTCTTAGCACAAAGGCATTGGCAGTAGAGGAAAAGGTGAAGGAAGGCATAATAACCTCATCGCCAGGTGTAATATTAGCAAGAAGTCCACACATTTCAAGTGCATGAGTACATGAGGTTGTAAGTAAGACTTTACCGAGCTTTAAATTATTTGTAAGCCAATTAGTGCAAGCTTTAGTGAATGCACCATCGCCACAGATTTTATTTGAATTAATTACTGCTTTAAGATTTGAAAGTTCTTCGCCTGTACTTGTAGGTATGTTAAAGTAAATCATTTAGTGATTCAGCTCCTTAATAAAAGGTGTTAGAAAATTACACATTATCATATTCAAAAAAGGAAGTTATGGTTAATGAAGTATTATTAAGGAAAAAATAGACGGTAGAAGAGGAAATATGGAATTTTAAATAAAGTATAGGCCTAGTGTATAAAATAGGGGGTATTGCTGCATACTTTATATAGAGCATATTTAATCTAAGAAACGAGGAAGAGTTATGAAAGCAAATGACGGAAAAAATAAAGAAAAACTATTTGATGCTTTATCACCATCAGAAAAGATGAAACTAGAGATAGCAGAAGAATTAGGCCTTTTAGAAAAGGTACAAGAAGGTGGTTGGAGAGCGCTATCTGCTAAGGAAACAGGGCGTATCGGTGGTCTTATGACTAAGAAAAAAAGAGAATTAAATAAGGCACAACAAGAAGAACAATAGGGTGAGAGAGAGCTTTGTAAATATAACACAAAGCTCTCTTATTTTTTGGATAGAAGATTAATTTATTTTAGTAAATATAACGAGTATAAGATTTATATAATATATTCTAAGGCTAAAAATTCTATGCGAGACATATAGGGAAAATTTAATAAAAAAGGTTACATAAGCAATTATTTTTATGTGCCGACCCCCAATTGTAGACTTTAGGTCTAACTATTGGGGGTCGGCACATTACTCATGTAACCTTTTTATTAACTTAATATCTTTACATTGGTAATAATACTTTTAAGGCATTAATACGATTATTAGATGTAGCATCTACAATGAATTTAATATTGTTATAAGTGATTTCTTCACCTTCTGTAGGGAAACGGTCAAATAGACCAATAACGAAACCACCTATAGAATCAAAGTCTTCAGAGGTAATATCTAGGTCTAAAAGTTCATTTATATCATTAAGACGGGCAGAGCCTTCAATGAGATATTCAGTGTCACTGATTTTTTGAATTTCATTTTCCGAATCATCATATTCATCATTAATATCACCGACGATTTCTTCAATAAGATCTTCCATCGTCACAAGACCTGCTGTACCACCATATTCATCAAGAATGATAGACATACCTACTTTGTGAGTACGCATTTCTTTGAAAAGCTCATCATTTCTTTTAAATTCATGAACAAAGTAAGGTTCTCGTAAAAACTTATCAATCTGGAATTCATCGTCTTTAAAGTCATGAAGTAATAAATCCTTGATATGTAAAATACCAATAATATTATCCACTGATTCTTCATAGACTGGCATTCTAGAACATGGGTCCTCTTTATATAAAGCTAGGATTTCTTCATAAGTCATATCACGCTCAATAGTAATCATATCTGTACGTGGCACCATAATATCTTTAGCAGAACTACTTCCAAATTCGAATACATTGCAAATCATTTCTTTTTCTTCATCCATGAGAACACCTTCTTCATGGCTGACATTTACAATAGTTTTAAGCTCACCAGCTGTAATGAAAGGTTTAGTTGCATTTGGATCTATCCCAAAAAGACGGATGATACCATTTGTAATAAACATTAATATGCGTACAACAGGGCTAAAAACTGCAACAATAATGGAAATAGGTCTAGCTACTAAAAGTGCTACCTTTTCTGTGCTTTGTGTAGATAAAGATTTTGGCGTAATCTCCCCAAAAATAAGTACTAAAATCGTCATAACTCCAGTAGCAACACCTACACCGCTATTACCACCACAAAGATCTGTGGCAACAACTGTAGCTAAAGAAGAAGCACCAATATTTACAAGGTTATTGCCTACTAAGATTGCACCAAGTAGTTTATTTTGGTCTTCTAATAACTTTTCAAGGGTCTTAGCACCTTTTATATTTTGTGCTACCATATGACGCACTTCAATTTTACTAATTGCCATTAAGGCTGTCTCAGAAGCTGAGAAGAAACCTGAAGCAAAGAGTAAAAAGATTAAAACAACTATTTGTACCGATAAGGCAGGTTCCAACTTATAATCACTCTCCTAAAATTAAATGTTTAAAAATAAGATTATCATGAATGTGTGTATACAGTATGAATAAACGCACTAAAAATACTACAATGTCTAAGGAGCCATATAAAGAATCCTATTATAATGTAGTATGTCATTTTTTATATAAAATAAATATCT
>JAZKZQ010000102.1:0-4965 GCA_045612745.1 Cellulosilyticum sp. | reverse complement strand
TTCTCATTCCCTCATCTACAAGGTCACAAGCAATTTTTAAAGCAGCTTGAGCTGTTCTTTTACCATTACGTGTTTGCAACATATAGAGTTTTTTATCTTCAATTGTGAATTCCATATCTTGCATATCTCTATAATGGTTTTCAAGTTTTTCACATACAGCTTTGAATTGATTAAATACTTCTGGCATGATTTCTTCTAATTTTTCAATTTTTTGAGGTGTTCTAACACCTGCAACAACGTCTTCACCTTGTGCATTCATTAAGAATTCACCCATGAGTTTCTTTTCACCTGTTCCAGGGTCACGTGTGAAAGCAACACCGGTACCTGATGTTTCACCCATATTACCAAATGCCATTGGTTGTACGTTAACAGCTGTTCCCCATGAATATGGAATATCATTGTCACGGCGGTAAATATTTGCTCTTGGATTATCCCATGAACGGAATACAGCTTTAATAGCTGCCATTAATTGTTCTTTTGGATCACTTGGGAATTCTTCCCCAATTTTACTTCTATATTCAGCTTTAAATTGATTAGCAAGCTCTCTTAAATCATCGGCATCAAGATCAACGTCTTCAGTAATGCCTTTCTTTTCTTTCATTTGATCAATAAGTTCTTCGAAGTATTTTTTACCAACTTCCATAACTACATCAGAGAACATTTGAATAAATCTTCTATAACAATCCCAAGCCCAACGTGGATTACCAGATTTTTTAGCTAATACTTCTACAACCTCTTCATTTAAACCAAGGTTAAGAATTGTATCCATCATACCAGGCATGGAAGCTCTAGCACCTGAACGAACAGAAACTAAAAGTGGATTTTCTCTATCTCCAAATTTCTTTCCATTAATTTCTTCAATTTTAGTAATGTACTCCATGATTTGGCCTTGAATTTCATCATTAATTCTTTCACCATCTTCATAGTATTGTGTACAAGCTTCTGTTGTAATTGTGAAACCTTGTGGTACTGGAAGACCAAGATTTGTCATTTCTGCTAGGTTAGCACCTTTACCTCCGAGAAGGTTTTTCATGTCTGCTTTACCTTCTTTAAACAAGTATACCCATTTGTTTGCCATATCGAACATTCCCTCCTAATTTCTTCACATAATAAAGTATCTAAGCCTTCTTGAATTTGGCGGTATCCTTGAAGTCTTGTCTTCTTTATTTCCCCTACATTATAACACAAATTTCTTATTTTAATATAAAATATTATTATTTTATAAATTTTTATACAAATTAAATAAAATGCTTATTGAATTTGTATTATTATTCCACTACTCTTATAATAACATTGATAAGTATATACAATTACACTAAATAGAGTTTTGGTAATTATAATTAGTTAGAATTATTGATATATTTTTAATTTAATAATATTTTTATTTTAAATTTCCTTAGCCAATAAAAAAAGAGCCATTACACTTCAAAGTGCTCAGCTCTTTTTTCATATTTTATTAAAATGCCATACGCGCCTCAATATATGCCACTAAATCTTCAATTGCTACACGCTCTTGTGCCATTGTATCACGATCACGTACTGTTACCTTTTTATCCTCTAATGAATCAAAGTCAAATGTAATACAGAATGGTGTTCCAATCTCATCTTGTCTTCTGTAACGTTTACCAATTGAACCTGCTTCATCATATTCTACATTAAATTCTTTTGCCAGTAATTCAAATACTTTGATAGCATCTTCTGATAATTTCTTAGAAAGTGGAAGTACTGCTGCTTTAACTGGTGCTAAAGCTGGATGGAATCTAAAGATTGTTCTTGTATCTCCATCTTCTAATGTCTCTTCATCATATGCTTCACATAAGAATGCAAGTGTTACACGATCTGCACCAAGTGATGGTTCAATAACATATGGAATGTATTTTTCATTTGTTGTTGGGTCAAAGTAAGTCATATCTTGACCTGAAGTTTCTTGATGTCTTGTAAGGTCAAAATCTGTACGAGATGCAATACCCCAAAGTTCACCCCAACCAAATGGGAATTTGAATTCGATGTCTGTTGTTGCATTACTGTAGTGAGAAAGTTCTTCTGGTGAGTGATCACGAAGTCTCATGTTGTCTTCATTTACACCAAGACTTAATAAGAAGTTTTTACAGTAGCTTCTCCAGTAGTCAAACCATTCAAGTTCTGTACCTGGTTTACAGAAGAATTCCATTTCCATTTGTTCAAATTCTCTTGTTCTAAAGATAAAGTTACCTGGTGTGATTTCATTTCTAAATGATTTACCGATTTGTCCAATACCAAATGGTACTTTTTTACGACTTGTTCTTTGTACATTTTTGAAGTTAACAAAGATACCTTGTGCTGTTTCTGGTCTTAAGTAAACAGTATTTTTAGAGTCTTCTGTTACACCTTGGAAAGTTTTGAACATAAGGTTAAATTGACGAATGTCTGTGAAGTCATGTGCGCCACATGTTGGACATGCAATCGCTTTATCTTTAATAAAGTTTTGCATTTGTTCATTTGACCAACCATCTACTACTTCTGGTGTACCCTGTGCATCTAAGTAATCTTCAATAATTTTGTCTGCTCTAAAACGTTCTTTACATGATTTACAGTCCATAAGTGGGTCATTGAAACCACCTACGTGTCCTGAAGCCACCCATACTTGAGGGTTCATAAGGATTGCACAGTCAACCCCTACATTATATGGACTTTCTTGGATAAATTTTTTCCACCAAGCTTTTTTTACGTTATTTTTAAATTCTACACCAAGTGGACCGTAATCCCAAGTGTTTGCAAGACCACCATAGATCTCTGAACCTGGATATACAAATCCTCTAGATTTAGCTACTGCTACTATTTGTTGCATGCTCTTTTCTTGCATTATAGTTCCTCCTTAAAGTTATAAACATATAAAATGATATAAGTATATAATAATTGGGGAGAAGGTGAAAATATAAAAAAACCCCTCATCCCTCTAAAGCAAGGGACGAAAGGTTATCTTCCGCGGTTCCACCCTTATTGAATACAATATGGTCATTGCATTCCTCTTTTACTCCAAACTTACTCCAAAGTGCCTTCATAAAAAGCATTTCAACTGGCTCTCACCCTCCCAGTCTCGCTGATGAACCTAACTTCTTACTACTTATCTTTTTCATCGTAAAAATATAGTTTTTCTTACGATTTAATGTATCAAAAACCCTATAAACTGTCAAGTAGGTTTTTAGTCTTTTACAGTTATCTTTATATTTTCCCCAGTTTCTTCCACAGCTATTAGACTTTTTGTAAAATCTTGAGTTTGTAATGCATCAAATAATGTCTTTCCATCCAAGATGTCCTTTAGTATAAAACTTATTTGTGTTTCTTCCAATACTTCTACTGTTCCACCTGTATTTTTTACATATCCTTCCAGATAAGCTATTAGTGCCTCTATATCATCTGTTTGCATTTCCCACACCTGTGAAATAGTCCTATTTCGTGAATCCAACTTTCCTTGTACTGGACCTCCAGTTTCATTTGGTAGACTGCTATCATTTTGATCATGTATAACATTTTCTTCTTGATTTACTTGAATTTTCTCACTTGATTCTTGTGATATCAATGTACTTTCTGTCATTTCAGCGTGGGGTATAATTCTGACTTGTGCTATATCCTCCGCCTCATCATTAATCTGATTGCTACTTGCATCTGCTGTTGATAATGTACCTTGTGGCGTAATATCTGTAGTTTCATTGGTTGCTTCCTGAATCAAAAACAATTCACTTTCATGAGTATTTTTAATTTCTAATGGGTTTATTTTCACTAAGATTACACCTACTAGTAATACAGCAACCATCCCCCCTATGCGCTGCGGCCATAGGTATTTTACTTTATTTTTTTGTGCCTGCTTTGCTACTTTTGCTAACATTTGTTTATGTAGAAGGGATGGCACAACTATTTCGTCTTCATTTGTTTCTTTTAAAAAACCTAGTATTGTTTTTAATTTGGCATATTCTTCCCTACAACTTTTACATTCTGCTAGATGGGCTATAACTTCTGCTGCTTGTTCCTTATCCAATAATTTATCATAATAAGCTGATAATGCTTCTTGACATTCATTACATTTCATAGTGCACACTCCTTAATATCTTTTTTGACGAAAAAAAGATTTGTAGGGTTCCTTATTTTGCTCTAAAACTTTTTTAAGTGCCCCTCTCGCTCTAGAAAGCCTTGATTTTACTGTACCTAAAGAAATTTCTAATATGGTTGCAATTTCTTCATATGAATAATCTTGTATATCCTTTAATACAATAATAGCTCGATATTCTGGTTTTAATTCACTAAGCCCTAGCTCAATTACTTCTTTAAGTGCTTTAGCTTCTATTTCTCCTGCTACATCTTCTTTAGAAACTTCCTCCAGTAACCATTCCTCTTCCTTTTCATTTCTTTGAAAAATAGAAAGATCCGTACTATGCTTTTTATTTTTACGTAATAAATCGATACACTGATTTGTGGTTAAACGATAAATCCATGTACTGAGCTTGGCATCACCTTTATAATGTTTAAGTTGTTTCCATATTTTAAGGCAAACTTCTTGAAAGGCATCTGCCGCTTCCTCTTCGCTTTGTAACATCTTTAGGCAAAGCTTATAAATATTATTTTCATAAAGGCTTATAAGTGTCTCAAATGCTTCTAGGTCACCTCTTTGAGCTGCCTGAATTAACGCTTTATTTTCTGTCACTTACACTTCTCCTTTCTCAGTCATTTGCTTTATTATTTTAAGCATAAACACCAATTTATGCAATCTTTTTACCAAGAACATTCCCAAAAGAATATTCTTGGTAATTATATATTTTTTAGATAAAATATTTTTTCTACTTGCTATGCCATGAATATTATGCTAATATAATACTTGTCTTAAATAATATTTTTAAGCCGTTGTGGCGGAATAGCAGACGGACTTGACTCAAAATCAACCGTACCATGTACGTGTCGCTTCCAGTCCGACCAGCGGCACTCTTCATATGC
>JAZKZQ010000101.1:0-3423 GCA_045612745.1 Cellulosilyticum sp. | reverse complement strand
GGAAGAAAATAATTATTCCAAGCAGTTACAAATGTGAAGATAGCTTGTACTGCCATAGCTGGTTTAAAGATAGGTAAAATAATCATATTAAAGATATAAAATTCACCTGCACCATCTACTCTAGCTGCTTCTATAAGTTCCATAGACAAGTTACTTTCCATATACTGTTTCATAAAGAATACAGTAACAGGTGCTGCAATTGTTGGTACAATAAGTGGTATAAAATTATCACGAAGTCCCATATCATTCATAAGATTTACAAACCCAAGTGCAGATACCTGCGCTGGGATCATCATAATTAATAAAATCAGTGTAAATGCTTTACTTTTGCCTTTAAAGTCATATACATGAATACCATAAGCTGTCATAATTGAAAAATACACGCTAAGTATAGCTGAAAATGAAGAAATAAGAATACTATTAAACATACCTTTAAAAATAGGTAAATTATTATTAGCAAGTACATTCTGTAAATTGGCCATTATTGATTTACCAGGTAGTAGTGAAAAACCTTGCTGAATAGATGAATGTGCTCTTGTTGCATTAACCATAAGCATATAAAAGAAAAACAAACAAAAGAATGATAAGATTGCAAGTACTACATAACAAAATGTACGATATGCCTTAAGAGACCCTTTTTCATTACTAGCCTTTAATCGACTCATGTTGTTTTACCCCCTTTGTTTTAGTTGTGGTTTTCTTAGGTACACTGTTTTTATATCCTGCAACATAAAATACAATGACACTAAGTACAACAGAAATAAAGAATAAAATAACACTCAATGCACCCGCCATACCATAGTTCTTACTATATAAGTGCTTATTCAAATACATAATAAGTGTCATACTTGTATTATTAGGTGTTCCCATACCATTTGTTAAAATCTGTGGTACATCAAACATTTGAAGTCCACCAATTAAAGATGTAACCATAACATATACTAATATTGGACGAATAAGTGGTAATGTAATACCAAAGAAAATTTGAGAGTTTTTAGCACCATCTATTTCTGCCGCTTCAAAAACTGAAGGATTAATTCCCATAATAGCAGCCATAAGTAAAATAGTAGTATTACCAAACCACATTAAAAAGTTCATAAAAGCGATAAGTCCTCTAGTTCCCCATACACTTGATAAAAATCTAATAGGTTCTTTTATAATTCCCATAGAAACTAATGAACTATTAATAGGCCCTATATCTGAGAAGAGTGCAAAGAATAACATTGAAAAAGCAGATGCCATAATTAAGTTTGGCATATAAATAACTGTTTTAAAGAATTTCTGACATTTTAATTTTAATCGAATATTAGTAAACCATGAACCGATTACTAATGAAACAATAATTTGTGGTACAAATCCAAGCACCCATAAAATCATTGTATTAGTAAAATATTTACCCAAGTCTCCTTCTGTAAATAACTTTGTAAAGTTTTCTAATCCAACAAAATTAGGACCAATTATAGTTAGCCCACTACGATAGTTTTCAAAGAAACTATAATAAAATGTAGAAACAAGTGGAACTAAATTAAAAAATAAGAATACAAAGAAGAATGGTGCAATGAAAATGTATCCCCATTTTGAATAGTCGACTACTTTGTTTTTTTTCTTAACATTCATCTATATTTCCTCCATTCATTTTCTCCCAATAATAAGAGACCGTTGAAAAGCTAACGGTCTCTCCATGTGGGGCAGATACTTCAACTATTCTGGTTTTTTAAGTTCTGGATATTTTACAAGTGCATCATTATAGAAGTTATCCAATGCTTGTTCTTTTGTTACAGTACCATCGAAGTAGTCTTTAAATGCACCCTGGAAAGATTCATTTAAGCCTTGATCATAAGGACAAATATTTTCCATGTTAATGTTTTTAGCAGCTTCAGCAAATAGTGCAATATGGTTTTGACCACCTAAGAAATCTGATTTATAATCACTAGCTGCAATTTCTTCCATAGCTGCTTTGTTATTTGTATAATCTTGTATGTCTAAAGTAATTTGTTTCATAACTTCTGTATCACAAGTAAGAGTTTCCATTACATCTTTAACGATTGATTTGTTATCTGTATCTTTTGATGCACAAATCCATGTACCACCCCAGTAATATGATTCTGGCCCTTGACATACTGCATAATCACCAAAGATACCATTACCAACTTCTTCTTTACCACCTTCTGGCACTGGTGTTTCAAGTGCATTACCTAGTAAAGTAAAGTTAATTCCCCATGTAGAATAGAAGAAACCAAATACATTACCACTTGGCCCTTGGTCTTTACTCCATCCATCAGCCCATAAAGAAGTTCTATTATTAAAGTTACTATCTGTATATGTTTTTGTTTGATCTACCCATCTCATTAAATTATCATCGATACGAATTGTATTTGTATCATCTACCCAAGGAGCACTCACATTGTTTGAGAATGTACGGTAGCTATCATCATATCCTGAAAGCATTTTATAACCTTTAGCAGCAGCATCTTTTGCTACAGTATCAAATTTATCCCAATCAGCTAATGCTGCTTGTACTTTTACAGGATCGTCTGTTCCAAGTACATCTTTTGCAATAGAACGTCTATATGCAAATAAACCTGGAGTTGCTTGCCATGTTACACCTTTTAATACACCATTTGAATCTGTAACAATGTCTTGTGTATATTTATATTGATTTGCAAGTGCTTCATCTGTTAAACCAATATCATTTTTTACATCTAATGTGTAATCAGTATTTACATATTTAAGTGCATAGTCTGCTTCAACTAAGAAAATATCGATTTTTTCATCAGCTGGAAGTGTTTCTTGTTTTAATAAATCTTCATCAAGTTTATTTTGATATTGATTTGATTGGCTTGGTGTGATTACCCATTTTACTTCAACGTCTGCAGGTAATTTACTTGCATAATAGTCATTAAAACGACTTTGGAATTCTTCATTCCATGCATAAATAACAAGTGTTTTTCCTTCATCTGTTGTTGCATCACTTGTATCAGCTGGAGCTTCTTGAGTTGTTTCAGATGAAGTGCTTGCTTCTGCATTATCTGTAGTAGCAGTTGGTGTTGATGAACAAGCTGTTAAAGTTGATAATAAAAGTGCTTGTGCGATTAACATTGAAAATAATTTCTTTTTCATTGAAATTCCTCCTCTTTGAGTCTCTTTTTAGATAAGATTACTCATTTTAATTATTTGATAATACAACTTCTAAATAGACACATTATCCAAAACTTCTGGTACATGAAATATCATATGTTGTACATTATTTCATGTCTTCGTGTAAGTTCCCACTGCCTAGTCTCCTTACAACCTCTCCCTCCTTATATTTATATGCATCGTTTTTTACACCACTTAGTTAATTTCTATAATGAAATTTATACTATTTGCATAGATGTTTTAAAATTTATGTAACAGGTGTAAGAAACTTTACTATATTATATG
>JAZKZQ010000100.1:0-12452 GCA_045612745.1 Cellulosilyticum sp. | reverse complement strand
TTGTATATCATCAAGGGGCTTCGCCACAAATTTTATAACTTTTGTCAAGCTTTTTACATAAAAAAAATACCCAAGTACCTGTTTAAGTACTTGGGTATTTAAGAAGTATCCTAAGTTCAATATCTTAACTTAATGACATTGACCCAATGGGTAGCTTTTTTTACTTTATTGTTGCTGTACTTCAAAACTATCATCCCACTCATTCATTGGTGGGTTAACCTCATCATTTACAGTAGGTGTAGGTATTACTACCTCATTTGTAGCCTTCTCCACAGTTCTTGGCTTAGTTATATTATTTACAGCGGCTGTTACATCTTTTGTCCCACGTTTAATTACTGCTGCTCTTGGCTTATAGTAACTATTATTTGCTAGTACTTTATCAACTAATTTACCATTTGCATCATAAAGAAGTTTATAAAGTTTTACACGTTTTCCGTCTAAAGCTGTTGTTTCTATAACTTCTTTTCCTGCTTCTAATGTTGGGTCATCAATATATTTTGTTTCTGGTGCTGGAATTTCTTCTGTAAGCTCTGATAAAAACTTCACTTCATAATTAGGTTTCGCTTCCTTAGCACCATATATATTTACGTAGACATTATTATTCTGACAATATCCTTCAACAATGACAGGCGTTTTTAAATTATTTTGAAACTTAAAATCAATAGCACCTGTTGCATAAGTTGCATCACGTCCTAATGGTACATAAGATACAGACAACGAATGATTTTGACGCATTGTAACATCTAAATTTGTTAATAATACTGCATTATATAATGTAGAAGCTACTTGACATATACCTCCACCAATTCCTTTTTCTAACTTACCATTTACAATAACATTTGCATCCCTATATCCTGCTGCATATGTAAAGGGTTCTAACTGTTCAGCTAATGAAAAAACTTCACCTGGCATTAATGTACGACTTACCTTCTTAGCAGCAACTTCTAAATTGGCATTACGTCCAAGGTCTGCATTATTATACGAAGTTGAAAAGCTTGCTACAACATTTTTAATTTCATCAAATGAAGTAACTGTATATTTAGGTGATATTTCTTCTACACTTGCCTCAACCTCAATTGTCTTACCACCTGCTTTACTTAAAGCTTCTTTAACATTTTCTGTGGTTTCTGCTATGTTTAATTTTTGCCCTACTATTTCTTTAGTTGTTACAAATTGGCCATTTTTACGACTAATTGTAGCATCTACTGCTGCTATGTAGAATTTATCCTGAATCTCTTCAACTTTAGTTCTTATTAGATTATCATCATATACCTGGCTTATACTTAAATCTAGTCCCATACTCGTTTTATTTTTGGCAATTGAATATTTTTCAAATAAATTGCCATCATGCCCTGCGGCAAATGCAATCTTTAATACTTCCTCAATATCTGATTCCATGCCTAAACTAACACATGGAATTTCTGCTGTTATTTTATCTTTCTTAACAATCACTTTTTGATTTGATTGATCTTTAGTAATCTTATCTTTTACAAGTGCAAGTGCATCATCATAAGTTAGTCCCCCTACAGGTACCTCTTCCACTATAATACCTTCTGCAAAAATCTGATCAAAAGCCTGTACTTCTGTATAGATATAACCTAATGCCCCCACAATTACACCAACCATAACTACAATTCCTATGGTTAAGGCCCATTTCAGCTTATTTTTGGTGCTCATTGTCCTGCCTCCTTATTTGTGTTTATATTTGTTTCATCTATGGTAAACTGAGGCTACATAACAAGTAATACGCTTGACAATGTGCCTAACAACATTGCAACCACAACTAATACACAAATAATACTTACAATTGACTTTTTGTTTTTATGCATCCAATGATACATATTAAACTTCTTTTTTGTTTTTTTGACTTGCTTCTTATTATTTTTCATCTACTTCACCCTCCAAAGTTATTATACCATTACTTGCACAGTACTTGCTATCTATTTTGCGAATTTGTCCCTTATTAAATTCGACAATTATAATATGTTTTTCAAGTACTTCCACTATTTTCCCTTTTCCAAGTTGTTTATGATAAATTATGGCATCTTTTTTAAAATATTTTGTCATACGACGCTCTTGTAATTCAGCCAAAAAGCTAGATGGTGCCACTGCTTTATTATGCTTTTCCTTAGGCACCATGAGATACAACTCCTTCTTTGCTCTTGTCATTGCAACATATAATAAACGTCTTTCTTCTTCTAACTCCTGTATAGTTTCACTCTTTTGATGTGGAATAGAACCTTCTACCACATCTAAAACAAATACTGTATGAAATTCTAGACCTTTAGAACCATGCATTGTTGTTAATGTTAATAAGTCTTGCATGCGCCCCTTACGTGAAGCTTGTTCTTTGACCTTTTGTGACATTTCTAAAAGAAAGGCTTCCCATTCCATATAACTATCAAAACCTTGAGCAGAATCTTCAATCTCATCTAATACTTCTAAAAGATTAGTTGGTGAAACCTTACGAAAAGCAGCATAATCTGCTACATAATTATCATATCCTACCTTTTTACGAATAAATTGAAGTGCTTCACCTAATGGCTTTTCTTTAATTTGTTGTAAGTCAAATAAAAGCTGTTGTATATAGTTTTTTTGCCATTCACTTAAATTTTCATTACCTAATAAATTCATAAAGATATGGTCTGAAGATTTAGCTGCTATATTTATAGCTTCTTTACTAATATAACGCTTTGGTTTATTCATAATACGGCTTGCTAAATTAGGCTGATTAATATTATCAGCCAAATGTAAATAACTTAAAAGATCTTGCGTAAGCCATTGATCATATAAACTTACCATTCCATCTCTTAAACAAAATGGCATATTCGCCATTAATAATGATTCAACCACCGAACGCACTTGAATATTTGTACGATAAATAATGGCAATTTCACCAAGTGGCACGCCTTCTCCCTTAAGCTTTCCTATTTTTTGAACAATCCATTTTGCTTCTTCTACACCATCTTTACACTGGATAATCTCAGGCAAGATTCCTTTAGGATTAGGCGTAGTTAGCCTTTTATGGAATCTTGCTTTGTTACCTTCTATAAGCGCTAGACTACAATTTAAAATATTTTTTGTAGAACGATAATTTACCTCCAGGAAAATTTGCTTTGTATTTGGAAAATAATCCTTAAATCCTAGTAAAAATTCAGGCTTTGCTCCTCTAAATTGATAAATACTTTGGTCATCATCTCCTACAACAAATAAACCTGTGCCACCCTTTACGATTGTTCGAATAATCTCAAACTGTACTCTATTAATATCTTGAAACTCATCAATTAAAATATATTGATACTGTCTTCTTACATTGTCTAATAAGTGTGGATCATTTTTAAGTAGATAATAACAAGCTACCAACATATCATCAAAGTCAAATAATCGATGACGCTCCTTATACATCTCATAGGCATTTACTAATTTTACATATGTGCTTTGTGGAATTCCCACCGGTGAATAATCTTTTAGTGGAATAAGTTGGTTTTTCATAAGGCCTATATGTTTTAAAAATTCCTCTAAGAAATCTTCATTTTCTTCTATTTCTAACTGTACCATTAAGTTTTGAATGGTGATTTTCTTTTTATCTTCTAAAAGTAGCTGTTCTATATGATAGCGCTGTGGATCACTACGTCTTAGTATACGATAAAAAACACTATGTAAAGTTCCAAATGTTACACCTGTTTCACCATATTGACGTATAAATCGTTCTTTCATTTCTTCTGCTGCTAATTTACTAAAGGTTACGACTAATATATTTCTAGCTTCACAGTGCATTGTTTTAATCATATAATGAATGCGATTTACGATGACATGGGTTTTCCCAGAGCCTGGTCCTGCAATAACTAAAGTGGGTGATAAATCGCAAGTAACCGCTTCTTTTTGACTTGTATTTAAATCCATTATTTTCTCCTCTACTGCTTTTTCCTTTTAATTATAGCCAAATTATATTATAATAAACATATTCGTTTAAAGAAAGGGGTTTAATATTATGATTGGAAGTTGGCTTATTACGCTCCTCTTCTTTGTAGGAGGACTCGTTATTATAGGTATTTCCATTAGACGTATGATTTTAAAAAAAGATACCCAGAAAGACAGTGAAATCTATTGGGCAAGAGAGCATGCTGCTCCTTTTACTAGAAAGAAAGAACTACCTGCAGAAATGTTTATTGATATTGACTTTTCTATTTATCCTTCTGTAACCGATGAGAACTGCCAGCTAATGTATAATAAACTCATGCTTTTTAAAGAACGACCTTTAGTGAATCTGAAAGATTTTAGTAATTTAGAACTTAAAGAACAATTTGGTACGATGCAACTAGAAAAGCTTGCAAATTATGAACAAAATCTCTTAGAGTATATGACAGTCTCTTGTAATTATGGTAAACTATTGTTCGAAAAAGGATATTTACCTGAATCGCAAAAAGTTTTAGAATACATAATAAGCCTAGGATGTGATTTATCACACTGTTACTTAACTCTAGCAGATATTTACGCATCTTATTATAATGGTGGGCAATCAGCCGGCTTATTAAATAATTTAAAACAAAAGGCAAGCATAAATATGAATGCTTCTCCTTATTTACAAAAAGTCATACAAGGGATTGATACTTATATCAGTCACCTACATGAAAGTGAGATGTTATAAATGAATATTGGTATTTTTACAGACACTTATTCACCTCAAGTAAATGGTGTTGTTAGTTCAATTTTAACCTTAGAAAATGCCTTGCGCAAACAAGGCCATCAAGTATACGTTTTTACCATCACCCATCCTGAAGCTGAAAATGATGCACCACATGTGTATCGTATGGCCAGCATCCCTTTTATTTTCTTAAAGGAGCACCGCGTAGGCATTGTTTATTCTAATAAAGCAGTACGTAAGATTAAACGTTTAAAATTAGATTTAATCTTATCTCAAACAGAATTTTCACTTGGTATTTTTGCAAAACTGGTCTCTAAACGTTTAAATGTGCCAATTATTCATACGTATCATACAATGTATGAGGAATATATGCACTATGTTTCAAAAGGCATTGAACTGTCACCTACTATTGCACGTAAATATAGTAAATCCTTTTGTAACGGTGTAGATGGTGTGGTGGCACCTACACGTAAAACTGAACGTTTACTCAAAAACTATGGTGTTAAAAAACCTATCCGTGTCATCCCTACGGGTATTGACTTTTCCCCCTTTGATCCAGCAGGCTATACAAGTGAAGAAATTACAGCTATCAAGAAGGCCCATCATATTCCATTAGATAGCCCTATTGTTCTCTTTATTGGCCGTGTAGCTCAGGAAAAAAGTATTAATATGATTATTGATGCTATGCCTAAGCTACTTGAAAGGGTTCCTAAAGCAAAATTAGTTATCGTAGGGGATGGTCCTTCAAAACTAGAACTCGAAGAACAAGCTCAAAATTTAGGCATTAGAGATGCTGTTATTTTCACTGGTATGCATCCATGGCGTACAATCGGTAAAATGTATCAGTTAGGAAATGTCTTTGTAAGTGCTTCTGTTTCTGAAACTCAAGGTTTAACTTTTGCTGAAGCTATGGCTGCTAAACTTCCTGTTCTCGCAAGAGAAGATGAATGTGTCACTGGACTTATTCGTGATCATTATAATGGAGCTTTCTTCCATAATCCTGAAGAGCTTGCTACTTTACTTGCTAAATTTCTTTCAAATCCTGAACTCATGCATCAAATGGGTGAAAATGCTGCCCATTCTATTAGACCACTTTCTTCAGAAGTGTTTGGTCTTAATGCGGAAGCCTTCTACAAAGAAATTGTTGCCTCCTATAAGGAAAATAAAAATATGGCATCACAAGAATCACGTTATGCGCATTTGCCACTTCCTCGTAGAGATAAAAGAGCAACTAATAAATATAATGAAGATAACTCAGGAAAATAGAGCTTAATCACCCATACAATCATTAAAAAGAGGAGAGATGATGAAACTATTTAAATAGTTTTATCATCTCTCCTCTTTGCTTTTTTAATACATATGCCCTTTTTGAATAGCTTCTTTTACCTCTGTAGGCATTTGTTCTAATAAGTTGTTGAGGCCAAATGGACAACTTTTAATAAACATACATGAAATGCACTTAGGATTACGTGCTGTACAAATAGCCCTACCATGAGCAATCACCTGAGTATTATAACGAATCCAATGTTCCTCTGGTAATTTCTTCATTAGGTCCATTTCAATCTGTACTGGATCTTCCTTCAATGTAAGTCCCCATCTAATACTAATACGTTTTACATGGGTATCTACTACAATACTAGGAATCTTAAAGATATTACCTCGAATAACATTTGCTGTTTTACGCCCTACACCTGCGAGTTTCACTAATTTCTCTAGATCAGAAGGTACTTCTCCATTATGCTCATCAACTAATGCTCTGGCACAAGCAATAATATTTTTTGCTTTATTTTTATAAAACCCTGTACTTTTAATAGCTTTTTCTAAATCTTCTAAAGAAGCTGTAGCAAAATCATAAACAGTAGGATATTTTTCAAACAAACTAGGTGTTACCATATTAACACGTTCATCTGTACACTGAGCACTTAATATCGTAGCAATTAAAAGTTCAAAAGGTGTCCGATGGTTTAAATAGCATATCACTTCTTTCGGATAATGACCATCTAAAGTCTCTAGTATTGTCTTTATATGCTCTTTTTCTTTCATCTTTATTTCCTTCTTTATAAATTCCTCTAATTTGATATAATGCAACTACTCTTTACAGTTTGAGATGAATAGTCAAATAATATGCAACTTGGTACTTCACTAACTGTAATATTTTCATAATGTCCAGTCTCATAAGCTTGCCATACATTATATTTAAAAGCTTCAAGTAATGCCAAACGATAACGATGACGTGGTGCCTTTTCTATTAATGCTGGTGCATATTTTTCAATAAATGTATCATCTTTTAACAGTAAGTTATGATGATCTTTATATTTATTACGCTCTAAAGTTTCAAAAGCTGCTGGTATTTCATTTAAATGCTCATGCAATAAATAATCCAGCCTTATCATTTCTCTTACAATTTCACTATTTATATGCTCTATGCTGTCAGCGAACTCAATAAGTTTAATATAGTAAGAGAGCTTATTGTGCTGCACCTTATCATATCCATTACTTGTCCAAAATCTTGCTAAAGCTTCAAAACATTTGAATGGTGAAGTAAATTGTGTAAAGAGATACTCTAGACTATTTTTAAAACGCTCACTATTATAGTATCGTTCTAACATTTCCTCTATATCATGAAGCAGTAACATTTCTTTATAACTCACTTCTTTTGTATAAAGGATTTCATATGGCGGCTCTTCTTTATAAATTAAGCCATATTTTTCTGCATTATGACGTAAACCTGAACCCTTTAGTAACTTTAAAAATCCTAATTGAAACTGCTCAGGTCTAAGAGAAATAACATCATCAAATGATTTTCCAAAGGAATTATAATCTTCATATGGAAGCCCTGCAATAAGATCTAAATGCTGATGAATATTACCAAGTGCCTTCACTTTTAATACCACTTCTTTGATATCTTTAAATGGCATTGGACGCATAATTGTGTCTAATACTTTTTGATTTGTGGATTGTACACCTATCTCAAACTGAATAAGGCCTGGTCTAGCATCTTTTAATAACGTAATCATTTCATCTGTTAAAAGTTCTGCGGCAATTTCAAAGTGAAAGTTTGTATAACCGTTATCAATAGCTATAATGTGCTGCCATATTGCCATAGCATATTGACGTTTTGCATTAAATGTACGGTCTACAAATTTCACCTGTTTTACACGCTGATTAGTAAAATAAGTCATATGTTCTTTAACACGTTCTAAAGGTGCAAAACGCACCCCCTGTTCAATCGAGGATAAACAATATTGACATTTAAAAGGACAACCTCTAGATGCTTCATAATAAATGATTTTATGTTCAAGCCCTTCTAAAGAATCATATACAAAAGGTAAGTATTCTAAATTTAAAGGTTGTCTTGGCTTATTTTTTACAATAGTGTCTTCTACTCTATAAATTAAACCATTTACCTCATTTAATGCTACATTTTTACCTGTATAATAATCTAAATAAGCCTTCCAGGTTTCTTCCCCTTCGCCTTCCATGACAAAATCAATAGGTAATTCATTTAATAAATCTTCACCTTCATAAGTTACCTCTGGACCACCTAAAATAATCTTAGTATGCGGTAATATTTTTTTTAGAGTTGGTATAAGCATTTTTATAAATGACATATTCCAAATATAACAAGAAATCCCTAAAATGTCTGGAGCTTCTTCATAAATAACTTTAATCGTTTCATTTTCATTTTGATTAATTGTAAGCTCTAATACCTTAATATCTTGCTTATAATCTTTACAATACGCTGCAATAGAACGTAATGCTAATGAAGTATGAATATATTTTGCATTAAGTGCAAGTAAAACAACTTTCACGTCTTCAAATCCTTTCTTGCTAAAATATAATTTAACTTCAATTATTATAGCACAAATTGTATTATGCTCCTAGCTACTCTCCTTCGACTTTCCCACTCTTAAAAAAAGATAGGTTACTATGCATTTGTATAGTAACCTATCTTCCCTAATAATCTTTTTAATTATTTCTTTGCTGTAGTGCCATTTGCTGTAGCACTATTTGCTGCTGTAGTACCATTTGTACCATTTGTTGTTGTACCACCTGTTGTACCTACACCATTATTCATACCATTTGTCATTGTACCATTTGTTGTTGTATCATTTGTTGTTGTATCATTTGTTGTTGTGCCTGTGGTAGTACCATTATTATTACTTGTAGTACCTGTTGTAGTAGTACCTGTTGTACCTGTTGTTTGTGTACTATTAGTTGTAGTATTTGGTGTGGTAGTAGTTGTAGATGTTGAAGATGGTGTTGTTGTTTCAGTTGGTGTTGTTGTACCATTGTTACTTGAACAACCCACACTAGCAATACCCATTAATGTAAGTGCTGTAATAAATAAAAATTTTCGCATATATACTATACTCCTTTTCATGAAATGAAATATTATACAAGCATAGTATTATCCGTTTGCATAATTTTATGCACTATCATATTACATGCATCAAAATTTTTTGACTAATATTTCTATTTATTTAATGCTTCATCAATTGCTTGAGCAGCTTTTTTACCCGCACCCATAGCTAGAATAACTGTTGCTGCACCAGTTACAGTATCACCACCAGCATAAACGCCATCTTTACTTGTAGCCATTGTTTCTTCATTTACAATGATACCACCCCATTTAGTCACTTCAAGTCCTGGAGTTGTTGTACGAATTAATGGATTAGGGCTTTGACCTATAGCAATAATCACTGTATCAACTGGTATACGATGCTCACTGCCTACCACTTCAACTGGTCTTCTTCTACCTGATGCATCTGGTTCACCAAGTTCCATATTAATGCATTCTAACTCTTTTACCCATCCTTCTTCACCATGAATTGCTTCTGGATTACAAAGTAGTTTAAAAATAATGCCTTCTTCTTTTGCATGGTGTACTTCTTCACGTCTTGCTGGAAGTTCTTCTTCCCCACGTCGATAAACAATGTATACATTTTCTGCACCAAGACGTTTAGCTGTTCTGGCTGCATCCATTGCTACGTTTCCACCACCTACAACAGCCACATTTTTACCTACATGAATAGGTGTTGCTGAATTAGGGAAGTCATAAGCTTTCATTAAGTTTGAACGTGTTAAGAATTCATTTGCACTATATACACCATTTAAATTCTCACCTGGGATATTCATAAATTTAGGAAGACCTGCTCCACTACCTACGAAAACAGCTTCATATCCCTCTTCCATGAGTTCATCAATTGTAATTGATTTACCAACTATTACATTCTTCTCAATCGTTACACCCATATTTTCAATTTTTTCAATTTCTTTACGTACAAGTGCTTTTGGAAGTCTAAATTCTGGAATACCATACATAAGTACGCCACCTACTTCATGAAGTGCTTCGAATAATGTTACTGCGTAGCCTTTTTTAGCTAAGCTTCCTGCACAAGTAAGACCAGCTGGCCCTGCACCAACAATTGCTACTTTTTTACCATTAGCTGGCGCAACTTCTGCATCACCACCACCTTGTGTCATCATATAATCTGCTACGAAACGTTCAAGACGACCAATACCTACAGATTCACCTTTTTTACCTCTTACACATTTACCCTCGCATTGGTTTTCTTGTGGACAAACACGACCACAAATTGCTGGAAGAGCATTTTCAGAAGTAATAATTTCATATGCCTTTTCAAAGTTTTCTTCTGTTATTGCATGAATAAACTCAGGAATTGGCACATTAACAGGGCAACCTTCTACACAAAAACGTTGCTTACAATTTAAACAACGACTTGCTTCTTCCATGGCTTGTTCTTTTGTATAACCAAGTGATACTTCCTTGAAATTTTTATTACGTACATTAGGATCTTGTTCTGGCATTTGAACTTTGTTTAATGACATATTAGGCATTTTCTTGTCCTCCTATCTGTTGTTTCATACGACAAACATGTTCTTCTTGTTCTTTGTACATGCCTTGACGACGCATTGCTTCATCAAAGTCTACCAAGAAACCATCAAAGTCTGGTCCATCTACACATGCAAACTTAGTTTCGCCGCCAACTGTTACACGACAACCACCACACATACCTGTACCATCAATCATGATAGGATTTAAAGAAACCATTGTTGGGATGCCAAGTGGTTTTGTATAGTTTACTACTGCTCTCATCATCACAAGTGGTCCTATGGCAATAACTTCATCATATTCTACACCACTTTCAACTAATTCTCTTAAAATATCTGTAACGAATCCTTCTTTTCCTAAAGAACCATCATTTGTCGCTACATAAACATTACTGCATGTCTCAAATTCATCTTTGAGAATGACAAACTCTTCTGAACGTCCACCTAAAATAACGTCACATTCAGTACCTAATCCAGCAAGCTTTTTGATTTGTGGATATAATGGTGCGGCTCCAACACCTCCACCAATACCGAGTACACGTTTTTTCTTTTCTAAGTGTGCTGCTACGCCAAGAGGACCTGCAACACTTGCAAGATAGTCTCCTTTTTCTTTTGCTGCTATTTTCTTTGTTGAATAACCTACTACTTGATAAATAATTGAAACGGTTTCATTCTCACGATCAAAATCTTGAATCGTAAGTGGAATCCTTTCATCTCCTTCTTCTGCACATACAATTACAAATTGTCCAGGTTCACACTTTCTAGCTACATAAGGTGCATGTACAACCATTTTTTCTACAGTTGCGTTAAGTTTGATTTTCTCAATAATTTGATACATTTCTTCCTCCTATTTATGTAAGCTCTACAATACTGATTGATTTTTCAGTAAAGAGGTCAATATATTTATCTTTCACCTTAATAATTGGTCTATATACACAGGCAGGATTAATAGCTACCACTTCACCTATTTCCCCTGTACTAAGCTGTACATATACGCCAATATAATAAGATGCGATATGCGTTAAAAAGGTTAATAATATTTTTGTATCTAGTTTCCCAAATACGCCCTCCTGCATAAGTTGCATAACATCAAAAGGCGAATGTTTCTTCTTATAGGGCCTTTCAGAAAGCATGGCATCGTATACATCTGCCACTGCTAATACTTTAGCAATATCATTGATGTTTTCACTATATACCCCATAAGGATAACCTGAACCATCAATTTTTTCATGATGCATTAAAATACCTATCTTAACATCTAAACTAATATTTTTATTATGTTGTAATAATTCATAAGAATAACGTGGATGATTTTTCATCTCTTCAAATTCACTATCTGTAAGCTTTCCTGGCTTATTTAATATTTCTGGGTCAATCTTCATTTTTCCAATATCATGAAGTAATCCTGCAATTAATAAGGATTCTATCATATTTTCCCCATACTTCATCCATTGCCCAATAAGCATACTCAAAAGTGCTACATTGATACTATGTGTGTATGTATAGCTATCCGCATATTTAAAGAGGTTGATACAACCAATAATTTTAAAATTATCTTTAAAATTACTTTCAACATGATTTTTAATTATTTTAAATGCTTCAAGATCTATTACATCATTCTCTGCCACATTCTGAAATAGAATTTTTGCTGTTTCAGTACAAAATTCATACTGCTGACGTGTTTCCTTAGAGATTTTCCATACAGTATCCCAAGAATTAACAGTAATTTCTATCTCATCAAAATGAAGATATTTAAGATTCTCAATCATTTCATTTGTTAACTCTTGTCCTTCTCCCACATAAACAATACCTGTTTCTAGGTTACGCACAGGTTCTGCAATAATCATACCTGGTGTTGCCTCTGTGATTGGAATTGTAATCTTCGGCATCTTTCTTCCCCCTACATATTATATATACTTGTATAAGTAAAGTTTATACCATTTATTAATTT
>JAZKZQ010000099.1:0-11299 GCA_045612745.1 Cellulosilyticum sp. | reverse complement strand
CTTTTTTATTTTAAAAACACATATACTAAGTGGTGGAATGCTAATTGCTATACTTTGTGCCTTCCCATGCCATGGCTTATCTTGAGCTATGATTTTATCACTATTTACTCTACCCTCACCACCAAATTCTACACTATCACTATTTAATATCTCTTCATACTCGGCATATTCCGGAACACCAATATAATATTCATCCCAATTATCTGTCATAAAATTGACTACAATAACTAATTGATCCTCTTTCTTCTCTCCATTACGAACAAAAGATAAAATACTTTGTGTACTATTCTCACAATCAATCCATTCAAAATTTTCATATCCATAGCCTATTTCCCACAAAGCATTATAACTTTTATAAATCTGGTTAAGTGTCCTTACATATTGTCTAATACCTTCATGTGCTGGATTATGTAATAATCCCCAGTCTAATTCCATCTCTTCATTCCACTCTCTAGTTTGTGCAAATTCATTACCCATAAAAAGCATCTTTTTTCCTGGATGCATAAACATAAAACCATATGCTATCTTTAAATTTGCAAACTTTTCTTCAATAGGTCCAGGCATCTTATAAAGCATTGGACTCTTCCCATGTACAACTTCATCATGAGAAAGTACTTGTATAAAATTTTCACTAAATGCATACATTAAACTAAATGTCACTTGACTATGATGTTCTTTACGGTGTTTAGGTTCTGTCTTCATATAACTTAAAAAGTCATTCATCCATCCCATATTCCACTTGAAACCAAATCCTAGTCCACCTTCATCCGTGGAATAAGATACCTTAGGCCAAGCTGTTGACTCTTCTGCAATCATCATCGCCCCTGCAAACTTACGATAAATCACACTATTAAGGTGTTTTAAGAATTCAATTGCTTCTAAGTTTTCTTTGCCACCATATTTATTAGGTACATAATTATCTTGTCTACCATAGTCAAGATATAGCATGGATGCTACTGCATCTACCCTAAGTCCATCTATATGATATGTTTCAAACCAAGATATTGCACTTGCTATTAAAAATAGTGCAACTTGTGGCTTAGTATAATCAAAAATCAATGTCCCCCAATGTGGATGATGGGCTTTTCTTTCATCACTGCTTTCATATACGGCTTCTCCATCAAATTTCTCAAGGCCAAAAGCATCCTTTGGAAAATGTGCTGGCACCCAATCTAAAATAATGCCGATATTATTCTTATGTAAAAGTTCTACTAAATATTTAAAGTCTTCAGGTGTCCCATAACGGCTAGTAGGTGCAAAGTAACCTGTCACTTGATATCCCCAAGAGCCATCAAATGGATGTTCTATAATCCCCATCAATTCTACATGGGTATATCCTATATCCTTTACATATTCAACCAAACTTTCTGCTGCTTCACGATAGTTATAAAAACTATCATCAAAATGCTTTTTCCACGAACCTATATGCACTTCATAAATTGAAATCGGTTGCTTATAATATGCATTTTGAACACGTTGCTTCATCCATTTTTCATCTTCCCATTCAAAGTTATCTATATTATATAAACAAGAAGCTTTACCTGGTCTTACTTCAGCATAGTTTGCATAAGGATCAGCTTTATAAAGAAGCTCTCCTTTTGTTGTACGAATCTCAAACTTATAAATATCAAATTCCCTAAGTCCTGGTATAAATAATTCCCATACCCCATGAGTTTCTGTGCAATACATACTATGTCTGCGACCATCCCAATTATTAAACTCCCCAATAACACTTACACGCTTTGCATGAGGTGCCCAAACAGCAAAACGTACACCTTCAACACCTCTTACATTGATAAAATGTGCACCTAATTTATGATGGATTTCATAGTCTCTTCCTTCACCAAATAAATAAAGGTCATCAGATGTAATGGTAGGATTAAATTGATATGGGTCTATATATGTCCATTCATGCCCATTAAAATCTCTGCATTTAAGACTATATATAAAGCTCTCTTCTATCTCCCCCACATATCCTTCAAACAACCCTTTATCCCCTACTGCATGCATTTCGAATGTTCTATTGTTATCTTTTAAATCTACTGCAACCATATAACTTACAGTTGGACAATATACACGTATAATTTTTCCAGTCACATCTCTTGATGTATGTATGCCTAGTATTTCATGTGGTTTATTTAATTCTCCTAATTCTAATAGTGCAATTTTTTTATTCACCATCTCATAACTATTTTCCATTTATCATCTCACCCCTAATAATATTTTAAACTATTTCAAATATTTTTTCAATAATTCAAACCATATTCTTACATCAATTACATTTATATGCTTGTTTTATGTTAAGAAATTGTATATCCTTAATATACAGATAAAGAAAGGAGCTTAAACATGAATCAAAATACTGATCAACTTTATACTGGTATTGCTTATTCTTATATTGAATATGTACATGCCTATCTTGAATTACTAAATAATTCACTATTCTTTTCTACACCTTATTTAGACGAGGAAACAGCCGAGATACAAGATGAATTAAAAGAAATTTTTCTTTATCTTCCAGAGCTACTTACATCACAAAATAAAAACGCTTCACGTACAGACACTACAAGCGAAAGAGAACGTATTGGTGAAAGACTTTTAAACTTTAGAGATCAACTAGAACAAAAATATCGCACACTGAATAGCTATCGTCGTGAACTCCATCATCTTGTAACAAAAGCTCAAAATGATCCTGAGTTTGCTGGCACATATATTGATCATGAAGAATTTAGTGATGAAGCAATACTGGAAATGGACTTTAACCGACTTGCAGAAGATTGTACACAGTTTGTTTTTAAAGATAAATCGGTTAAAACAAGACAACTTCATGCATCTCAGCTTTTTCCTTCTATCCCATTAAAAATCACAAAAGCAAACTTTTTAGATTATGTAAAGAAAAGTATTCATTGTATTGACATAGAGGATACAGCTGAGTCAGCTACTTTTCTTACTTCTATTTTAGCTCAACTTTTTGATGGTAAGCGTTTTGATTTTTATGGCCAAGATTTTTCTGACTTTGTTGAGTCACTCACAGAACTTACAACTTATGATGATCCTATTGATTTCTTTGAAGAGGCTGATTCTTTGGAGCAAACCATCAACACTTTATTTGAGCTTTTACATGCTATGTATCGTATGATTTGCACACTTAGTAATCTTCTACTTTTTGAACACATTGACTTCAATACACTTAGCGAACTTCATCCAAGTTTCTTCGACTTCTACCACTGTATTAAGAAGATCTTAACAAATACAGATGAAGCAAGTTTCTTAAAAGCTTCTTTAGGAGAGCGTGTGAGCGAAGTACAAAAAGAATTACAATATGAACTGATTAAAGTAAGTAAGCAAAAAGAATCTGATCCTATGTTCATTGTAATTCAAACTTATTTAAGTATGGATATGAGTAGTTTATTTGGCTTCAAATTAACTAAAAATAAAGGCTACTCTCAAGAAACTCTTGCTGTACTCAATCAATTTGTAGATGAACTTGGTGAATCTCTAAATAGTATGCCACTTTCGGAGCGAAAATTACGTATGCAATACTTTATGAGTAGTATTCCTTTCGTAATGTCTGATGCCACTTTTAAAACCTATGTAAATGCTGGGTTTAGTAATATCTCAAAACCACAACAAACACTACTTTCAGCTATGGCAATCCATAGTATTTTAGAACAGGGCTGTTATTTCACTTCTAATACGGATGATGAACCAGGTATGGTTCCTGAAGATATCTATAAAGAATATATGACAGATGAAGAAATCAGTGCACTTAACGGCTTTGACTATGAAAATGTCAATTACTATGAACTTCATGACAATACTGAGCATCATCACTGTGATTGCGGAGATGACTGTGATTGTCATAATGGTGATTGTGATTGTGATGAACATCACTAAAATTATTACATGATATAATAAGGAGATATCACAAGTGCTGTCTCCTTATTATATACCTCTCATTCATCTTTCTTTTTACTTTATTTCTCTTAAAGATTTTACTTGTCTTACGGCTGTTTTAGCTGAATATTTCAATGTACTTAATATGCGTTTTACAATTTCATTAATAATAATTACCAAACTACTACATCCAATAACCTTAATCCACATTGTGACACTAAGTGGCGTTGCATTAAAGAATTTATTAGCATATTGAATCATAACAACTTGCAAGATTGCTGTTAAGGCTATAATTTTTAATGCCAATTTATTCTTCATTAAGTTAGGGAATATACTAGCTGTTCCAAATTCTCTACAATTAAAAGCATTAAATAGCACACTGAAGGCAAATAAGCTAAATAAAATTGTCTGTGTTTCACTTCCTGTACCTAGTTGATTTTCATCAGCCCCCAAGAAATTGAGTTTCATTTGTGCTAAAAGTAATCCTGTTATAAATAAACTATTAATTAAAATGGTACGTATCATAAAAGGATTAATAATATGCGCATCCCTAGGGATTGGTTTTCGCTTCATTACCGTTGCACGAATAGGTTCTAGCCCTAATGCTAGTGCTGGTGGACCATCCATTATAATATTAATCCATAAGAGATGAATAGTTGAGAAAGGCATTTCCTCTCCTAAAACCTGACTAATAATTGCAATTAAAAAAGCGATAATATTAACAGTTAGTTGAAACTGAATAAAACGTTGAAAGTTATTATAAATACCACGTCCCCATTTTATAGCCTCTACAATGGTTCCAAAGCTATCATCTGCTAAAATAATATCTGCTGCATTTTTACTAACTTCAGTTCCTGCAATACCCATAGCAATACCTACATCTGCTTTACTCAGTGCTGGTGCATCATTTATACCATCACCTGTTACAGCAACAATTTCTCCATTTTTTTGAAGTGCCTGTACAATACGCATCTTTGTATCTGGTTTAGATCTTGCAACAATGGCGATTTGTCCTATTTCGCGTGCTAAAGCTGCATCTGTAAGGGTATCGATATAGGTTGCTTCTACTGCTTTTTTACCATGTCCAATAATACCAATCTCATTTCCTATAGCCATAGCTGTTTGAATATTATCTCCTGTTAGCATTTTTGTTTCTACCCCAGCTTCCCTAGCTACTTCTATAGCTTCTTTAACACCTTCTCTTAAAGGATCTTTAATGCCCACAAAACCATTAAATATTAATTGCCCCCTCCAATCTCTTTGATTTTCCACATTGACTGTTAAAGGTACCTTTTGATCTGCAAAAGCAAGAACTCGCATAGACTGACTCTGAAGCTTACCCATAAGACCTAATATTTCGCCAATACGCTCCTCTGTCAATTTCTTTGCGTTACCATCTATCCTTTCATAACTACATTGTCTTAAAATAACTTCTGGTGCACCTTTGGAAAGGATATGATATTCATTCCCCTCTTTGATTACCGTAAGCATATATTTATTTTGAGAACTAAAAGGAATTTTTCTTACAAGCTGTACTGCTTCTCTTGCCCTATTATAATCTGCCTTACTTCCCCACATGGATAAAAGTGCACATTCTGTAGCACTACCAATATATTTTTCTTCTCCTTCGCTACGTTCGAGGTCTGCTGTGCTATTGACCATACAGTTACTCACAAAGCTTTTAAACTTTTCAGCTTGTTCTAGTGTACGATAATCTCCCTCTAAATAAATACGAGCTACTCGCATTTTATTTTGTGTCAGTGTTCCTGTTTTATCACTACAGATTACACTCACACTTCCTATTGTTTCACAAGCTTCTTTTTTCCTAACAAGCACATTGATTTTAGCCATTTGTTTCATTGTAATGGCTAAAGTCATATTAATCATTGTGGGTAATCCTTCTGGTACAGCTGCTACAATAAGTGCTATACATACTATAAAGGCTGTTTTTATTTCAGGAAAACTTTGTATGAGTGGTGTTAATGAGGCTAAAAATGTATGGGTATTTGTTATATCAATTTTCAAACCACATTCTTGTACAATTTGAATAAGCATGTACACAAAAAGCATACTCGCCACACCAGTAGAAATTTTAGAAATGGTCTCACTTAATTTGTCCATCTTTATTTCCAGTGGTGTATCTGCTTCCTTACCACCTAAAGCTTTAGCAATATACCCCATTTCAGTCTCATCACCCGTTGCTGTTACAATCATTTTTGCTGAACCACATGCAACTAGAGTCCCTCCAAAAAGCATATTAAACTGTTTAGCAGGAATGGGGTCTTGTACAACTTCTTCGCCCGCTATATGTACAATTTCGTGCTTAACTTTACCTGCTCGTTTACTCACATCATCAGATTCACCTGTAAGCATATCTTCTCTCACTTTAAGATCAATACTCTCTATAATACGACCATCTGCTGGCACCAAATCTCCTGCTTCTAAATAAACAAGGTCACCAGGTACTAAATCACTCTTATGTAATAAGATTTTTTGGCCACTACGTTGTACTTTTACCCTTACATCTTCTGTCAACTTATTAAGTGCTTCAGCAGCCTTCTTTGAACGACTTTCTGTCAAAATTCCTATTGTGCTTCCCAAAAGTACTGCCAAACAAATACCAATAGCATCATGATATTCACCAATTAGTAAACTAATACCAGCTGCAATTAATAATATAATAATTAACTGCTGTGTCAGGGCATCTTTAATTTCTCCTAATAAACTTTTTTCTTTAGCTTTTGTAAAACTATTAGGTCCATACCTCTTTAATCTTTCTTTAGCTTCGGTATCACTTAGGCCTTGTTTAGAACTTGTACTTAGTCCCCTTAAAACATCTTCTATCTCTTGGTTATAATATTTGTTTTCCATAGTATCCTCCTATTTTTCTCATGATGCCTTTGTATAAATATATACAAACATCCTTAAAAATATGACTATTCTCCTTAAGATTATAAAAGGACCACAAAATAAAAACTGCTATACACTACTCACTAAAAAGCTTTTATGTATAACAGTTTTTTAATATTATCATTCCTGATTTATTGATTAGTTTGCTCTAAATTTTTAAAGGCAGTTGCCATCATTAACTTAATACGATTAAGCTGATTTACATGAGAAGCACCTGGATCATAATCTACTGCTGCAATATTAGCTTGTGGATATTTACGGCGTAATTCCTTAATCATTCCTTTACCTGTTACATGATTAGGAAGACATCCAAAAGGCTGCATACATACTACATTATTAATTCCCTCTTCTAATAAACTCATGATTTCTCCTGTTAAAAACCATCCTTCACCCATTTGATGTCCTACTGACATCACCTCTTCTGCCATTTGAGCTAAAGCTTCAATACGGTGTGGCGCACTAAACCTATTACTTTCTTTTAAACATTTACACATATATTTGCGTTTGTATTCTAGGAATGCAATTACCATTTGACCAATAAGTTTATCCTTAAATGGTTTGCCAAGTACTTCATGTTTAAACTTATTATTATACACACAATAATTAAAGAAATCTAAGAGGTCTGGCATAACAGCTTCGCCTCCTTCTGCTTCAATGGTTTCTACTGCTTCGTTATTACCATATGGATGGAACTTAACTAAAATCTCACCTACTAAGCCTACGCGTGGCTTCTTAATATCTAGAAGTGGGAGTTCATCAAAATCTTTTACAATAGCTGCAACATTTTTCTTAAAAGTTTTTGCATCACCACTGCGTATATTTTCTTTACATACTTGTGACCACTTTTCACATAGTCTATTGGCACTTCCAGGCACAGACTCATAGGGACGTGTGCGATATAAAACACGCATTAATAAATCACCATATAAAACTGCCATAAGACCTTTTTCAATCAAACTTAATGATGGTTTAAATCCAGGATTACTTTCAAGCCCTCCTGCATTTAACGAAATAACTGGTACATAGGCCATATCACTCTCTTTAAGTGCTTTTCTTAGAAAGCTAATATAGTTAGACGCTCTACATCCACCACCTGTCTGTGTAAGCATTAAGGCTGTATGGTGGGGATCCACACCTTCACTTTTTAAAGCTCTTAATAATTGGCCGATTACAATAATAGCTGGATAACAGGCATCATTATTAACATATTTTAATCCTTCTTCTACATCTTCTTTACATACTTTTGGTAATACCTTCACTGTATAACCACTTGTATTAAATGCATCTTCTAAAAATTGAAAATGAATAGGTGACATCTGTGGTGCCAAAATAGTATGTGTTTGACGCATCTCTTCTGTGAAACTAACAACTGATTCAGCTTTTTTAATTTCTAATGATTTATGTAATTTTTCACGCTCTTTCATAGCTGCTTTAAGAGAACGTACACGAATTTTAATTGCACCTAAATTTGCACCTTCATCTATTTTAATAAGTGTATAAATTTTTCCTGCCTGCTCTAGTATTTCTTCTACTTGGTCTGAAGTTACAGCATCTAACCCACACCCAAAGGAAGTAATTTGCATGAGTTCCATATCAGCCCTTGTGCGTACAAAATGAGCTGCACGATATAAACGATTATGATATGTCCACTGATCTAAAACACGTATAGGACGTTCAATTTGTCCTAAATGTGCTACACTGTCTTCTGTAAGCACAACTAGACCTTCTGCCGTAATAAGTTGTGTAAGTCCATGATTAATTTCTGGGTCTAAATGGTATGGCCTCCCACTCACCACAATACCCTGTAGCTTATTCTTACTTATGTACTCTAATGTTTCTTCACCTTTCTTAGCAATATCGCTTCTAAAAGTCATTAAAGCTTCATAAGCAGCATCTGTTGCTTGTTTAATTTCAGTTTTTGAAATATTAAACCCTTCTAATGTTTTCATCATTTGACGCATTACAGATTTAGGTGAATCTAAGTTTAAAAATGGGTGCATAAATTTAACATTTTCTTCTTTAAGTGCCTCAATATTATTTTTAACTACATCAGGATACGAAGTAACAATTGGACAATTGTAATGATTATCTGCTGTTTCATCTTCTACTTTTTCATAAGGAATACAAGGATAGAATATAGTCTTAACCCCTTTTTCAATCAAATCCATAATGTGTCCATGTGTAATTTTACCTGGATAACATACTGACTCAGATGGAATGGTCGCAATACCTTTTTCATAAATCTTCTTATTTGATCTCCCTGAAAGCTCTACACGAAAACCAAGTGTTGTGAAAAATGCATGCCAAAATGGATAATCCTCATACATATTAAGCACTCTAGGAATACCTATTGTTCCTCTTTTAGCTTCTGCTTCACTTAAAATCTCACGTTCAAATAAAAGGTTATACTTATAATCAAAAAGATTTGGTAAGGTATTTAAAGCTGCACTACTTCCTAATGGTTTCTCACAACGATTCCCATAGATAAAACGTCTACCATCATTCAGCTTATTTACTGTTAAAAGACATTTATTTTCACACCCCTTACAACGGGTTGGTGTTTTTTCTATTTTTAGTGCTAGAAGTTCTTCTTTTGTAAGCATACTACTTACATCTTCCTGCCCACTTTCTTCTTTTGCAAGTAAGGCAGCACCATAAGCCCCCATAAGACCTGCTTGGTCTGGTCTTATGACTTCACGACCTAATATCAATTCCATGGCACGAAGGACAGCTTCGTTATAAAAAGTCCCGCCTTGCACTACAATATCTCCCTTGATACTTTCTGGACTTCTTAGTTTGATAACTTTATATAATGCATTTTTAATAACTGAATAAGATAATCCGGCAGATATATCACCAATGGATGCCCCTTCTTTTTGTGCTTCTTTTACTTTTGAATTCATAAATACAGTACAACGGCTTCCTAAATCCACTGGAGCAGATGCTAATAATGCCTTTTCACCAAAGCTTTTTGCCTCCATGCCTAAGGAACCACTTAACATCTCAATAAATGAACCGCAACCTGATGAACAAGCTTCATTTAAGATAACAGATTGTACAACACCCTCTTTAATGGTAATACATTTCATATCTTGTCCACCAATATCTAATATGAAGCCAACATTTTTAGCAAATGATTTGGCTGCTGTATAATGGGCTATTGTCTCAACTTCCCCTTTGTCAATTTTGAAGGTATTTTTCATTAATGCTTCTCCATAACCTGTGACACAAGCTTTTTGAATATATGCTCCCTTTGGTAATACTTCGTATAATTCAATAAGCTTTTTAGAAATAAGCGCTAAAGGGTCTCCTTGATTACTACCATAAAATGTATAAAGTAATTGTCCTTCATTTCCTATTAAAGCCATTTTACTTGTTGTAGAACCTGCATCAACTCCTAAAAAGGTACCACCAGTATAAGTTGCAAGTTCACCTACTGGTACACGATGTGCATCATGTCTTTTTCTAAAAAATTTTATTTCTTCTTCACTATTAAATAGAGGTACTAAGTCATTATTTTGATGAAAATCGGCTTTTGACTCTTTTAGCTTCTTAGTTAAGTATTCTAAATTAATTGCTTTTTCTTTCTCTGCTAAAAGTGCTGCACCTAAAGCTACGAATAACTCTGGCTTCTGAGGAACCACTACATCATCACTTGTTAAGTTTAATGTCTCTATAAAACGATGACGTAATTCTGAAAGGAAATGAAGTGGTCCTCCTAAAAAAGCAACCTTTCCCTTAATAGGCTTACCACATGCTAAAACGCTAATTGTTTGATTAACAACTGCTTGAAAAATAGATGTTGCAATATCCTCTTTTGCAACCCCTTCATTAATAAGAGGTTGTACATCTGTTTTTGCAAATACACCACATCTAGCGGCAATAGGATATATTTGTTTGTAAGACTTAGCCATTTCATTAAGCCCCATGGCATCTGTTTGTAAAAGTGTTGCCATTTGGTCAATAAATGCACCTGTTCCCCCTGCACAACTACTATTCATACGCTGCTCTAAAGAACTTTCAAAATATGTAATTTTTCCATCTTCACCACCTAATTCTATGGCAACATCTACGTCACTTATATAGGTTTGTACAGCTTTAGTACATGCAATAACTTCTTGAATAAACGTAAGGCCTATATGATTTGCAATCTCCATTGCCCCTGAACCTGTAATGCTTACCTTTACCTTCACATCACCTAGGGTAATAAAACTTTCCTTTAATAATTTCTCTAAGGTTGTTTTTATATCTGAAAAATGGCGTTCATATCTTGAATAAACGATCTCTCCATTTTTATCTAAATATACTAGCTTTATAGTTGTAGACCCTACATCAATTCCTAAACTTAATAATTTACTCATGCCTCTACTCCTTATATGTCTCTCCTTATTTTATAATTTATTATAAAATTTTATAAAATAATATTTATTTTACGTTTGTATATTAGTTAGATTTTATCTCAATAAAATTATATATTTTATTATACAACACT
>JAZKZQ010000098.1:0-31629 GCA_045612745.1 Cellulosilyticum sp. | reverse complement strand
TTTAGACAGCATATCTGGTGGAGTGAGAGATAAAGCTTTTTTCACAGTACAACACATGAGTTTACTAAGGTCTAACCCCTCATCAGTTAAGAAATAGTAGAAACGATTTAAGCAGACGTCAAAATATTTTTTAATAAACTTAATGGAACGCACCTCTTGAATAGCAAGGAATGTACATATCAATAAGATAAAGTTATTAAAGCCACGCTTATAAAATAAAGGCTTATAAATGAGTAAGTATTGTTTTATAGGTTTGAATGTTGTTTTTTTGTTAATACTAAGCATATGACTAAGTCCTTTTCTGTGTTTATTGTGCTTTTGCACAGGGAAAAATAAAAATGTTTATTAAGTCAGAAGAGAACTTGTGATTTATGTAGATGAAATTTAAATTACAAAGAAATGTTTTTATAAAAAGATTTTTGTTAAATGCTTATGTAAAGTACTACATAATAAAATAAAAAGCCGTGGTAAAAATAAAAGTCTTATTTTAATATTAGATTTAGGTTATAAAACTATTGATGTTAATGGGGTAACAGTAGGTTGTATTACCATTAGTTTTAACTATTTTTATTTGGCCTAAAACAGTAGGGCCTGATTCTAGTACAGGAACATGGTTCCACTGGGCAAAAGTATATTCTGCATTAGTAGGGTGTCTAATGTTTATGGGAATTCGTTACATTAAAGGTTGGAAAGATAATAAGTATGTATTAATGTTACCAGCTATTATTTTAGTAGTTAATATTATGGAAGCTGTTATTCGTGATTTTCAATGCTTTGGTTATCAGACATCTGGTATCGTAGATGGGGTATGGATGCTAGGTGGACCTTGGAATATCATGAATGGTATTGCAGGAATATTAAATATTCTTACAATATCTGGATGGATGGGCATCTTCGTAGGCAAAGATAAAAATAGAGATATGTTATGGCCAGACCAATTATGGTTCTGGATTATTGCATATGATTTATGGAACTTTGCTTATGTATACAACTGTGTATCAGATCACTCATTCTATACAGGAGCAGCATTATTGTTCTCTTGTACAATGCCAATGGTTATTGGTAAAAAAGGAGCTTGGATTCAACATAGAGCTTATACTTTAGCTGCTTGGATGATGTTTACAATGACATTTCCAAGTTTTGTGGATACATCTAGATTTGCAGTACAATCATCACATAGTGCAACAGCTTTATTTGTAATGAGCTTCATTGCACTTGTAGCTAATATTGTGGTATTTGTATATCATTTCTATAAAGTCTTTAAATATAAGAGAAATCCATTTAAGGTAGAAGTACATACAGAAGTAAAAGCATATCAACAAGTTGTTAGAGAAAATAAATAGTAGAAGTTTAATATAGATGAAGAAGGTTGAAATACTAAAAGGTATTGAGACCTTCTTTGTTTGTGCACAAATATGTGCCTATATATAAAATAAATTATATATAAACATGTACTTGTATATAAATATGTGTAAATTCTATGCATATAGTATTAAAAATACGTATTACATAAGTGAAATCAATGAGTTAAATAAATGTAACTTATAACTAACTTAAGGTGTGCTAATATATAAAATATAGATATAATAAATTATTAAAGGTTTAATATTAAGGGAGTGATAAAATGAATAACCTATTGCGTAACATGATTTTAGGTGTACTAGTAGCAGGAAGTTGTATAAATGTAATGGGGCAAGTACCACAAGAGAATACAGCGATTACAACAAGTTATGAAATTCAAAAATCAAGTACAGATTATTTGGAGATAGGTGGACAGATTTATGTGCCATTTAGATGGCTTCTAAATCAAGTAGGTATTCAAGAACTTAAATGGGAAGATGGCAAGAAGGATGGTAATACTAAAGCTTATATCACCATAGAGGCACCAGCTTATTTCTGGAATTTTTATATAAGTATGTTAACAAGAGGGTTAACAGCAGATGAGGAAGGTTCTAGTTACATGCCACTGCCAGATAGTTTAAAAGGAGTTGTAATTAAAAAGGAGAAACAAGAGACTCATATAGAAAATGTGGCAAGCTTAAATATGAGACCACTAGAGTTAACAGTAACTAGTGAAGGATATGAGATAGGAGGAGTTATTTATAATTATAAGATTATAGATGGCAAATTATATATACCAGTTGATAAAGTAGCAACTTATCTGGGCATACAAGACGTTAAAGTAGATCAAGTCACAAATCAGGCTACTTTAGAATATATTCCTCAAGATAAACTTCAAGTAAATCTTGCAGAGCAGAAAGCTATATTAGAAGAGAAATTACAGCTTAAAAATCCCAGGGATGTATTGGCAGTATGGATTAGAGGGCAACAAATGCGAAATGGTGCATTACAATACGCTGTACTTTGTAATCAGTTAAAAGAAAAGGTTTTACCAGAAGTAAAAATGAGAGGATGGGTAACTGGTGGTTCAAGTCCTTCATTAAGTGGTGGTAAAGTAACTATTAAAAATGAAGAAAAGGTAGATGAAGATACAATTCATTACACTGTGCAATATGAAAGCATGTTACAAGGAAAAGTTTTTGAAACATTGGAGCAAGAGGTGGAAATTAAGGCACATACAGTAGAAGGAGAAAAATATTGGTGCATTAATAGCGTAACAGGTGATGTGGGGTATTATACTTTTGAGAATGTAAGATAAAGAATTATAGATAATTAAAGCTTATAAATGTGAAACCTATAATTAATTATAAGATATAAGGAGCCAATGAGTGAATTCTTCGGTTACAGAGAGAAAACACTTCAATATGGCTTCTTTTTGTATGCAATGCTTAGATATAATTCTTAATAGATTTAGAATAAATATAAACAAAAAATAATAATGTCTATAAATGTATAGATAAAAATAAAAAATGTTTGAAAAAATAGTTGCAAAAAAACTCAATACTTCTATAATAGAAGTATAAAAGGTAATACTATTTTTTAAATAAAAATACAAGAGTATTGCACAAGTTAATAGGAGGTTAGGTATGGGTGAAGAAAATAAAGAGTTATTTTGGGAAGCTTCTATAGAAGAAGTAAAGAAAGGTTTCATTGAGGAAGAAGAACAATTTAAATGTATTATTTGTGAAGAGAAATTTGTTAAGGGGGAGATTTATCAAATTGGTGATAAATTGTTTGATGCAAAAAAGGCAGCTACACTACACATTGAAGAGAAACATGGCTCAATATTAGCTTATATTTTGGGAATGAACACTGGATTTACTGGTGTTTCACAAGCACAGTTAGAGTTACTAAAATTAATGGCAGCAGGGTTGTCAGATAAAGAGATAGCAGCCAAGTTAGGGGTGGCACCATCAACAATTCGAAACCATCGCTATAAGTTAAGAGAAAAAGAAAAGCAAGCAAGACTCTTCTTAGCTATGATGGAGTTAATTGCAAGTGATACGAATAGGAATGTGAATATATTGGAACAAGGTGTATTATGTGATGCCCATAAGACAGCAACAACTTTAGATGACAGATATAATATTACAGACAAAGAGCGTGAAACAACCATTAAAAATTATATGGATGAAAATGGAGGGATTAAAACTTATCCAGCCAAGGAAAAGAAAAAAATTATTGTGTTAACAGAGGTTACGAAGAATTTTGTTAAAGGTAAACAGTATTCGGAGAAAGAAATTAATAGAATACTAGAGCGAATTTATGCAGACTATGCAACTATTAGAAGAGCACTTATTGAATATGGTTTTATTGAACGATCTAATGATTGCACCACTTATTGGGTAAAAGAATAAATTGTTAATACCACATTAGAATGAGATAAAAGTTTACCGTAAATACTAGTTATAAAAGAAAGGAAGTGTAACTAGTGAATTTTGAAAGTAAACCAGGCTCAAATAATCCACAGCAAAAGGGAAAACGTAGACAAAAGCTTCATGATGAACAGAATAATAGAGGAGAACCACAGAAAAAACCACAGTATCGTGATTTTGATGGTAATCCAGTGAAGTAATGAATAAAAATAGGTAGACACCAAAAGTAAATATAGGATAAATAAATTATTTAAATAGATAACTTAAATAAGAAGACGAGGCTATTATAGTGATAACCTCGTCTTTTGGTATGCTAAATATGGAAGGATAAGGCATTATCTGATCCTTTTTAGTGGTATAATAATTAAAGTGATTAATGAAGGAGGAGCATAAGTATGTTTGGAAGAGAAGATAACACTTATTGCGAGATGATAGAGAAATCAGCAATGAAATGGCTTGAAGATGTAACCAAGGGAGAGGATATAGTGAATAAGCATGGTGCTAAATTAACTATAGAATATGTTGCATATCTTAATAAGAAAATTAAGGAGTTAGAGGATAAAAATGCACTAAAGGATGAATTTTTAAGAAGATTAAAAGGTAAAGAGAAAATAGCCAATACTAACGCTCAATAAATATCAAACAGTATGAACAAAATAAGGCAGAAAATAATTATAGAGAATAATTGTAATAGCGGCAAAACACATAGGTTTGTTTGTCAAGCTATAGAGACTATGGTAGTATATATAAGCATAAAATAATAAAAAATTTAACTAAAATGATTGGAGACATCAAAATGGAACATTTACCAAACTGCCCAAAATGTAATTCTGAATACACATATGAAGATGGAAGTTTACTTGTTTGTCCTGAATGTGCATATGAATGGGCACCAGGAACAGAAGAAGCCCAAGAAGATGTAAAAGTTTTTAAAGATGCTAATGGGAATATTTTACAAGATGGTGATAGCGTAACAGTTATTAAAGACCTTAAAGTAAAAGGAAGTTCATTAGTAGTTAAAATCGGAACAAAAGTTAAAAATATCCGTTTAGTAGATGGTGACCATGATATCGATTGTAAAATTGATGGTATTGGCGCTATGAAATTAAAATCAGAGTTTGTTAAAAAACTTTAAGAAAGAAGTCAGGTTGCACAACAGTGTACCTGACCTTTTTTTATGGACTAGGAAAGTTCGATTTTTAACTTTCCTAGTCTCGAGAATGTGGCGTTAGCCACTTTCTTGTTTTGGGGAGTAAAAAATATACTTTAGTAAGGGTTGACCTTCACGTGACGTGAGGGTTTATGATGAGGATAAGTAAGAACTAAGGAGGTGAAAGGTGTAGGTGGAATATACAATTAAGAAGCTTGGTGAACTAGCTGGAGTGAGTGTAAGGACGCTAAGGTATTATGATGAGATTGGACTTTTAAAGCCTTGCCGAGTTAATGAGTCAGGGTATCGTATTTATAGTGAGAAAGAAGTAGATTTGCTACAGCAAATTTTATTTTATAAGGCTATGGAGTTTAGATTAGAAGAGATTCAGCAGATTATGGCAGATGAGATGTTTAATGTTAATGAGGCATTAATGGCACATCGAGAAAGATTAGAGTGTAAGAGAAAACAGATAGATGAATTAATTCGATTAGTAGATAAAACAATTGCCCACAACAAGGGAGAAAAGGAGATGGCAGACATGGAGAAATTTGAAGCATTTAAAAATGAAAAATTACAGGAGAATGAAGTGAAGTATGGTAAAGAGATTAGAGAAAAGTATGGAGAAGATGTAATCGATGAGTCTAATCATAAGTTCATGAATTTAACGAGGGAGGGGTTTGACAAAATGGAAAAAGTAGAAGCTGAGATGATAGAAGCCTTAAAAGAGGTTGTTAAAAATGGAGATATAGGTTCTAAAACAGCACAATTAGTTTATGAAAAACATAAGGAATGGTTAAGTTTTACATGGCCTAAGTATTCAAAAGAAGCACATGTGGGGGTGGCACAGATGTATGTTGTAGATGAGAGATTTTCACAGTATTACAAAGATAAAGTAGGTACAGAATGTGCAAACTTATTGTTTGAAATTATTAAGAAGTATGCGAAGTGAATATAGTTATAAGTAGTTTCAAAAACAGGAAATAACCAATAGACTCAAGAAGTGTTATTAAGTAAGAATCTAGGGATTTGATATCATAGGAAAATGCATAGTTAGCAGTAAGATAGGAGAATATAAGAAGGATAAAAATGAATAAGTCAGGAGTATCAAAGAATGAGGAAAATGAATTGTTTAAATCTGACGGATATTCTTCAAAACTTATATGCTACAGCGTCAGACACTATATTAGATTTTAAGACCATTATAAAAAACTGCAATGAATTAGCAGATTTTGAGAAATGTGAACGTATTTATATAGGTTCTTATTTTTGTGGGCAATATTTTTTAAACTTACCTAATAAAATCATTGAAAATGTAAGGACATTTTGTGAGGCAGAAAATGTGAAAATAACATTAGTTATTCCTACATTTTCTGAAAAGAACTTAGATAGAGGCAAGGATAAAATAGATGATATGGTCAGCTACTTAAAAGAAGTCCTTGATGAGGTAACTATCAATGACTATGGTATGTTAGAATACATGGCAAAGCAGTACAAGCTTAAATGCAATATGGGTAGATTATTTATGAAAGATTATCGTGATCTCAGATACCCTGAATATTTTAATACTACGCTACATCCTAAGATTTTTACAAGCTATTTTAATGAGCTAATAAAAGAGTATGACATAAACAGTATAGAAATAGACCCTACCCACAAAACAATAAATTTAGAGACCTGTCCCCAAAAAGAAACAGCAAGTTTAGAGACCTGTCCCCAAGGATTGGTGGTGGGGGTACATGGGCCTTATTGTTATATGACGGTGGGGCAAATTTGTGAGTTTGGGTCTATCCATAAGGAGATTGATAAGAAGTTTAGGCCTAATGGGGTGTGTCAGGGAGAATGTAATAGTCATGTTATTCGTTATAAATTTAATGATGGACATGAATGGTTACGTGTGGGCCGAGCTGTATATTTTGAAAATAGCCAGTGTGAAATAGAAGGCATAAGTAGTATTCGTAATATTTATTTTCCAGTAGATTTGGTGGTGAAAAGATGAGAGCATTAGTGCCATTAAATAATGTAGAACATATAGATGATTATATACGTTGTGGGGCTGGGGAATTTTATATGGGATTTCATGATGAAGCATGGACTAAGGCTTTCGGTGACTTTGCAGATATTAATCGTATGTCTGGTTATAAGAAAGCTACCAATCCATATACCCTTGAGGAAGCGCTTGAAATCATAAAGCATATTAAAGCTAAAGGAAAATTAATTTATATTACATTTAACTCAAGTATATACTCTGAGGAGCAATATACCTTTCTAAGGAAGTATATGGAGATACTCAAAAGTGTAGATATAGATGGTGTTATTGTATCTTCTATAGAACTTGTAAGTTTAGCTAAGGAGGTAGGTGTACCTTCTGTAGTCAGTACAATTGCAGGTGTTTATAATAGAGAGATTGCTAAGTTTTATGCAGAAAGAGGTGCGAAACGTATTATTTTGCCAAGAGACTTAAGTACAGATGAAATTGAGCAAATAGTGAAGGCAGTTCCTGAGGTGGAGTATGAAGTCTTTATGATGCGTAATGGTTGTGCTTTTTCGGATGCTAATTGTTTAGGGATGCACCGTAGTGAGATGTGTTCTATTTGCGGTTCTTTAATGTATGCAGAGAAAGAGCTGCTTATGGAGAAACCTGATTTTCACAATCAGAATGCAGTAGAGCTTAATAATATGATTTATACCAATTCTTTTCATAAGTTTGCATGTGGACTATGTTCTATTTATCGCTTTGTAAAATTAGGTATTACAGCTGGCAAGATTGTGGGACGCTCAGATGAGTGGCAAAATATCTGCAAGGATATTGCTTATATGAGAGACAATATAGAGCTTGCAAAGAAATGTGAATCAGAGGCAGAGTATTTAGAAAAAATGATACTTCCAGAGGATAGGCAAGTCATGTGTAAATTAGGGTTATCCTGTTATTATCCAGAAATTAGGTATTAAGATATATAAATATTTTAATTTGACTGAATAATATATTGACTATATATAAAAAGCATCTTATACTACAAGTGTATGATACAAATATATTAGAAATTAATAGTTACTAAAAATAGGGTAGTAGCTATCAAATAGAAAGGTGGAATGTTGTTTGTTAACCCAATTTGTTGAGGTAAAAGAGAAATAATTAAATAAGGCTGATTAGATAAGACGACAAATTTTTGATCATAGTGAGGCTATGGTCTGTTTGCTTATGACAAAATTTATCTAACAGTATTAATTTCTGCCTTTTCAAATTGCTAAACAAACACCATTTACGGGATTATTATAATCATGTAGAAGAGGCATAGCGGAGTCGCTGTGCCTTTTTTCATAGCATAGGAAAGTTCGGTTTTTAACTTTTTATACTATGAAAATATAACATTAGTCACTTCTTTTTTAGTAGAACAGAAAAAATTCATGATATAGAAATATGGCCTTTACATTATAAAGATATAGGATATGCTTTACTTATCTTTTTTTACAAGGCCAAGTAACTCATATGCGTCATGAAATAATTCTCTGTTTTTCGTATATAAGTAAGTGTCTCAGATTATAAAAAAACTGTAAGGGGCCCCATGGGAGCAATATGTCTTTAAGATAAGGCAGGAAGCTTCTATGGGGCCTTTTTATTTTTAGAATTTATTTCTTAAATTTATTGTTTAGAAGGATATTGTAAAGAGGAGAGAATAACATTGAAAAATATAGGTGAAGTATTGGAGTTTAATCAAATTTTAAAGAAGCTTGGTGAGTTGGCAGTTTCTGAGGCTGCTAGAGAAAAATTATTAAATTTAGAGATGATTTTAGATGAGAAGATTTGTGAACTTAAGATGCAAGAGACTACAGAAGCGAGAAGAATTATAGATAGTATAGGGATGCCACCAGTGAGTTCTATGCAGTTTATGGAAAAGATGATTGAGCGTGTACAAGTGGGAACTATGTTAGAGCCTGAGGAGCTAATGATGGTAGTGTCCTTTATTAAAGGCTGTCATAATATGAAGCGTTATCTAAATAGGGCAGAATATTTAAATTGTAATTTAGCCAGTTATGGAAGAAGTTTTGCAGATTTAGAAGTGTTAAGAGAACTAATTGAAATGAGTATTCGTAATAATACAGTAGATAGTGAGGCAAGTACAGCACTTAGAAATATTAGAAGAGCTATTGAGTCTAAGAAAGAAAATATTAAGCTGAGACTAGAGAAGGTAATGCAAAGTAAACGTGCATATTTGGCTGATGGTTATATATTGCAACGTGGTGGGCGTTATGTAATTGCTGTTAAAAAAGAATATAAGAATCAAGTAACAGGCGTAGTTTTAGATGAATCACGTACAGGAAGTACGGTGTTTATTGAACCTGCTTCTGTTGGCAAACTTCAAGAAGAACTTTCACTTTTAGAAGTAGAGGAAGATAATGAAGTAAGAAAGATTTTATATAGCTTAACCAATGAGGTTGAGAATTTTATACCTGAGATAAAAATTAATATGGAAGTTATGGAAGTTTTAGATATTGCTTTTGCGAAAGGAAAGCTTTCAATAGAAATGCAAGGGCGTGGTGTACCTGTTACAGTAGAGGGGAAATTGATTATTAAAAATGGTAAGCATCCTTTATTAGACCAAGAAAAATGTGTACCTTTAGACTTTGAAATGGGAGAGGACACAAGGGGAATTATTATTACAGGGCCTAATACAGGTGGAAAAACTGTGACACTTAAGACAGTAGGGCTTTTAACAATGATGGCACAATGTGGACTCCATGTGCCAGTAGGAGAAGGTAGCCAGTTTGTGATGCGTAATGAAATATTATGTGATATTGGAGATGGGCAAAGTATTACACATAATTTATCTACTTTCTCAGCTCATATAGTAAGTGTCATTGAAATACTAAAGAAGACGACAGCTCAAACGTTGGTACTCTTAGATGAACTAGGATCAGGAACAGACCCAGTAGAAGGGATGGGAATTGCTATAGCAACGCTAGAAGCTTTAAGAAATAAAAATTGTCTTGTAGTTGCCACAACCCATTACCCAGAGGTAAAAGAGTATGCAGATAAAGCAGAGGGTTTTGTAAATGCTAGAATGTGTTTCGATAAAGAAAGTCTTAAACCGCTGTATCAGCTTGAGATAGGTGAAGCAGGAGAAAGTTGTGCTTTTTATATTGCTGAAAAGCTAGGATTTCCTAAAGAATTAATTCATTTAGCAAGTAGCTATACTTATAGTACAAGAAATGCAGAGCAGAGTATTATGAGTAATATGGAAAACAATAAACAGATAACACTTCATAAACCTAAAGAGAATACAAATTTTACTCAAGTAGATGCTAAGCTATTGGAGGCTGTTCAGAAAATGGTACAAAGTAATGATGTAAAAGTGCCAAGAATTAAGGCAAAGCCTAAAAAAGACTCTAAGCAAAAACAAGAAGAGTTAAAAAAGAGATTTCAAATAGGGGATAGCGTTATAGTCTTTCCAGAAAAGGAACGTGGGTTAATTTTCCGTACTATGGATGATAGTGGAAAGGTTGGTGTACAGATTAAAAAGAGTAAGCGTTTCGTGAATATTAAGAGGGTGAAATTATTGGTTTCAGCTAAGGAATTATATCCAGAAGGCTACGATTTTAGCATCGTCTTTGATAGTGTTGCCAATCGTAAGGTAAAACATAAGATGAGCAGAGGATATCGTGAAAATATGGAAGCTGTGTATGAGAATGAAAAAGAGGCAAAATTTGAGGAGGCTTATAATCATGATAAATAGTGATAAATATATAGAGTATTTTACCACTTGTAAAGCCGGGTGGTATGGTACTGATTACAGTTCCTTACCAATACTGCTAATAGTTGGGGAAGTGGATATTTAAGGTATTTCTTTAATTTGAATATTTTTTTGTGGAAATATAGCAGTTATAAAATCAACGTCAGTAGATGTTAGGTTTAAGAGATTATATTCTTTTCCATAGTGTTCAATATATAAAAACTTATCTCCCTTATGTTCTAGTATTATAGAAAATAAAGGACACTTGCTTGATGTATCTATGGAATTTAGTATATTAAAAATCTCATTGCTAGCACCATTAAAAATAATAATATTTTTATATAAAGTATATTTTAAGTTATGGGCTTTAAAAATATCAATAATTTTGTGTTCAGAATTAAAACACTGGATATAAGTGGTATCTGATTTCGTGTGGAAATAATTTAATAATTGTTTTATATCAGTATATCCTTTTATATTTTTAAAATTAGAAGTAAAATCTAGATTAATTATAACATTGTATAGCATATTATACCTCATTTCTTAAAATTAAATTTAATTATTTATAATTTTAATACAATTTATTCGTAAAATAAACAGTAATTAAAAATACGTATTACTTTAAGCTAAAAGTAATACGTATTTTTTTTAAAGTGCAAGAGCAATCCAACTTACAAATTCTGTAACTAATAAACCAGCACCTATTATAGCGTGGTATACTGAATGCATATCTTGTAGTGTAGATTTGTCAGTTGCTTTAATTGGATCTTCTTCAAAATAATCATCAGGGAGATCACCGATAATACCACCTAATATATATTCGCCTCTATTATCACAAGCTGCCTTAAGTAATTTTTTAGGTGTTCGATAGCAAGAACTTTTTCCGTAAGTTATATCTGTATGTGACTCCCAATCTTTCCAGCACCCAGATTTTGTATCCAAGAATATGTGATGATTTGCAGTTTCTCCACCATTTTGATAAACATATACGTTAAAATGATATGCATAACCATTTTCAGAACCACAATAACCAAAATGATAAGCAGAGATAGCTATATCATATGTTCCTGCAATTGTATTTTTATGTATATCGTGTACAATATATTCTTTGGCAAAGCAAGTATTTGAAAACATTGTAAAAACCATACAAAGCATTAAAATCTTAGATAAAAATTTTTGATTAATATTTTTTCTCTTAAACATATATAAATCTCCTTAATAAATTTTGGTGAATGTCGACATCTATTGTTAGAATAAAATATTAATAAAAAAATAAAAAATTTTTAAAATATTATAAAAGATACTTAAGATGTATATATTTAATATTATTGATAATATTTATTAGGTGATTAGGTCTAGATATGGAAAAATATAATATATAAACAAGATATTTGTTGATATCATGAGAAGCACATTTTACCACTTGTAAAGCTTGGCGGTATGGTATTGATTGTAGTTTCTAGTATTAAGGATGAGTCAAAAAAAGTGCTAAGGAAATATTAGAGCCATGGGCTGGTGATGAATATTACATGTTTCATAGTCCTAGATGGTGGAAAGATATTATTGGGATGAATGATAGTATTGCGTATGTAAAAACATGGGAGATGGCTAATTTTAATATTGCATGGCATGAGTGGTTTGTAACCAATCATGAATATGCAAAGAGAGATCAGATATTTTTCAAAGATATAATTAAGAAGTATACAAATTTTGTTGGCATTGCAGTAAGAAAAAAGTGATTACACTAGCATATAGATTTCACATTTATAAATTTTAGTTATTCATGTTAAAAAAGTTATGGAATTAGGGAATGAAAATGAAAAAGTAGCTGTCTATATAGGTGAAAGCAAAAACAGGAGGAAGATATGGTGGTGGAGATAAATGAGAAGGAACTGCTTTATGGCTTGCAGAAAGATAGTCTTGGAACTTATGAAAAACTTATAGATATATATTCCCCATATGTAGTGACAGTAGTGCGTAAGGTGGCAGATGGTCAGTTAGATTATGGAGAAATAGAAGAAGTATGTGCAGACGTTTTTATTAAGATTTGGGATAAGAGGAAAAGTCTTAATATCCAAGATGGCAAGCTAAAGGCTTATATAGCAGCTATGGCAAGAAATAAAACAATTAATGTGCTAAAAACTAAAGGGAAAAATATAAGTATTCCTTTAGAAGAAGATTTCATAGATCATACCTCGCCAGAAAGTGAAGTGCTTAGAAAAGAAGAAAGCAAGCTTGTAAACGAAGTGATTGCTATGCTACCAGAACCAGATAGAGAAATCTTTGTGAGAAGGTATTTTTATATGGAGAAGGTTGTGGATATAAGCAAAAGGTTTGGTATTAATGTAGCAACAGTAGGAACGAAGTTATTTCGAAGTAAAAAGAAATTGAAAGCTGCTTTAAAGGAAAGAGGTGTGAACTATGAGTAAAAAAGATGTAAAAAGAACAAATAGTACAATTTCAGAAATAATAAGTGATATAGATATACATTTAATAGAAGAAATTCAAGTAGAAGAGGAAAGAGAAGAAAGAATAACAGAAGCAGAAATATGTAAAAAACAAGAAATAGAAGAGACATTATATAAGGAAGAAGAGCAAGAAGAACAGCGAGAAAGACAGGAGACTAGAGATAGCCATATTTATCAGGGCAAAGTTAGCTTGGATAAGATTAAGCAAAGGGCAGTGGCACATGCAGTAAATAGTATAGATGAGGTACAAAGTACCGTAAACTTACAACAAGTAAAGAGGAAGAAGGAAGAGATAAAAGCAAAGAAAGGCTTAAGTAAAATAAAATTAAGCGCAAAGTTATGGATTTCACTTGTAGCTATTTTGAGTTTGATGGGTGTTATTGTAGCGGCTGTTGGGCAAAATAATACACTGGAAAACTTTTTTGGAGAAATATTTCCTTATAAGGAACAAGTGCAAGTGGTGGGAACAAAGCAAGTAAAATCAGGTATTATTTATACTGTGGAAGGTGCCTTTATTGATAATCTGTCAGGATTATTTATTGTAAGTATGAGGAAAGAAGATGGTAGTCCTTTTGAAGAGGGGACAACAATTGGACATATAAGCGTAAGGATGGAAAAGCCTTGTGCTATGGGATATAGTTCAGAGAGTTATTTTGAGGATGATAATAAGAAGTTAGTAAGTGTGCTGAATTTATCGTGTGATAAACCATTATACAAAAAAGAGATAATGTTAGTGGCTGAAGACTTAATGAAAGAAACTTATGAAACCCTAGAGATTCCTCTAAATTTAAATAAGCTGTATGAGGAAGATAAGTTTACAACTTTAAGGGGAAATGAAGAGAATTGGTATAATTATAGTGTAATAGATGGTTTAAAGTTACAGCCATTAGAAAATTTCAAGGAATTTACTATAGATGATGTGAGAATTTCAGAAGTAGGATTAAGTTTACTTACAAGTTATCCAGATGTTAAGGGAATACAATATAGAATAGTAAGTTTAAGTGCTACTGATATAAGAACGGGTAAAACTTATGAAGCTAAGAGGTACAGTAAGTGGGAGTCAGAAACTGGGCTTAATAAAAATAGTTTTGTTTTTGAAGGTATAGAGGTAGAGGATTTACCTTATTTGAAGTTGCAGCTTATAGATTCTCATAGCAAAGAGCTTATTATACAAGATTGGGAAGTTACATTTAAGCTTAGTAAAAATTCACAGGTTGTTAGTAAGAGAATATTATATCCTATAAAGGTTGGGGAAGAAAAAACTTTATTTACTAAGGTAGAGGTATCAGCACTTGGCGTAATATTAAAGGGATATGGGAATAGTGATTTACTTAGAGGTTTAGATATTGCAGTTATTATGAAGGATGGAAAAGAAGAAAAGTTACACAATTCTGGGTCTAGTAGCGGATTAGGTGGGTTTACTGGGCATTATGATTTAGGTATATCTGATGATGGCTATATGCCGCATCTGATAACATTAGATAAGGTAGAAGGGGTAAGAATAAACGATAAGATTATAAAAATAAATAGTAGTAAGTTACGCTAAGATTCCACAATCCTTATGTGTAAAAACTAGATTTTTGTGAATAAGTGTGAGTAACAAAATAAAAAATGTGGATGATTTTATTAAGGTAGCAATTTTGTATAAAGATATATAGATTTTTAAGATGAGATATAAGTATCTAAGATAAGAATACATCTAAAGAAATGACAATTTATGAATAAATGTTATAATAAATACAGAGAAACCATTTATAGGATATTTATTCATAGACATACTGGTACTTTTCTAAATACCTTTACAGTATAATTTAGTATGAGTAGTACAACTTGTAAAGCTGTGAAAGTAATATGATATCACAGTACTAAAAATTATGAATAACTAAAACTTATGGATGTGAAATCTATAAAACTAAGTAAGTTTAGAAATAAAGTACAACAAGAGGAGACTAACTATGCATTTTGATAACGATTGCTTTTACTGTGTAAAAGATAACAGATTAACAGACATTATGATTGAGGTTTGTGAGCTTGAGGCTTCAATTCTTTATCTTTTTAAAGAACAAACATACAGAGGTAGATGTTTAGTTGCGTTCAAAGGTCACAAAAGTGAACTCTTCCACTTAACAGATGAAGAAAGAAATGCTTTTATGAAAGATGTAGCAAGAGTGGCTAGTGCTATGGACAAAGCATTCTCACCTACAAAAATCAATTACGGTGCATATGCAGATAAAATGACACATCTTCATTATCATATTGTACCAAAATATGAAGGTGGCCCAAGCTTTGGTACCACATTTGAAATGATGCCAGAACCAAAAGTATTATTAAGTGATGCAGAATATGCAGAGCTTATTGCAAAAGTAAAAGAGAACTTATAATTATTCTAGTTTCTTTTTCATATTTAAGAAGAAAAGTTAAGAAGTTATTTTTAAAACATTAAGGGTTGTTGCTAAAATGTGCAACAGCCCTTAATGTTTTGTTGCTGGATAATACTCACTATAATGAAAACATTAGTCTTGTGTAAGGAGTTCATGTTCTTCTGAGAGAATGTGTTTGAGGATAATGAGTGCAATTTTATCATTTGTATTTGTAATATGCAACAAGGCATTATCAATGCCCTTGGTAATTGTATCAAAGTTAGAAGAAGTAAGATTGAGTAGATATTTCATTTGCTCTAGTACTAAATGACTATTTTTGTTTTTAAGTGGATTTTTACTGAGCCATAGATAAAGCTCATAAAGGTCACTAATAAGTAGACGACCATCATCTAAAATAGAAACATCCTCTGGATTTTCTAAGGCTTGATTATCTAAGCGTATACGATCTTCTATAAGAGAAGAAGTAACCAAAAGCTTTTTCATAATGTAATCAGATTTTTTACCTTGTGCAATACTATAGATTGATTGAAGCATATTCTTAATTGTATTTTTATACATGGATTTAAGTTCTTCAACAGCATCAATTGCTTTATAAGGAAATATAAAACGATTGATAAGAAGTGCCATGATGGTACCAGTAAGTACAAAGAAGATACGTTGCAAAGTAATTTCTGGGGTATGACTTGTATTAGAAAGTGCTGCGGCCCCTATAGCAGAAATTGTAACAAATATAGTTGTATAACGATATTTAGTGAAGTAGCTTGAGATATAACCTGTAAGCATTAAGAGTAATGGCGCAAAAGCTGGTGGTGTAAAATCAAATAAAACAAATGAAATAGCTGCACCAACAAAGGTTGCAAATATCCTATCTTTAGCCTTAGTTTTAGAAAGTTCATATATTGGGATAATGATGGCAACACAAGTAAAAGCAAGCCAACGTCCTTCAACTAAATGAAAATAATTTGTTAGGAAGAAGGAGATAGTAATTCCAGTAGCCAAACGTAAGGCATAAGAGATTCTCATAGAACTAGCGTGCATTTTAAAACCAGTAAGAATATTTTGTGTATAGCTCATAGGAACTTCTTCAAAACGAGTGACTAAGTTGTAGTGTGTTTCATCTAGATTAATTAATTCATGAAGTGAATCATGCAAGAAGCTAATATTATTAAGAACCTCTAATACCTCAACAGTAGGGACAGTCTCTAGTGTGTAATGATTGATTATTTTGGTGTAGACACTTTCTAATTCAGAAAACTTTTGATGCTCTTTTAAAATAGTGAGGGTAGTATTTAGGCAAGTTTGTAAGTCATCTAATAAAGTAGCAGGTGTAGATAAATCTGAATTACTTAATAGTAATGAGAATTTTTCTAAGGCCACAGAAATATTTAGTTTAACGACAGCTTCATTAGTGAAGGAAAACTCATCAGCACGTCTTTCGTAAACACTAACCCTAAAGGAGTGTAATAATTTATCAAAACTTGCCCTATGTTCAGTAAGGTCTTGATGTGCCTTTAAATCTGATATTTGTTCACTTAATAAAGTACAGGTAGTCATAAGTGTTGTATCAGCAGTTTTTTTGAATCTATTTTTATTAAAGAGGAGCTGAAGGAGCATAATACAGATAGCACCTACTATTAAGGCTGCTAATCTAAGGGGAAAATCACGAACAGGTATAGGTGTAGCAACCAGAAATACATATTCAAGTGCAAAAGGCAAATAGATAGGATTTCTAAGATTATCTAAGAATGTATACCCCACAAAGAAAGCAACAATAAAATTCACTGGAATGGCTAACCATAGATTGAGGGATGTCAGAAATGCACCAATACCAATAATGAGATTAATAATAATAAATTTAAGGGTATTCTTGCCAATTGAAACAGTAAGATCACGTTGCAAATACATAAGCATAGCAGTTATAGAAGTAACACCTATTAAAATATTTTCATGAGAAAATATTATCTGGAAGACAATAACAAAAGCAATAATTGCTATAAATAGAACAGTTTTAGAAATAATAATTTGTTTAGTCAACGCATAAGCCATCCTTTCTACACACATAGAATGAGTAATTATATATCTGCATTATACAAATTATTAAAACAAAATTATAGGGGGACACAAGCTGAATTTAATATATATACATATATATGGAAGGATATCCTTTATCTAACCTTAACATAATAAAAATAGAGTAGGCTCTAAAGTTATCAATGATTGAAGCCTACTGTATTTTTATTTATTTTATAAGGAGTTTACATGAAAAACACTGAAAAATTAACATTAAGTCTGCCACAGGCTATAAATATAGTTTCATAAGCTAAGGGGGGACTTAGAACATATATGTAAGTACTGCTTAACTATTTTGTCTATTGCTATGTATATACAATAAAGGAGAAATGTGTTCGCTATGTGACAACAAAATGAAAACTAAAACAATATTATAGAAATAATAAATATAACAGGGACAGGTCTCTAAAATTGATGTTAAAAAGAGTGGGGACAGGTCTCTAAAATTGATGTTGAGAGAAGACGGAATTCTTGACAGGTATTTAATACTGTGTAATGATAAAAAAGTTGATACTAACCAAATAAGGTGTAGAAGATACTTAATAGGGAAAGTTAAAAGCTGCAGCCCCCGCTACTGTGATTAGGGACGAGGATGATGAAACCACTGTAATAATACATGATAAAAAGTATATCATATTAATTATGGGAAGGATTGTCTGAGGATGAACTATAAGCCAGGAGACCTGCCTTACTATGGACTAGTATTCTTTCGGAGGGAGAGAATGGACTAGAATCTTAGGAAATTTAATATTTCTTAAAGGATTCTCCGAAAAACAGTTATTTTATTATACTTAGGAGGAGATTAAAATGAAACAAGGACTATTTAGAAGGAAAGGCATATTAATGATTATGGCGACAGCTATATCATTTTCAATGCTAGTAGGTTGTGGCAATGAAAATGTGCCTATGCAGACAGCACCTACAGAAACTACTACGAATGAAGCGTTTAATGTTTCAATTACAGATGCAACAGGAGAAACAATTACATTAACAAGTAGGCCAGAGAGAATTGTTTCACTAGCACCAAGTACAACCGAGATTTTGGCTGCATTGGGTGTGGAGGATGAAATAGTAGGTCGTACAGAGTATTGTAATTACCCAGAATCTATTGAGGATGTAGAAGAAGTAGGAGATACGTCAAATCCTAATCTAGAAGCAATTATTTCATTAGATCCAGATTTAGTAGTATCGTCAATATATGTTTCAGAAGAGATTGTTAACAAATTAAGAGAATTAGGTATTCCAGTAGTATTCTTTAATGAACAAGAAGGTTTTGAGGGGACTTATACAGTTATTACATCTATTGGTGAATTAGTTGGTGAGTCAGAGAAAGCTGCAGAAATTGTAGCAAATATGAAAGAAACAGTTAAAGATACTACAGAAAAGGTGAATGCTTTAAATAAAGTGGAGAAACCCAAAATATATTATATGGTTGGTTATGGTGAGCAAGACTTCACTGCTGGTGGTGGCACATTTATTGGTCAAATTATCAATTTAGCAGGTGGTGAAAATATTGCACAAAGCTTAGATAGTTGGTTAATTAGTAAAGAGCAAATCGCAAATAATCCACCAGATATGATTATTATGCCAACTAATACTGCAAGTCTTAAGGATTTACAAAATGCAGAGTTCTACAAGGATTTAAAAGCTGTAAAAGAGGGACAGGTCTATGAAATTGATGGAGATATGATTTCTAGACAAGGGCCACGTATAGCAGAGGCATTGGTAGAAATGGCAGAAATAATTAATCCGGAGCTTGCTAATAATTAGGTAATAACCTAATTTATATTTAGCATGTTAAATAAGATGAAAACGAAGTATAAGTTACATGAAGTAGGAAATATAAAGGTTTTATATTTCCTATTAACTTTAAGTATCATTATTTTTGCACTTATCTCCATTACAATTGGTGTAGCAGATATCACCATAAATGATATTATTCATATTATATGGTCCCACGTAACTGGACAAGAAGTAGGAGAACATATTACAAAAGGTCAGCAGACAATCGTACTAAATCTGCGTATTCCACGTATCCTTATGGCAATTTTAACAGGTATGAATTTAGCCATAACAGGAGCAGTTTATCAAGCAATTTTTAGAAATGACATGGCAGACCCCTATATGTTAGGGATTTCTTCGGGGGCATCACTTGGTGCAGCCATTGGATTTGTAACAAAGGGATTCTTGCCACTCTATGCATTTATAGGGGCACTTGTTGCGAATGTATTAGTTTTAGGTTTATCAGGAATGAAGGGAAAAGTTTCTACAATTAGATTACTCCTTTCAGGACTTGCAATAAATTATTTCTTTTCATCACTATTAGTATTAATAAAAACTTATTGGAACGATAAATTACTTACTATTTTTAACTGGGGCATGGGTTCTTTTAGTGCTGCATCGTATAGCCGCGTAATTATTTTAAGCATTGTAACAATTCCAAGCTTTATTGCATTTCTTATTCTACGTAAGGAACTTAATGTTTTACTGATGGGAGAAGATGCAGCCAAAGCATTAGGCGTAGATGTGGGCCGCGTTAGAAAGATACTTTTAGGTATAAGTACTGTACTTGTGGCTACAACAGTTGCTTTCACAGGAACAATAGGTTTTGTAGGACTTATCATTCCTCATGTTGTACGTCTTATATTTGGGTCAAATTATCGTGTAACCTTACCTATTAATGCTTTTTTAGGGATGTTATTTTTATTACTATGCGATAATTTATCACGGGCACTCTTAACGAATGGGGAAATACCAATAGGCATTATTACTTCTTTATTAGGTGCACCTTATTTCATGTATCTTATCTATAGGCAAAGAAAGAGGGAGTAGGGATGATTGAAATTAAACATTTAAACTACAGCATAAAAGGTAAACAGATTTTAAATGATGTTAATTATAAATTTCTACCAGGAAAAATATACGGCATTATAGGTCCCAATGGTGCAGGTAAAAGTACCATTTTAAAACACATTATGGGTATTATCCATCCTACTAAGGCAACTATTTTTTATGAAGGAAAAGATAGCAGAAATTTTAAAACCAAAGATTACGCACAACATATTAGCTATGTTTTTCAAGAAAACCCAAGAGATTTAGATTTTACAGTTTATGAAATTCTTCAAATGGGCCGTTATACCCACATGAATCTTATGGGAGACATCACAGCAGCAGATGAAGAACTTATAGAACAAGTCATAGCAGACCTTAATCTAGAAAAACTTAGAAATGCATCCATTAGAACGCTCAGTGGGGGTGAGGCTCAAAAAGTGTTTATAGGTAGAGCATTAGTACAAGATACGCCTTACTTACTCTTAGATGAACCGACATCCATGCTAGATATTCATAATAGTGTAGAGCTCATGCACCTTATCAAACAAATTAAAGAAAAGCGTAATCTTACCATCATTATGGTTTTACATGATCTTAATCTTGCCTTCGGTACCTGTGATGAAATACTTATCCTCAAAGAGGGCCATCTAGTAGCATCTGGGTCCACAACAGAAGTTCTTCAAACAACAACCCTAAAAGAAACATACAATAACAAGATACATCTTATTCAAGAACAAGACAAAACTTACATCGTCCCCCATTTAAAATAATGGGGGATATTTTTGTATCATAGTGGGGACAGGTCTCCAAAATTGATGTCAACATAGTGGGGACAGGTCTCTAAAATTGGTGTTGAAAGGTGCATTTTTTATCTGGGAGTAACTCATACTAAATAAAAAAGAATGGAAGGAGAGCGTTATGAAGAATCAGCATAAGAAGTGGCTTTATTTATTGCTTGTGTCAGTATTAATGGTAGGTATCTTTTCTGGTTGTAATAGTAGTAAGGATGAGCAAAATAAGGTCAAAGAAGAAGTAGTAAAAAGTCAGCAGTCGGCACAAATCCAGATATTGGCCACGAGTGATATACATGATTATTTAATGAACTATGATTATTATACTTGTACGGATTCAGATTATTATGGTTTAGTGAAATTAGCAACACTTATAAAAGATATAAGGAAGCAAAATGGTGTTTCTAATAATGTGGTATTGGTAGATAACGGTAATTTAATACAGGGAAATCCTTTTGGAGATTATTTTTCAAGAGTTAATCCAGTTAAACAAGGAGAGGTGCATCCAGTTTATAAAGCATTAGAAGCATTAGGCTATGATGCAGCAGGACTTGGTAATCATGAGTTTGATTATGGTCTTGATTTCTTACATCAAATTATTAATGACACACAAATTCCTTTTATTAATGCTAATATTTATAATGAAGCTACGGGAGAAAATGAGTTTAAGCCATATGTTATTTTAAATAAAAGTTTTGATGATAGTAATGGTGAATTACAAGAGGTAAAAGTGGGAATTATAAGTTTCGTACCAACCCAAATTCTAAATTGGGATAAACTTAATTTAGAAGGTAGAGTAACAGTGCAAGATATCAAAACATGTGCCGAATATTTTGTACCAATGATGAAGGATGAGGGAGCTGATATTATTGTAGCCCTTGCCCATACTGGTTATGGTACAAATGGGGACTATGTAGAAGGTGCAGAAAATATGGCAGATTACCTTACTTTAATTGATGGTATAGATGTGGTAATAGGCGGGCATCCTCATGAAATATTTCCATCAGAAGCTGTTGAACAAGATACTAGCTACAAGGATGTAGACTTAGCTAAAGGAATGATTAATGGCAAGTTTACAGTGCAACCAGCAAAAGATGCAGAGAGTCTAGGGTCTATTACTTTACAGCTTGTTAAAAAAGACAATACCTATCAAATTGTAGATGGTAGTGCAACTATTTTAAGTGCAATAGGTGTGCCAAATGATCAAGAATTAGAAGCTGTTTTATTACCCTATCATCAGCAAGTTATTGATTATGTAAATAGTCCAATAGGTGAAATTACAAGTCCATTAAATAGTTTTTTTGCACTTGTAGGAGATAATGCTTCTGTACAAATTATTTCAGATGCACAGCTTCAATATGCTAAAGAAGTAGTTAATTCTGCAGAAGAACTTATGGCGTATAAAGATTTACCTATTTTATCGGCAGTAGCACCATGTAGAGCAGGATTATCAAAGAGCGGTACAAGTGAAGGCAATTATGTAGATATTCCAGCAGGTACTATTACGATTAAGGATGTGGCGAGTCTCTATCCATATTCAAATACAGTAGCGATTGTTAAATTACGTGGTGCAGATGTAAGAGAATGGTTAGAAATGAGTGCAGGTATGTATAACATAATAGTACCGACTACAGCAGATTTACAAGAGCTGTTAAATGGTGATTTTCCTACAATTAATTTTGATACCATTGATGGCGTTACTTATGAAATAGATGTAACCCAATTGCCACGTTATAGTCCGGAAGGTGATCTAGTTAATACTGAGACTCACAGGATAATTAACCTTCAGTACAATGGGGTTCCATTGAAAGATGAAGATGAGTTTTTAGTAGTGACAAATAATTATCGTGCTGGAGGTGGAGGGAGTTTTCCAATATTTACAGGTGATCAAACATCTGTAGTGTATAGTCCTAGTGATGAAATAAGACAAATAATCACTGACTATATTGCAAAGGAGGGGACCATTACACCAAAGGTAGATAACAACTGGAAACTAACTCCTATTGATACCGATGTTCAAGTTACTTTTATCTCTAATAGCAAAGGGGAAACATTATTATCAAGTTATCCTTATATTAAGTTACAACAAGATTTAGGTAATGGATTGGCACAATATATTTATGTCTTTAACATGAATAAATAAGTTTTCTTCAAGTATAGAATAACAGTTGGTTAATGCAATAATAACTATATTTGATATAAAAGTTAGTATGTACAAAAATAGAAATTTACTAGTATGAAACTTTACTTAAAGTAAGTAGTAAATGGAAAAAAGGTTTTATAAAAAAGGTTAAAGTAAAAGGAATGTAAGCTTAAATTTTTAAGACTACATTCCTTTTTGAAATTAAATAATAAGACTATAAATAATAAAGTAATATGTAATGGTTTTCTATATGTTACTATAACTGCTTTAATTCTCTTTTGGTGGTGTAATATATTTATTTACAAGTAAACCAATAGCAAGTCCGAAGAAAGTTTCAATGATACGATTGAGTGCATAATACACTGCATCTGTTTGTGCATGTGTCGTTGTAACCCCTAAAAATACAATACAAGCCAAGGGGATAGAAAGGGGACGTTTTACTAAATTACAAGTATAAATTACTGCAATAATTCCTACTGAAATTACAATATAGATGAGTAAGGTTGTAATGATAGAAATTAGTGAATAATGCCATAGTAACTTACAGAAAACAAGAAAAATAAAGCCTACAATAGCACCATGAACAGTACCATAAGCACGAGCAAATCCAATCTTATAGGAGCTCTCTACTGTGTTTTGTAAGCAAAAAATAGAAGTCATACAAGCAAAAAATGGCTCATTGGGGAAAAGTAATAGGCATAGAAATACAGCTAAAGCAGTTTTTAAAGTACGTAGGCCTATTTTAGGTAGTTGAAAGTCTTTCATGATGTCATTCCTATTCTGTAATATGTAAGTATAAACGGTTAAATAAATCTAAAAAACGCTTATATGATAGCTTTTATTAGTATATTTGTCAACAATAACATAATAAGTAAAATTTGTTAAATGTCAATTGAATAGATGTGAGCATAATGTTTCTGTTTAATGCAATAGCTACATTATAGGTTTTAGCAAATATTAGATTTATTATAGATAAGATAAAGGATGAGGCATAAAAAAGAAGGGTGTTGAAACACCCTCCTTTAGAGTATAAATTAATTATTTACCGTAGTAAGCTTTTTTGTAAAGTTCTTGAAGTTCTGTTACTTTTGGAAGTCTTGGGTTAGCTGTAGTACATTGATCTTCAAATGCTTTGTAAGAAAGATCTTCAACTTTTGCAAGGAATGCAGCTTCGTCTACGTTCATTTCTTTTAATGTATATGGAATGTTAAGTTCTTTCATTAAGTCTTTAACAGCTTTAACAAGAGAAGCAACACCTTCTTCTGGAGTAGCAGCTGGAAGTCCTAACATTTTAGCAATATCTTGGTATCTTTGTGGAGCGATGAACTTACCGTATTTAGGGAATGCCATAAATTTAGATGGGTTAGTTTCACCATTGTATGCAATAACGTGTGGAAGGAGAATAGCATTTGCACGACCGTGAGCAATATGGAATTCACCACCAAGTTTATGAGCAAGTGAGTGATTGATACCAAGGAATGCATTTGTGAATGCCATACCTGCGATACAAGATGCATTGTGCATTTTTTCTCTAGCTTCTGGATCTTTTGCACCGTTTTTGTATGAACGTGGTAAGTATTCAAATACTAATTTAATAGCATGAAGTGCAAGAGCATCTGTGTAGTCAGAAGCAAGAACTGAAACGTATGCTTCGATAGCATGTGTTAATACGTCAAGACCTGTATCTGCTGTTGGACCAGCTGGTACTGACATAACGAATTCTGGATCGATGATAGCTACATCTGGTGTTAATTCGTAGTCAGCAAGAGGGTATTTCATATTCTTAGATTTATCAGAAATTACAGCGAATGATGTTACTTCAGAACCTGTACCTGATGTTGTTGGAATAGAAACCATTTTTGCTTTTTGACCAAGTCTAGGGAACTTGTAAACACGTTTACGAATATCCATGAATTTTTGAGCCATACCGATGAAGTCAGCTTCTGGGTGTTCATAGAATAACCACATTGCTTTAGCAGCATCCATTGCAGAACCACCACCAAGAGCGATGATTACATCTGGCTGGAATGAATTCATTACAGCAGTACCTTTTTTAACTGTTGCTAAATCTGGGTCTGGTTCAACTTCACTAAAGATTTCGATTGCTACTTTATTAAGGTTTTTATTTAATTGGTATGTAAGTTTATCTACATAACCTAATTTAACCATCATTGGGTCAGCTACAATCATTGCACGAGAGATATCTGGCATTTTAGCAAGATATTGAACTGAGCCTGCTTCGAAATAGATTTTTTCTGGAATTTTAAACCATTGCATATTCACGCGTCTTTTCGCCACCCTTTTCTTATTAATTAAGTTTGAAGCTGTTACATTTGAAGATGTAGAGTTATGTCCATAAGAACCGCAACCAAGTGTTAATGAAGGCATAAGTGAGTTATAAACATCACCGATACCACCAAATGCAGATGGAGAGTTTACAATGATACGGCAAGCTTTAAGACGTTTACCATATTCATCAATAAGTTCATTATTTGTTGTATGGATAACTGCTGTATGACCAAGACCACCAAGTTCAACCATTGTTTCAGCTTTTTGAATACCATCTTCAACATTTTTAGCTTTAACAACTGCAAGAACTGGAGAAAGTTTTTCTCTTGAAAGTGGATAGTTAGCACCTACACCATCAATTTCACAACAAATTACTTTTGTTTCTTTAGGAATTGTGATACCAGCAAGTGCTGCGATTTCATATGGATATTTACCAACGATAGCAGGACCAGCCATTTGGCGAACTGGATCGATAACTACTGGTTCAAGTTTTTTAACTTCTTCTTTAGTTGCGAAGTAGCAACCTTGTTTTTTCATGAATTCTACAGCTTTATCATAAATAGGAGCTTCGATGATAGCAGCTTGTTCAGAAGCACAAATCATACCATTATCGAATGATTTTGAAAGAATGATATCTGTAAGAGATTGTTCAAGATTTGCAGTTTTTTCAACGAAAGCTGGTACGTTACCAGGACCAACACCAAGAGCTGGTTTACCAGTTGAATAAGCAGCTTTAACCATTGCAGAACCACCAGTTGCAAGAACAGTTGCTACATCAGGGTGATTCATAAGTGCATTAGTTGCTTCAATTGAAGGTACATCAATCCATTGTACACAGTTTTCAGGAGCACCAGCTTTGATAGCTGCATCACGTACGATGATAGCAGCTTCACGTGAACAGTTTTGAGCTGCTGGGTGGAAACCAAAGATGATTGGGTTACGAGTTTTAGCACATGTGATTGCTTTGAACATTGTAGTAGAAGTTGGGTTAGTTGTAGGTGTAACACCTGCTACGATACCAACTGGTTCAGCAATTTCAATGTATCCTTCTTCTTCGTTATCTTCAATGACACCAACAGTTTTTTCATGTTTAATACTGTGATAGATGTATTCTGTAGCGAAGATGTTTTTTGTAACTTTATCTTCAAAAATACCACGACCTGTTTCGTCGACAGCCATTTTAGCAAGTTTCATTTGAGCTGAAAGACCAGCAAGAGCCATAGCTTTTGTGATTTCATCGATTTTTTCTTGATCAAGTTTCATATACTCATCAAGAGCTACTTTTGCTTTTGCAACTAACTCATCAATCATTACTTTAGCATCTACAACAGGTGCTTCTTGAACTTCTGTTACTTTTTTTTCTTTTTTCTCTTCAGACATAATTAAAATCCTCCCTTAAAAATTAAATACTATATAGACAGAAACTACAGTATTATTAATTCGAATTGTTATTAATTTAACAAACTAAATTAAAAAAATGTAGAATTGTTTATTTTATTTAGAACATACTGTAATAATAACATGATAAAAATACCTTGTCAATGCCTTGAATTTAGAATTATACAAATAGTTTATTTGAATTATATTGTAGAATTGAGAAGAATAACGAAATGAGTATTCTAAAGTTATAGTTTAAATAGTGTTAAGAAAAAATTGATTTACGTTAAATAATAAACAAATGAAATGTGAAAAGAATCATTATAGAATAAAGGTTAATGTTAAAGTTAATATTAAAGAAGGAAACTGTTAGAAAGTATACATTCTTACTTAAACTATAAAAGAATAAGTGAGGTAAAGTAGTTATTAGGTATAAATATGTGTATAAGTTAAAGAAAAACATAAAGTTGTTCACAAAATGTTGATAGTTTTGAGAAATTTGTGGATAAGTTAAAAATTATTCACAATAAAGTATAAAAATATGTGTATTGAATATAAAGCTATGTGGACAATAAATATAAGAAATTTGTGGAAAAATAAAATTTATAAAGGAATTCCTTTTAACTTTAGCCTTTATTTTCCTATTATTTAGGTGTATGATATATATATAATATTTGCTTATATAACATGCAAATGTTAAAGCAGAAGGGAGAAATAAAATGAAAATTACTAGAGATATGGGAATCATGGAAGTAGTAAGTAAATATCCAGAAGCAGCAAATGTATTTGCAGCATTTGGCATGGGATGTTTAGGATGTGCAGCAGCTCACTTTGAGTCAATCGAAGAAGGTGCGACAGCTCATGGTATGGATGTAGATGCCCTTATGGAAGCATTAAATAAAATTGCAGAATAATTTTAGAAATTATTTATTAAAAACAGCGTTAGCAGTTATTTGCTAGCGCTGTTTTTGTGTATTTATTGGGAGTATAAAATGATGAAGAGAAAAACAAACTAATAGTATAAAGGTGTGAGTGATGATGAAAGATGCAGTTAGAAATGTGAGAGATTTGCTTATTAATCCATATAGAACATTTATGCGTATAGGCAGTAGGTGTACCTTTGATACAGCTCAATATAGTTTATATATAATGAGCGTATTAGTGATAGTGCTGGATAAAAAGGGAATAGGTGCCACTTTGGAGATTATTTGTGTTGGAATAAGTAGCTTTTGTGTAGGATGGGTATATATGGGCATTATTAGAGCATGTGGAGGAGAGTTGTGCTTTTGGACATGTCTAAATGCCCAAGTATGTATAGAAACCCTTGCCAATATAGGCAATATATTTGAAATAAAGAGAGGGTGGAAAGTTGGAAGTGCCATTAGCCTAGCAGTAAATATATATTGTATATATTTACATGTACGCTGTACCATTGTTATGGGAAATGCTATGGTAAAGCGAACATTTATTGTATATACAGCCATATTTGCACTAGTAATGGCATTTATATATATGGGATTTGGGTTAATAGCTGGGATAATTATTAGTGAACGTGGTTATATAGGATAAGAAGCACTACTTTGAAAATAAATTATAATATGTTAAAATATTATATAAAAGTAAAAATATTAAGCAAGTAATAATATATAGTTACATACTATATACATAATTTGGAAAATATACTGTTTTATAAGATGGAGAGATATGTTGGGATATTAATGATAAATTATAGGAAAAAATGTGATAAAGGAGGCGCCTATGATTTTAAATGAAGTATTAGGAATTCAGGAGATTAAAAGTAATAATATACGAGTTGCTACAAGGCAAGCAGTACGTGCAGTTATTATAAAAGATGGAAAAATACTTATGGTGCATACTAATAAGGGAGATTATAAATTTCCCGGTGGTGGTGTAAAAAAACAAGAAGAACTCAAAGAAGCACTAAGAAGAGAGGTTGCAGAGGAAACAGGATATATTGTAAAAGCAATAGGCATGAGAATAGGAACAATTATACAACGTAACGTGAATCAATTTAATGCCAAGGGTATATTTGAAATGACATCTCATTATTACTATTGTGATGTAAAAGATGAACCAAAAAGTCAGCATTTAGATAAGTATGAAGCTGAACAAGAATTTGAACCTGTATGGATGCGTATAGATGATGTTATTAAAGAAAATGAAAATATTTTAAAAGGAAATAAAGAAAACATCAACCCATGGGTGTATAGAGAAACTTTAGCACTTAAACGCTTAAAAGAAAATGGAATAGGATAAAGAGGTGTAATTGAAGTAGTTACACCTCTTTTTTGAGTAAGTTGTAAATAATGATATAAATTTATATATGTGCCAAATGTGAAAAGTGAGATATTTGGGATGTTGTATTACTTTTAATCATTTCTATAAAAGCGTTAGCAATATGAGGATCAAATTGTTTCCCTGAACAACGGCTAATTTCTTTCAAGGCAGCTTCTATAGTAAGCATAGTACCATACGGTCTATCAGAAATCATAGCATCAAAAGCATCACTAACAGCTAATATACGGGCACCGAAACTAATGTCAATGCCTGCTTTTTTATCTGGATAGCCAGTGCCGTCAAATCTCTCATGATGATGTTTTACATAATCAACAAGCTCATGCATATCAGAAAGTGGTTCTAATATATTTGCACTATAAGTAGGGTGCATTTTTATAAGTGAAAATTCTTCGTTAGTAAGGGGTTCTGTCTTATTTAAGATTCTTATAGGAATTTCTATTTTTCCAATGTCATGCAGAAGCCCTGCATAATATAAAGTATTAATTTCACTAATACTTAAGCCGAGGTAATGTGCTAACTTTGAGGCATAGGAAGCAACACGCTCACAGTGACCTAATGTATAAGGATCTTTAGTAGACAAACAGGTTAGCAGAGCTTTAAAAATACCAATCAGGTGTTTGTTTTCTAAAGTAATATCATCTTCAAGTTGTGTCAAAAAATCTTCATAAATATGTAAAGAATCGCGGCCAATATTTTTGGCATGATATAGTGCCAAATCTGCCTGCTTAATTAAACTAGAAGTATCATTAGCCATATGGGGATAAGTAGATAATCCCATGGAGAGTGTAGCAGATTCTGCGAAGAATAACTTAATATACTTAGAATGATTTTTAGAAAGAAGTTGTTTAAAATCGGTAGAGAAAGCATCTAATGTATTGATATTAATATTTGGAATAATAATGGCAAATTCATCACCACCATAACGGCAAACGTAGTAGCTAGGATCTGCAATTGCCTTTAAAAGATTAGCTGTAGCAATTAAGATATTATCACCACAATCATGTCCCCATGTCCCCAATTATCATTAATGAGTTTAAAGTTATCAATATCAATAAGGATAAGGCCAACATGGGTGTGTGTTTCGTTTGCAATTTGAATTTCTGAATGAAGTTGTTGTTGAAAAAAACGTCTATTAAAGGTTTGTGTTAGGTCATCTATCCGTGACAGATTTTTTTGCTTTTCTAGTTCTAAAAGTTGATTATGATGAGAAGAATTGACAAAATAAGTGGCTATCACTACAAGCATTTTAATAGCAATAGCATTAAACATATAAATGCTATGTGTTGAAGCATAGGCTATAATATAGCATAACATTTCTAGGATAGAAACATATACTGTGAGCTTAAAACCAATAGTTGTAAAAAAGTAAGCAACTACTATACAAATAAAGGCTTGTAGTAAAGCGATAAGGCCTTTAATAGGATTTAATATAGATAATGTTTGTAAATAAAAACAAGTTCCATAGAAGAATGTCAGTAAGAAGGCGAGTATCCAGTTCTTTAAAGGTATTTTTTGATTCATACAAACCTCCTGTAAATGATGATTAATATTATTCATTTTCTTTCCTTGAAGTGGTCTGACGAGTCATTTCTAGATAATTATATAAAGTGAACTTAGAGATATTAAGGAATTCACATACTCTATCGCCAGATTTTGTAATTAAAAAAGCACCTTTACTATCTAGGAATTTAATAATTTCTAACTTTTCTTCTTTACTAAGATGTCCTTTTGATTTATCAAACATATTCTCACATTGAAGAAGAAGATTATCCATTAATTGATTAACATTTGTTGGGAATAATTCATTAGAAGAAGTTGAGGGGGTAATGTAGTTATTAAATTGTTTGAGGTATTCTTCGCATTTTAATGAATCAGTAATATCCGTATTAATACAAATAGCACCGATATTTTCACCTGAATCATCTTGTAAAAATATAGATGAGCCACGAATAATTTTTCCATTGCGCATATGAACAATTTTATTATAAATATGAGTATCAGCATTCATTTTGTTTAGGATTTCAAGTCCCCAGTTATCACCACAGTCTCCAATTTTTCTACCTGTAACGTGACCATTGCGAATATCAATAATGCTATGATTATAGGATTTTGTGTTATCATGTAGGACGATTTCACAATTTGTTCCTAAATGGTTTTCAAGTAAATCCAAAATATTAGTAAACATATCTAAGTGCTCATAAATTGTTTTCATAATTTCCTCCTAATTGTAGATAAATTACGTCCTTGATATGGTGTATTAATTTAAGTTTACCTCTATGTAATAGTGTTAAGGATATACAT
>JAZKZQ010000097.1:0-16745 GCA_045612745.1 Cellulosilyticum sp. | reverse complement strand
GTAACCTGCTGCGTGAGATGTGATTGTTGCAATAGTTTTTGTATCTGCAAAACAACCTCTTTCTCTTTCTTTTACCATGAGTTCACTAAGTTGTTCCCAAAGTGCTGTTGTATCTGCAGTTGGTCCAGCTAAGAATGAATCGTCACCTGTGTATTCTGTATAGTTGTTAACGATGAAATCTCTTACATTGATTTCTTCTTGCCATTTACCTGATTTAAAATTTCTCCAATGTGTCATACGTATCGTAAAGACCTGACTGTGTGTAGGCCTCTACTACACCCCCTCTTGTTTGTAAGTTTAGTTGTAAATCTTTTTAAAATTCATTAATAATACATATTGTATACTGTATACAATCTTGACTTGTTTTTATTATACTATGCTACTTCCTGTTTGTAAATAGGAATTATTATTTTTTACTATTAAATTCTATATAATTTTTTTTATCTTTTAAGTACTAAAATTTCTTTATGTATTCACACTGTGTAAACGTACTTAAGAGATTATTAAATACGTAAAATAGGCTGCTACAATATTATAAATAACCTTGTAGCAGCCTATTTTAGTTTCTATAGTAAGTAATTACTTAGATGCAACTTGTAATGTCTGATGACAATGTGTACATATATATATACCTCTACTCTCTCTTACTTCACAAATTTCCATCCCTTCATCACAATAAGGACATATTACATAGCGTTTTAACCCATAAGGTAATTGACTTTCTTTCTCCTTAATATATCTATCATTCTCTTTTACTTGATTTGCTACTTTTTTAAACTCATCCATACGCTCCTCTATACTCATTTTATATCCCACCTTTTTATAAATATTTACTTTATCGTTTATTTATAAATATAGTACTATAATTGTATTTATAATGTTACTAAATATGCAAATCAAGTTAATTAATATATTTAAAATAAAATTATATTCATTAAATAATTACATAATACTGCTATATTAATATATATCAATATCGAAAATACCTCAGAAAGGACATGACTATGGAAAAGAAAAGTTTATATCTAGGCTTGGCACTAGGCATCGGATGTCTTTCAGTATTTACTATGATTAATGCATTATTCTATCGCTTTACCTATCTTAAAATGGATGTTAACTTACAGAATAAAATTGAAACTACCATTGCGACACAATCAACTATAGACTTTTCAACAATCACAGATTTTGATTGGGATACATTATATGTCTTTACGCCTTATTCTTCACCTAATGAAATATTAAATAATGATAGTATTATTACTTTTAATTCTAGATTTAATATTGAATATCTAGATAATATTGTAATGCTGGGCTTTGTCAACGATCACTACCTTATAGCCTATGTAGAATTGCCTCGTAACCAAGTCACTAACTTACCAACTATCTCTATGCGTTTTTCAAAAAAGACTGCTTTATTTAAAATATGTTCTACAGGCAGTGATACAAATTCTCAAAAGAATGCCATAGCATTTTAAGAAGTTAATCCTCTACTATCCAGTTACTACTGCGTCCTATAGCCTTAGCCCATCCATTTAATAATGTTATTTTTTTATCTTCCTCTAGCTGAGGTTCAAAGCTATGCTCTAAGCACCAGTTTTGAGCAATTTCCTCTTTATCTTTGAAATAACCCACAGCTAATCCCGCTAGGTAGGCAGCACCTAGTGCGGTAGTTTCTACCACTTGTGGTCTTTCTACCTTCACACCTAATAAATCTGCCTGAAATTGCATTAAAAAGTCATTTTTACTTGCACCACCATCTACTTTGAGCATATTTAAATGCATTCCTGCATCTTGCTCCATAGCCTTTAAGACATCTACAGTTTGGTATGCTATAGCTTCGAGGGTTGCACGTATAATATGTGCTTTAGTTGTCCCCCTTGTAAGTCCTAATATAGATCCTCTAGCATAGGCATCCCAATATGGTGCCCCAAGTCCTGCAAATGCTGGCACAACATAAACGCCATTACTATCCACCACACTTTTTGCATACTTCTCACTTTCCTCTGCTGTTTCAATGAGGCCTAGCTCATCTCTTAGCCACTGAATGGCTGCACCTGCCATAAAAATACTACCTTCTAAGGCATATTCTACTTTTCCATCTATGGCCCATGCAATAGTTGTAAGTAAGCCATGTTGAGATGTTACTGCCTTATTTCCTGTATTCATGAGTAAAAAACAGCCTGTACCATATGTACTTTTAGCAGCTGCCTCATTAAAACATGCCTGTCCAAATAAAGCTGCCTGTTGGTCTCCTGCTACACCTCCAATAGGTATGCTTCCATCAAATAAAGTTTCATGTGTTTTACCAAATATGCCACTTGAAGACTTTACCTCTGGCAACATTGCTTTGGGAATATTTAATTTTTCAAGTATTTCTTCATCCCATTTCAATGTATGAATATTAAAAAGCATTGTTCTTGATGCATTGGAGTAATCCGTTGCAAATACTTCACCTTTTGTTAATTGCCACATAAGCCATGTATCTACTGTACCAAATAGTATTTCACCTTTCTCCGCCTTTTCTCTAGCACCTTGTACATTATCTAAAATCCATTTAAGTTTAGTTCCTGAAAAATAGGCATCTATGATAAGCCCTGTCTTATCTCTCACTATTTTTTCATAGCCCTCTTCTTTTAAAATATCACAATAAGCTGCTGTTCTTCTGCATTGCCACACAATAGCAGGATATACTGGTTTCCCCGTTGCTTTATCCCACACAATCGTTGTTTCTCTTTGATTTGTAATACCGATAGCAGCTACATCCTTAGCTTTTACTTGTCCCTTTTCTAAGCACTCTTTGGCTACTTTAAACTGTACTTCCCATATTTCCATAGGATCTTGCTCTACCCATCCAGCATGAGGATAATATTGCTTAAATTCCTGCTGTGCCATGCTCTTCACATTGCCTTGTTTATCAAATAATATAGCTCTTGAGCTAGTTGTACCTTGATCTAAAGCTAATATATATTTCTCCATGATTACACTCCTGTCACTTTAATTATTTCAAATCAATATATTTTATTTATATTATATTCTTATTCCTTAAAGTTTTAGTATAAAACACTAAAAGTACACATGTAAATAAAGGGGTACTTCATTCCCTATCATGCTTTGATGGAAAGTACACCCTCTTTGATTATTTCAGTATTTATTTACTAATAAATGTACTACAACATGTATCATCCAAATGGCAAGCTGTGGTCACACCACTGATTTGTACATCTACTGCTATACACTCATGACTACAGTTAAATACACATTCAATTGCACTACAGTTAATATCTACATTCTCCTTTGGTGCCATTGCACAATTACTAGCGACATATTCAGACTCTACAAAGCTTTCACAATTAGTAGCCTCAGGATTGCTTGACACCTGATCACCTACTTTTATCTGAGATAAACAGCAGCGACACTCTTCATTATAAGAACAATTTCTAACGTTACATTTTAAATTTGGCATAATACTTCTCCTTTAAGTGACTAATGTTGTTATATTTTCATCTCACTATTATGGGAGATTTATGCCATTTTTATTCTCCATCCTTCTTATATTCCTTAAAAGTGTTTTTAATATATTTCATTTAATATCATCCCGAAATTAGTTTTTTCCCTACCTTAATTAGGAGTATAATATTTTTAGTCGTTATTATAGACTTCTTATCTATACTTCCGACCTATATATTTTTAGATTTTGGAGAATACTTATGATTAAATTAATAGCAACCGATATGGATGGCACTTTTTTACGTAGCGATCACTCTATGCCACCAGAATTTCCTGAAATACTCGCTACACTTACACAAAATAATATTATTTTTGCCGTTGCTAGTGGCAGACCTTACCTAACACTTTGTGAAAATTTTAAGGACTATCTTAACGATATTTTATTTATATCAGATAATGGTGCTCATGTAGTATATAAAGGAGAAGAAATTGCTGTTCATACCTTAGATACCCAATTAGTGCACATATTAATTCAGCAAACTAGAAAACTTAAAAACACCTATGCTGTAGTCTGTACAACAGCTGGTGCTTTTGTTGAAAGCAATTATCGTCCTTTCCTTAACGAACTAGAAAAATATTATGTAAAATATACCATAGTTGATGACCTTACTACTATCAAGGAACGTATTATTAAATATACAGTCTGCGATTTAGAAGGTGCTGAACATAATAGTTACCCTATTTTTAAGCCCCTAAGTTCACAAGTTCAAGTATGCGTGGCAGGCTTGGTTTGGCTCGATATGATGCCACTTAATGTAAATAAAGGAATTGCTATCCGAGACATTCAGAACTTTTTAAATATCAACTTTAATGAATGCATGGCTTTTGGTGATTATCTTAATGATGTAGAAATGATGCAAAGTGTTTATTATAGCTATGCCATGGAAAATGCTCATGAAGATTTATTAAAAATTGCGCGCTTTAAAACAGCTAGCAATGACCAACATGGCGTTACATTAAAAATCCAAGAAATGCTTACTAATAACTTCTTACCACTAGAAAAATAATAATTTCACTAGGGCCCTTAGCATTACTACCTACCCTCTTTGGAATCTATAATACGCCAAAGGTAGTTTAGTGATGCTAAGGGCCCTAACTTTCTCACTCATACATAAAATAAAAATCTAATTAATGAATTTAAGATATAAAACCGTGTTTTTTGAAGCTATTGTAAATCCCATCTTCTTCTACCGCATCTGTTACGTCATCTGCTATTTCCTTTAGGGCTGGCAGTGCATTCCCCATAGCTACACCTAAATTCACAAATTGTAACATTTCCATATCATTTAAACTATCCCCATAACCTACTGTATCTTTCTGATCTCGTCCTAGATGTGCTAAAACACTTTCAATTCCTGATGCCTTATGTACATTAGGAATCATCATTTCACCACTATTATTGCCCCAGAAGCCTACTGAGCTTGGTAATACAATAAACTCATCCTTAAACTCCTCTTGAAGTTCCTCTATAGCCAAAGTTGAACCAAAGAAAATAACTTTGCAAATATCATCTCTTACAAGTTCTTCTCCCTCAATCATTTTGTCCATTAATCCTTGCATATGCATTTCTATCTGCTCCTTAGCTTCTGGTTGCACTTTTACTTTTTCTGTTAAAAGTTCACTACAAAATCTACGTGCATGACGACTGATATATGTTTTTTCTGTTGCCTCTAAGCAAAAATGTATCCCTTTAGCATCTAAGAATTCTACTAAATGCGCTATGGCATCTACTGCTACAAATTCTTCTCTGATGATTTCATTATTAATCTCAATATATCCCCCTGCTGAATAAATTCTACCATCTACTTCAAGGTTAGCAGCTTCACCTACAACCTTTGCCTTTGATCGGCCCGTGCACAAAAATACCAGATGCCCATTTGCTCTAGCTTGTCTAATGGCCTCTTTCGTAGATTCTGGCATAATACCATGATGATTTATAAGTGTCCCATCTATATCACAAAATATTATCTTCTTATTCATGCTAAATTCTATGTCTCTCTTTCTAGTTATTTGACCTTATTCAGTCCCAATGCTATTATAAACTATTTTTCTCTCTAGTAACATGGCAAGTACATCCAATATATTATTAAATCTTCTTCCTAAATTTCTTCACAGTATTTACACAAAAACATCATACTCTCTACATTTTTAATATGTATATTAATATCATAAAAGAAAAAGTATTTTAAATATTCTTTTTCTTTTATTCCCCATTTAATTTAATATAATGAGTAAGATGGTCGGCATATCTTATTCCTAAAAAAGAAGGTTCCTCCCCAACAACCTTCTTTTTTTAGTTATGTTTACAGTATTGATTAAAATCTATATTTTATGTTATAATATGTCTAATAATCTCGTGAGGGAGTAGTTTGCGTATAAAGATAGCTTTATACGTGACAAGTCAACATAGTGATTGTAGGGCCTAAAACTTTTACAATCTGGCTTGTCTTAATGAACAAGACTCATGTGTAGCTTTGTGCTACGCATGAGTCTTTTATTTTTGCCCACAATAAGATTAATTAAGGTAAAGGAGACATGAATATGGGATTTTTCGAACTAATTTTAATAGGAATAGGATTAAGTATGGATGCTGCTACAGTATCAATGACTAACGGTATGGTCTACAAGGATTTAAAAAAAGATAAGATTATTGCAATGCCGCTCTTCTTTGGGATTTTTCAAGGACTCATGCCACTCTTAGGCTTCTTTTTATGCGGCTTAGTTTCTCATCTTATTACACAATACGCTAATATTTTAATCTTTTTAATCCTAGGTTTCATTGGTGGTAAAATGCTTCTTGATGTCTACAAAGATTATAAAAATCCAGACAAAGAAGAGGAAGCACACGAAGGCGAACTTACTTATAAACTGCTCTTCATCCAAGCTATTGCAACAAGTATTGATGCTTTTGCAGTAGGCATTGGTTTTAGTGCAATGGGTGTAAATATTATCTCCTCTTGTTCTATCATTGCTATTACTACTGCAATCTGTTCACTTATTGCAATCTTCATTGGTAAGAAATTTGGCTCACTCTTTGAAAGTAAATCAACACTTATTGGTGGTTTAATTTTAATCTTTATTGCAATTAAAGCACTCTTTTAAAAAATATGCTGTAAAATAATAAATTATTTTGCAAGACAATATCTTTATAAATGGTTATACTAAACTAGAGCATATGAGATAAGTAAGTTATTTTAACTAACTTATCTACTTGACATTATATTAATAGCAAAAGGAGATTCATATGATTTATATCAAAGATGTTACTTTCAATGAAGTAGATGCCCTCATGATTCCAGTATTTGAAGATCAAGAAACTCAAATGGAGGAATTAGAAAAACTTAAATTAAGCGAGACGTTTACCGGCAAAGAAGGTGAGCTTTTTGTTTCAACTACTTTAAGTGAGACAATCAAATATACCATTTACTTAGGTATGGGTAAACTAACTGATGATAAAAGAGATTTAGCACTTAGAGATGCACTTAGTGAAGGCTTTAGAAAGGCTCAAACACTTAAAATAAAAACAATAGGTGTCTACCTCACTTCAAGCTCAAACATTTGCATAGATGACACTGTCAAAATTATTGCTGAAACAATGTATCTTGCAACTTATAAATTTGATAAATACAAAACAGAAAATAAAAGAGAAAATAAGAAACCATTTGAAGCCACATACATTATTGGTGTACCTACTGCAAAACTAGAAGAAGCACAAGTAGTACTTGCAACTACCCTTAATGTAGTAGAAGGCGTTATGATTGCAAGAGATCTTGTTAATGAGCCTTCTAATATGATGTATCCAGAAACACTTGCTAACTTTGTTCAAGATATGGGGACAAGATGTAACCTTGAAGTAGATGTAATGGATGAACATCAAATCAAGGCACTCGGTATGGATGCCCTTCTTGCTGTAGGTATGGGGTCAGCTAAAAAACCTCGCCTCATTGTAATGCGTCATAAAGGAAATCCAGAAGATGATTATACTTTAGGTCTTATTGGAAAAGGTTTAACTTATGATACAGGTGGTTACTCACTTAAACCAACTGACTCTATGAAAACAATGCATAGTGATATGGGCGGTGCTGGTGCTGTTATTGGTACAATGTATGCCCTTGCTAAAAATAATGTAAAACAAAATGTTGTAGCTGTTGTAGCTGCTTGTGAGAATGCTATCTCTGGTGAGAGTTATAAACCTGGAGATATTATCTCTTCTATGGCTGGTAAAACTATTGAAATCTTAAATACCGATGCCGAAGGTCGCCTCACATTAGCTGATGCTATGACTTATATGATGCGTAAAGAAAAAGTAGATGAAGTCATTGATCTTGCCACACTTACAGGTGCTGTACTTATGGCACTTGGTGACAGTACAACTGCTGTTATTACTAATAATGATGACTTCTATGCACGTCTTTTAACTGCCGCAGATAGGACAGGCGAACAATTTTGGCAACTTCCTGCATTTAAGGAATATGCTAAGATGAATAAAAGTCAAGTAGCCGATCTTAAAAACTTAGGTGGCAAGCTTGCTGGAACTATTACTGCCGGATTATTCGTAGGTGAATTTGTAGAAAATAATACACCTTGGATGCATCTTGATATCGCAGGTACTGCATGGCACGATAGTGTAAATGGACTACATTCTAAAGGAGCTACTGGGGCACCTGTGAGAACACTCTTCCATCTTGTGACAGGTAGATAGGAGCCCTTAGAGGTCCGCTGAGAAGGGGTGGTACTGATAGCTACACTCTACAGAATTTGTGATAGTCTAAGTTCGACAATCAATGAAACGGTGTGAACTCACTTCGCTATGCTACGTTCAAACAGCACACCTAAAACCTCATTGATTGTCTTCACTAAGACTATCATCAAATTCTTCCGAAGGTAGACTATCAGCACCACCCCTTCTCAGCTCTCTCTTGGCTTCCTTTATCTTGCTTCAATGATTCCAGAGCCTAGTTAGTTAATGCTTTACTCATGAAATAAATTTATATTTTAATATCAACACTTTTACTCTTTTCCTATTCAAATATACTTCCTGTCCCACTATGTTTGGCACCGGAATCTTCGGTGTAGGTTGCAATAAGCCTTGGTGTAATACATATCAAAAAAGGGTCCTGCATTTTCATACAGAACCCTTTTATAAAGCGTTCCCGACTGGAATCGAACCAGCGGCCTACCGCTTAGGAGGCGGTCGCTCTATCCTACTGAGCTACGGAAACACTGTACCATTTGGTACACTCTATTATATTACATTTTTTAATGATTTAAGTCAAGTCTTTATTTTGTAACAATAGTTCCTTGAAGCCAACATGTTCCCATAAATCGCATTCCTATACTTGGCATACCTACTAAATCTTTTTTGTTAATAAGTACTTCAAGTGGCATATCATTTACTTCTAAAACAAAGAGATAAAGCTCCTCACCTGTTTTATTATTTTTACGTGTACTAATTGCCTTAATCTCACCTAAAACAGCATAAGTTGCATCTACGAGAGTTGTTGGGACAAAGTAACCGCTCATTATAGACAGAAAATCCTCTTCCATCATACGCTCTTTGAGCTGGTCATCTAAATCTTTTTCTTCTTGCTCTAACTGTGCCTGTGCCTCTTCATCTCCTTCTCTTGCCTTTTGAATCATGACCTTTAGCTTCTCACGTTCTTCTTTTTCTACTGCTTCATCCTCTTGGTCCTTCTCAATAGGTAAAATAATAGTGCCTTCCATGGCAAGCCCAGCTACTTTGACTTTATTAAATTCTCTTTTGTCTTCTATTATGTCAATATACTCTACTACATTTTGTAACCAGAAGATAAATTGCATACCTGTTTCTTTCTCTTCACATATTACATAATACGTATAATCTTCATCAACACACTCTACTGTCATTTCTTCAACTTCAATTATATTATTTGTAAAGAAGCATGGTTCACATTGTTCTACTTCTATCTTGGCATCTTTTTTATTTCCACCTTTTAGGACAATTCGAACCATCACACATGTATCTTTATCATACTCTTTAAAGTACTCTGCCAAAATATCCTTATTCTTTCTTCTTGTCGCAAATTGTATAGTTGGACTATCTAATATACTACTCACAATACTTTCTAACTGCGTATCTTTATTAAGGTTTGAAAAACCTACTGCTGAAATTGGAGATTCCATATTTTTATCCCCCTCTCCGTTTCTTAATCTTGATTAACACTTATTCCGTTTGTCTCCCTCAAGGTAGAACAAACTTCCTTACATCAAAATGTTTTATCTGCTATTATTTTCTAATTATACAAAGGCTATTTCTAAGTTGCAAGTGGTAACATCCTTCTAATTATAAATATATCTATGCCCGGCCTAGATTATGATTGCTTTTTTTCTATTTTTTGAGCAAGTCTATTATCCACCCATTCATTATAAAGCTTAAATACTATAGCAAAAACTGGGACCCCCAGTACTGAACCCAATACTCCCCAGATACCTCCACCTACAAGGACAACAAATACAACCCAAATACCATCTAATCCAATGGAATCACCTACAATTTTAGGACAAATAATATTTCCATCCACTTGTTGTAGCACAATTACAAAGATAAGATACCATAACGCTTTAGTTGGATCTGCAAGTAAAATGATTACAAAACATGGTACTGCACCAATGAAAGGACCTAGCACTGGAATAATATTAGTAATACCAGCAATAAATCCAACTAATAATGGATATGGGAATCCAAATATACATGCCCCAAGGAAAGTAAGCACTCCTACTATTAATGCATCTGTAAGCTGTCCTACAATAAATCCTCTAAAAGTCTCATCTGTCACCTGTAATACATGATGCAAATAATTTCTTACTTTACTAGGTACTAGAACTGTTACAGTCTTTCCTATAAGTGTACTTAGATCATCCTTACTCATTAAAATATAAATAGAAATAATCAGTGTAAAGATTACATTAAAGATCCCATTAAATGTACCTGTTGCAATACCTATCACAGATGGTACGATACTTTGTAAAATATTAATAATCTGCTCCTTGAATTGTACAAGGAAATTTTGAATACTTTTCCATACTGCCTCTTGGATGTCAATTCTATTCATAATTCCTTGCATAAATTCATCAAACTGCTGTGAATAATGATTCATATTTCCTACAAAACCACTAATACTTTCTGCCAACTGAGGTATCAATGTTGCGAATACTAATGCAATAACAGATAATACAAGAATATATGAAAGTAGTATGGCACCACCTCTCTTCTTATTATAATTCTTGTCTCCTGCTTTCGCTTTAAATACTCTTTCAAGAAAAAATGTAGCAGGAATATTAATTAAATACGCCAGTGCAAAACCATAAATAAATGGTCCTACTAATACAACGAAATTTTTAACTACACCTGTTACATCATTAAATTTGAATAACAAGAAAAATATTACTAATGCATATGTAATTAAAAACATTTGCTTTCTATATTTAATCATAAATAGCTCCTTTTCTTTTAAAATCCACAAGGGTCTCCCCTTCTTTCTTCATTATAACCTATACTTATAAAAGTAAGAAGTAGAAATTGTATACTCATATTAATATCTTTACAGTATAGCACCATATATTAAAAATATGTTTTTCCTATTATAACCCTAATTTCAAACTAAAAAGCAGTAACAATAGCTTCTTAATTACTTCTTGTTACTGCTTTTTAAAACATCTAAACTATAATACTTATTAGCATAATCCGTTGATTACATCATTAAATGTATCTGGATAATTTGTAATTACTGCATCTACATTTAATTCCTTCATTTTTTTCATATCAGCTTTTTCATCTACAGTCCATACTGTCACTGTTTTACCAATGCTATGTACTGTGTCAATAGCTTCTTGGTCTACGTTTGTATAATTAACAGAAATAGCATCTGCATATCTATAACTACGTACATCCCATGGCATCTCTTTACATAACAGAGCTGTCTTAATACTTGGTGCTAATGTTTTGATCTTTTTAAGTGTCTCTACATTATAAGAAGATAAAATAACTTTATCCTCAGCACCAATTGTTCTTACACGATCAATTACCTCTTCTACAATTTGCTCATATTGTACTTCACTGTCTTTTATCTCAATATAAAGTTTTACATTATATTTTTTTACTAATTCAATAGCAGATTTTATACATAAAATCTTTTCCCCTTTATACTTAGGATCGTATTTAACGCCAGCATCAAACTCTAGTAACTCATCGAGTGTATGATCTTTAATATAGCCTGTCCCTGTTGTTGTCCTATCGAGTTTGTCATCATGAATAATAACGATTTTATTATCTTTTGTCATGTGTACATCTACTTCGATACCATCACAGTACCCCTCTGTTAAAGCTTTTGCAAATGCAATATTTGTATTTTCTGGGTATCTGCCACTGAAGCCTCTATGTGCTATATTTAACACTCTTCCCATTTTCCCTTCTCCTTTCAGATTATACAATTTCTTGAAATTCCATTCACTATTATTATAGTCCTATTAAACTAAAGTCTCAAGTTTTATGAATAATTTTTATAAATTTAGGTGTCATTATACATATTTTTGACGTTTTCTATCATATATCGAAGTTTAATGTCATATGCATATGCAACATTTATATTCTTCATTTTATCCCCCAAATATTCATAAAGAAAAAACGGCTGTAGCACTTTTAGTGCTACTAGCCGCCTTTATTTAAATTTTACTTGTGCTGTATCATCAGTAATTGGTCTAAAAGAGAATCCTTGCTTTCTAAGTCCTTCAACAATTTCTGGTAGTGCATCAACTGTTGTTGTTTTAGCTGGAGCATCATGCATTAAAATAACCGCTTCATCCTTCCCCTTTGAGCCATTTAAAACAGAATTTACAATCACATTTTTATCTTGCTTATTAGCAGATGCATCTGATGAGTCTACATTCCAGTCAAAGTATGTAAGACCAGCATCGGTAACAGCTGGAATAATCTTATCCATAATGTTTCCGCCACCATATCTATTACTGATTGTATTATTAGACCCACCTGGAAATCTCATAATAGTAGGTTTTACCCCTGTAATTTTTTCTAATTTCTCTGACAAATCTGCAATATCTGTCATAAAACTATCTACACTTTGATAAATTGAGTTGTACTCATGTGTATTTGAGTGAATAGCTAGAGTATGCCCTTCATCTACAATACGTTTATATATTTCATCTTGATTATTTTTCCCTAAGACAAAGAATGTTGCCTTAATATTATTTGCTTTAAGAAAGTCAAGAATCTTTACTGTATTTGCACTTGGGCCGTCATCAAATGTAAGGTATGCATACTTATTTGTATCATTGCCTACTACTATATTAGGATTCTCAGCCTTAGCCTTTTCTAATTGAGCTTTCTTTTCCTTAATTTCTGTTTCTACTTGTGCCAGCTCTAGTTTATTGGTATTAAGTTCCTCTTGAAGAGACTGATTTTCTTCATTAAAACTTGCTACAGCTTTTTTTGCTTCTTTTAAATTATTTACTTGTTCAGGTAATTTATATACTAAAAATCCTGTACTGCATCCAAATACTATTGCTAAAAGTAGAAATAGAAGTGTAGTGCCAACCTTCTTACTTTTTCTTCTACCATAACTCATTTTACTCACCTTTTTCTACTTTATATATTTATACTCCTTTTGTCTAGTAATTTACACCTTTTGTACTATAAACTAACATTTATTTCATAGAATCTGGTATAACTACTGGCTCATATTTTGCTAAATTATCTTGTATTACTTCTAATTCTTCCTTTGATGATTGGTGCTTATCTTTTACTGATTGTACCTCTGCTTTTAAGCTAGCTGTATTTTCAGAAATAGTTTCGACACTGGCCATCTTTTTATTTATACTACTTTTAAGGTAAACATGTCCACCCAAAAGGCCAAGTGTCGTACCAGCACATAAAACAGTTAAAGCTACACATACAGCTAAAAGCCTATTTCTCCTTTTAGCACCAAAGTTTAAATTACTTTTATACGCCATACTTACTTTATCCTTTCTATTATTTTCTCTATTACTCAGTATACTATTTTTGCTCCTAATTTAAAACACTGATTTAAATTTTTAATTTGGTATTTTTTGTATATAAAAAGTAGGGATATCCTAAAAGGATACCCCTCAAAAAATCCAACTAACTTAACAAATTTAACCAACTTAAGGAATCTATACAAACTAAGCATAAACTGCTTATTTTGTCTTATGTAACTTTTTAGGTACTGCTGTTTGATAGCACCACCAATCTGATTGATAATTTACAGCTTTATGGGCTGATTTTCTAGCTATTTTTTCTACCATAATTAAAAGATTTTTCTTCATAATTATTCTTCTACCACTCTTTCATATAAGGTAATAATATGAGTATACCTACTAATGTCATTGTGATTGCTATTGTAGAACATATCTGTTTATAGCTTTCTCCTCCATAAAATCCAACTAGTGTAATAATCCCAAGCACGCTTACAGCCACTCGGCTTATCACCCTATTTTTTACTATTTCCCTCGGAGTCTTGGGATTATCTTTATTTTCAATAGGTGCAGCTACATATACAATACCTACAGAAAAGATAACACATATAAATACTAATTCATCCATTATATATGTATAATCTAGTACTGTAAATCCAATAATAATACTATGTAGTGCATTTGTTAGGCAGAAACATTGCCATCTCTTCTTAGTATGGTAACCTCCCGTCACACGACGTAATCCTATGAAAACCATCAAAAACAGTAGTGTATACTGAAGCTTTCCACAAATCATTCCTACTATCAGGATTGAAATAAGTAATGTCAGATTGCTAATCAGTATCTCTAAACCATAGCTATAAATATCACTATCTTCTTCTAGAATAATGTTATCTGCTTGTAAAGCTATGACTATCTTACTAATCAATCGATTTATTTTCTTCAACTCCTTTTGACAAGATAATTCTACCATACTTTTCTATCATTCCTACTTTTTATGTTTAAATGGTTAGTTTTTATGTCTAAATGGTCACTTTGCTGTTAAACATACTTTAACCTTCTATATAATCTAACAAAATATTCATTTCAAACATATTTTCTCTACAACTATATTCCATAAATCCATTGTATTTGTTAACTACATATTTTACATTCATCAAACCATAGCCATGTTCTTGCTTATTATTTTTTTTGCGTCTTATGAGTTTATTCCCTTGTATTGGACTACTAATAACGGAATTCATAATATTAATCAATAATTTATTATGATACGGATGAATATTAATCTTAATTTTCCTTTCCTTAATTTCCACTTCACGCACAGCTTCTATAGCATTGTCTATTAAATTTACTAATAATGTTCCTAGATCTACTTCTTCTATCTTCATTTCACCTGGAAATGTTACTTGTAAATCATATTTAATATTCTCATCCCTTGTAGAATAAACTTTTTGGCTAATTACAGCATCAGCTATAACATTCCCCGTATTATAATACATAGGTATATTTTCTGCCCTTGAACGCAACTCCTTGATGTACCTTATACACTCTTCCACTTGGTTATTCATAATCATATATTCTATAATCCCAAAATGGTTTAACATATCATGCTTAATTTTTCTAATCTCTTTGTGACTTTCATTAAGTTCTATAATATGTCCTTGCATAACTTCTTGATTATGTAAAATCAAATCTGTTTTTGCTGTTTCTTGTACATTCATAATAACCTTTCTGAACAAGCCATAAATAACCATATTAAAAACGCAAAATATAATGGCTAATAGTACAATAAGCTTATATATCACTGTATCTGTGTTATAAACACTTAATTTAAACATAAGAATTACTGTCAAAAAGGATGTAATAAATATAACCAAAATTAATTCTCTATACCCTTTAGGTGTTTCTACTTTTTTTAAACTAATTGTCCGTTTTGCAAACATTAAAATAATAAAAGGCATTATTTTAATCATACTTACCACAATCATACGTCTATATGTACCAAATGCTAATAATTTACTTAATTCTTCCTCCGTCATATAAGCAATTAGGTTAAGGCCTATAATCGTACATAGTCCTAGGCAAATTTCAAATACAGTACCCACAATTATTTTATTTTGTACTTGTCCATGATACATTATAACTGTATATATACACATCAAACTCATACTTATTAAAGTAGTATAACTACTAAACACCTTAAATCCTGTAACATAATGAATTGCTAAAGTTAATATTCCCATTGCAATTATTTTATAGTAGACCTTTTTTAATCGTTTTTCTTCTAGAAAAAATTGAATAAATTGATCTAAATAAACTACATCAATACCACAAAATAAAATCTCCATTAATTCATACATATTTCTTCTCCTACTTAATATACGCTACAAATTTGCTATAAAAGGGCCTTTTCTTATTCCTACTCATTAATATAATTTCCTGTTCTCCGCCATACTCTAATATAATTTCCTGCTCCTTTGTAATGGTATGAATATAACGCATATTTACCAAGGTTGAACGGTTGGGCATGGCAAAACTACTATTATTCTTCAAAATATCTAAAATATCTTCAAACTTAGTAACCATCAGTCTATACCGTCCTTTTACTGTTTGCATATAAAACTTACGTAGTTGAATTTCAAAGTAAACAATTTCCTGTTCTCTTAGTTTAAGAACTTCTTTTTCAGTATTAAATAAATAAGTATCTTTTGTACTTTCTACATATTTAATGCATTGCCTAATTATCCTTATACGTTCTTCCTCTGCTAAACCTTTTCTCACAAATTTATAAATATTATATCCAAAGGCATCATATACACGATCCTCCATAGAAGTTACTAACACAATTGTTACTTCCTCATCAATTTGTCTAATGGCATCAGCTACAGCAATACCATCTATCTCTGGCATATCAATATCTAAAAATATTAAATCAGGCCTTTCCTCTCGCTTTTTATATTCTTCCAATAACTTCTTAGAAGATGTAAACATTTCCAAATCATATTCTACATCTAAACTTTCTAATTCTTTTTTAACTGTATTTGATAAATCTTTTACATAAATCTCCTCATCATCACATATTATAATGGATAGCATTTTATCACCTTCTTTTCTGTCTAAGATATGTTAGTCTTATTTAATTATATTATTTTTTTCATCTTTTATCAATTTTTGTATATTCATCTATACCTTTCAAAAAAAATTAATATTGCCATCCATTAATCTCATTTTTGCAATTATTTTTATATAAA